>UQIL01000004.1 GCA_900541025.1 uncultured Collinsella sp. | reverse complement strand
GAACCGCGCAGAGTGCCGCCACGCCGCTGATAAAACCATCCATGATGATTGGCACGCGATACAGCGCACCGCCGAAAAACACGCCGCACAGCCCGGCGATATCCAGCCCGCCGAGCTTGCTCAGCACATCCAGCGGATCATCCGCATTCGGTTGGTTGACGGCAATGCCGCGCTCAATGGCTCGAATCTTTCTTTGCAGCCCCTCATCGGACAGCCCCGCGCCGTGTCCGGTCATCCGTTCGACATCCTGATGCAGCAGAACCGACGCAACCGCGCTGGACGTGGTCGTGTTGCCGATGCCCATCTCGCCCGCGGCGAGAAGGCGCACGCCGGCGCGGGCAAGCCCGCACGCGACGGCGATTCCGACCTCGATCGCGCGCACGGCCCCATCGCGAGACATAGCGGGGCCGTACGCGATGTTGCCGCTCCCCCGCCGCACGTTCGCGCGCACCATGCGCGCGTCTTCTATGACCCAGGCCATACCCACGTCGACGGGCACGACCTCGGCACCCGCGAACGCCGCCATGCGGCAGGCGCTCGTGGCCCCCTCGCACATGTTGCGCGCGACGGCTCGCGTCACGTCTTGCCCGCTTTGCGACACGCCTTCGGCAACGACCCCGTTGTCGGAGAAGAATACCGCGAGCGCACGGGGAAACTCGGCCACCTCGGCGCTCCCCTGAGCTGCGGCGATACACGCGACGGCGTCTTCAAAGTCGCCCAATCCCCCCAAGGGGTGCGCGATGGAGTCCCACGCGGCGTACGCGGCGGCGCGGGCGCACTCGTCTGCGGGCGCAATCCGGGAGAGCGCGGCTTCGAGCACGGCGCCCGGCGCCGACGAGAACGCGCGCTCGACTTCCTCGCGGATGCAGGCAAGCGCGGTTTCGGTTGCTTCAGCCATGCCGTCTCCTCTCTGCGAACGACGCTGCGGCAGACGCGAACGCGCGCGCAACGTCGGGGTTCGCAGGATAGTACACATGCGGGAAGCCCGCAACCAGGGACGGGGTGGTCGTCATGCACGGCCAGCCCTTGTCGCGCCGGGGCTTCTGCGCCCAGAAGTCGCCGCCCGGGCAGGTGGACTGCCAGTAGTGGAACTCGTGCGCGCGGATGCGTGTGCCGCGCGGCCCGTAGAGCCCGTCGCGTTGAGAAGTGAGCTCCACGTACCCGAAATGGGACAGCCTTCCCCCGTTCTCGCTTACGCCCTCAAGGGCGCCCGCAACAGGCCAGCGCCGCCCCTCGCTATCGGCGATTTCGCGCTGCAGATACAGAAACCCACCGCATTCGGCGACCGTCGGCATGCCAGATTCCACCGCGCGCCGCACCGCCTCGCGCATCGGCGCGTTCTCGGAGAGCTGCCGCGCATGGAGCTCCGGGTAGCCGCCCCCCAGATAGAGGGCGCTTGTCCCCCGGGGCAACTCGCTATCACACAGGGGGCTGAAAAAGGCCAGCTCGCAACCCAGGTCCTCGAGCGCGCGCAGGTTCTCCTCGTAGTAAAACGAGAACGCCTCGTCACGCGCGACGGCGACGATGGGCCGCGCTCCCGCGATCGGCTCCAACCGATAAGGTTCCTCGCAGATATCGGGTGCCGTCGCCGCTATTTCAAGCAAGCGGTCGACGTTGACGCTCTTTTCCACCAGCTCGGCCATCTTGTCGATGCGCGCGGAGAGTTGCTCGACTTCGTCGGCGGTCACAAGCCCCAGATGCCGGCTTTCGAGCGAGAACGCCTCGTCGGCGGGAATATTACCCAAAACCGCGACGCCCGTGTGCTTCTCGATCGCAGGCGCCGCGTAGGCGCAGGCAGCGGCGCTCGTCTTGTTCAGCACGACGCCGCGCACGTTCGCACAAGGCAGGAACTCGGCGATGCCGCGGATTACGGCGGCGAGCGATAAAGACGCCCCGCGCCCGTTCACCACTAAAACGACCGGCGTTTCCGTGTCGCGCGCAACCTGGTAGCTGCTCGCGTCGGCCACGCCGGGCGCCATGCCGTCGTAGAAGCCCATGACCCCCTCGAGCACCGCGACATCCGCGCCCGCGGCGCCGCGTGCGAGCAGGGCGCGCAGCGTCGGGGCGTCGGTGAAGAAGCCGTCTAAGTTGCCCGAGCGCGCACCCACGACGCGGCGATGAAAGAGCGGGTCAATGTAGTCGGGGCCGCATTTGAAGGCCGCGCATGCAAGGCCGCGGCGCGCGAACGCGCGCAGGAGCGCGCACGTTACGACCGTCTTGCCGCTCCCACTCGAGGGCGCAGCGACCATGAAGCGCGGGATGGACGTGCTCACCGGGCGCCGCCTTCCCCACCTGCACCACGCGCGCTGACGAGGAACACGGGGTTTTGCGCCTTCATAAGATGGTGCGAGCCTACAGCCTCGGCGCGGGCGGCCGACACCTGGCACGCCTCGAACCCCTTAAAGCGCGAACCCGAGAGGAGCGCGCACGCCTCGGTGAGCGTCTCAACAGTGACGCATGGCACGCACAGGCGAACCTGCGAGTTCTTCTCGAGCGCTGCCTCCACGATGGAGGGAAGCTCGCCCGCGCTCCCGCCGACGAACACAGCGTCGGGAACGGGCAGTTTCGCGAGCGCTTCGGGGGCGACACCGGGGACCGCATGCACGTTGCCGCACCCGAATGCATCCGCGTTCTCTCGGATGAGCCGCACGCCGGCCGCGTTGCGCTCGACCGCCCATACCGACCCCGCTCGCGCGACGAGCGCCGCCTCGATCGACACGCTCCCCGTGCCGGCTCCGACGTCCCACACGGTGTCGGTAGCGGTAAGGCGCAGCTTCGCGAGCGCGACTGCGCGCACCTCCTGCTTGGTCATGGGAACGTCGCCGCGGATGAAGAGCTCGTCGGGAATGCCCGAGGAAGCGTACGGCCAGCGGGAACTCGCGGCGCGGGATGCGAACTCGATAAGCATCACGTTCAAGTCGTCGAACGTCTGACCTGCGATTTCACTTGCGGTCGCGCAGGTGATGCGCTCGTCGGGGTACGACAGGCGCTCGGCCACCGTCACGCGCGCATCCCCGAAGCCCGCCTGCACAAGCTCGCCCGAAAGCCGCGAGGGGTCTTCCCCGCCCGACGTGACGAGAAAGAGCTCACCTGCGCGCTCGGCCTCGGCCACGATGTCGCACGCCACGCCGTGAGCGCTCGCGAAGCGCCAATCCTGCCATGGACGCGCGAGGCGCGCGGCGAGATAAGACGCTGAGCTTATGCCGGGAACGACGCGCACGTCCACCTGCGCGTCGCCGGAGAGCGCCTCCACCAGGCGGCGCGCGCCGCTGAACAGCCCCACATCGCCCGTCATCACGACCACGGCGCGCCGCCACGACGCCGCATCGGTGAGCGCGGCGACGATGTCCGCCGTCTTCACGAGCTCGCATCTCACCACGTCGGGCGGCACGTCGATGCCGGCAAGCGCGCGATGAGCGCCGATGACCACGTCGGCGAAGTCGATAGCGTCGAGCGCCGCGCGCGAGAGCAAGTCGGGGTTTCCGGGCCCCGCCCCGATGATCGTTACCTTTCGCATGGAATCTCCCGATACCCGCGCGGCGTGACCATACGGCCGCCTACGAGCTTCGTGTTCGCGTTGCCGACGAACACGGTGGTGAACATGTCGGCGTCGATCTCCCCCAGCTCAGAGAGCCTACACATGCCCGACTGCTGCCCCTCGCGCCCGATGTTGCGTACCCAGCCGCAGAGCGTGTCGGGGGCCTTCCATTCGAGCATAATCTTCGCCGCGCGTGAGAGCCTGTCGGCGCGCTTTCTGCTGCGCGGGTTGTACAAACAGATGCAGAAGTCGGCGCTCGCCACGGCGGCGAGCCTGCGCTCGATGACCTCCCATGGCGTGAGCAGGTCGGAGAGCGACACGACCGCGAAGTCGTGGGCAAGCGGGGCGCCGAGCACCGCCGACCCGCTCTGAGCCGCGGTGGCCCCGGCGATAACTTCCACGTCTACATCGGGGTAGTCCTCCGCAAGCTCCAGCACGGGGCTCGCCATGCCGTACACGCCCGCGTCACCGCTGCACACGAGCGCCACGGCTTCTCCGCTCTGCGCGCGCGAAAGCGCCAGGCGGCATCGTTCGACCTCGTGCATCATCGGCGTCGCGAGATGCGCCGCGTCGGGCACGGCGGCGAGCGCGAGCTCCACGTATTTCGTGTACCCAACAACGATGTCGGCCGCCTCGAGCGCGCGCCGAGCCGCAATCGTCATGCCGTCGGGGCCGCCCGGGCCGATCCCCACCACGAAGAGCTTTCCCATCACCGCTCCTTAAACGAAAGTTTAATAGTTACCTTGGAAAACGCGACGGTCACGCCGCCGTGAGCGAGCTTCGGGAAGATAAGTTTGCCCCCCTCCGCGAGCGCTGCCCGCTCGCACACGTTGTCGACCCCCACCGTCGCGCGCACGAAATCAGATGGCGAAACGCTGCCTTCGACCTGCGACAACTCCTCTGCGGAATACGTTGCAAGCGGGATATTGCGCGCGCAGCAGAAGGCGAGCAGACCCTCCTCGTGCGCCTTCACGTCGATCGTCGCCGCCTCGCGCACGGCCGAAGGCGAGATACCCACCTGCCCGCACGCGAGAAGAAACGCCTCCTCGATCGCTTCGGCGCACACACCGCGACGGCATCCTATGCCCGCAACGATGCAGGGCACGACAAGGCGAAGCGGCTCGGGCGCAGGCGCCTGCGCCCGCACGCCCGCCGGCTTCCCCGTCTCACCGGCGGGCACGACCTCGCCCGTTGTCTCCGCCGCACGAACGGACGCACCTGCATTCGCGCCAGCGAACGGCGACACGACGATATCGGCCCGAGCGCGGTCGGACGCAATGTCAACCCCCTCAGGCGGCTGTCCCGAAATCGGCATGTCGGAATAGAGCGCCACGCGCCCGCCCGAAAGCAGCCGCGCCGACACTCGCTTGATGGCCTCGGGATTCGAAACGGCGAGCCCCGCACAGCGCGCCCACGTATCCACCGCCCACACGCCGCGGACGTCGGTCGCCGTGGTGATGACGGGGATGGCCCCTGCCGCGCGTGCCACAGTTTGCGCAAGCTCGTTCGCACCGCCCAAATGCCCCGACAAAAGCGGGACGGCAAAGCGCCCCGCCTCGTCGATCGCCACAACCGCGGGATCGTTTGCCTTCGAGGCGACATGCGGCGCGATCGCCCGCACGGCGATGCCCGCCGCGCCCACGAACAGAAGCGCGTCCGACGCTTCCCACGCGAGCGCCGTCCATGCGCGCAGGTCGGCCTTCCCCTCGCCGAACCCGCGCGAAACGGAAACGTCCCAGCCAGGGTCGTCTTCACCTGTCTGCGCGCAATCGGAAAGCGCATGTGCGGTGCGCACCGCCAACGCATACCCCCTCTCAGTGAACGCTATGCAGGAAACCCTCATCTAGCGCACCACCATCGTCGAGAAGTAGCTGCCCCGATCGGGCACATCGTCGAGCGAGCGGTACACGCGCTCGCCCGGAAGCCCACAGTCCTCTACAAGCTCGGCACCGTCGAAGGCACCCTCCTCGCAAAGGAAGCGCTTCGTGTCCGCAAGCGAGCGGCGCGCCTTCATGACCACCTTCGTCCCCGGCCAGCCGATTGCACGGCGCACCCCGTACAGAACGCCTTTACTCATACGTCGCCCCCAATTTCCCGATAACTGCATCGGCGCCCGACGTGCGGAAAAGCTCGCGGCGCTCGGCGTCGAACACGACCGCGGCGATGTCGCATGCGCCCGCCGCGCGGCGGCGCAACCTGTCCTCAATTGCCGCAGCGAGCGAGGCGCGCGCAGCGTCCCCAACGCCGGCGGCCTCGATTACCTCGAGCGCCGCCGTGGTCGTGACCGACGACATGATCTCGCGCACGGTCTTCGCGCCCGCGCCGGCCATGGCCGCGTGGGCGGCCAGAATCTCCGCGCGGCAGTCGGCGGTACGCGAATGGGTGTCCATGATGCCGCCCGCGACCTTCACCAACTTGCCGATGTGTCCCACAAGAAGGACATTGGTAAATCCCTCGCGAACGCAGCAGTCAATCGCATCGCCCACAAAGTTGGAGATGAAGACCACCGGCGCACCGTTTAAGTGGAAATGCCCCGAGATGAACTGCCCGCCGTAGTTGCCGGGCGTGAGCACGACTCCGCGCCGCCCCATAGCCGCATGCTGCCGGATCTCGAGCTCGATGCTGTCGCGCAAGGCAGCGAGGCTGCGCGGCTCGACGATGCCCGTCGTGCCCAGGATGGAGATGCCGTCTTTTATCCCCAGGTGCGGGTTGAAGGTCTTTTCGGCAAGGGAAACACCCTCGGGAACCGAAATCGTCACAGCAATATTTCCAGAAAAGCCGTGCGCGGCGCACACCTCGCGCACCGCCGAAGTGATCATCGCGCGCGGCGTCGCGTTGATGGCGGCCGCCCCCACCGGCTGCTCGAGCCCGGGCAACGTCACGCGCCCCACGCCCACGCCGCCATCGACGGAAACTTCCGATTCGCGCGTGGGCACGCCCTTGCTGCCCGCAGCGCCCGTGCCCGACCCCGCATGTTCCACGCGCGCGTACACGAGCACGCCGTCGGTCACATCGGCATCGTCGCCTGCGTCCTTTCGCACGGCGCACTGGGCGCACCCCTCGCCGATACATGCGTCGACCACGTCCGTCTCGACGGGCAGCCCGCCGGGGGTGACGATCGACACGCAGCCGACGGGCTTTCGTGACAAGAGCATCTCGCAGGCCGCCTTCGCCGCGAGCGTGGCGCAGCTCCCCGTGGTATAGCCGCAGCGCAGGCGGGTCGTCCCGGTATATATGTAGTGCTCGAAGGCCACGCTAGCTTCTCGCCTTCCGATACCCCGTGGCAAACGAAGGGTCGTAAAGCTTGCTGCGCTCGTACGACTCCGCTTGCGCGCCATCGTGCGCAAGCCCGCCGCGAGCTCCGAGCACGCGGCCCACCACCACGAGCGCCGTGCGGTCGATGCCCTCTCGCGCGCCCGCATCGGCGAGCGTGCCCACTGTGCAGCGCACCACGCGCTCCTCAGGCCAGGTCGCCTTGTACACGAGCGCCGCCGGCTCGTCGGAGCTGCGGCCCGCGGCCAAAAGCTCGGCGGAAAGCTCGGCGAGCATACCCGAGCTCAAGAAGATGACCATAGTCGAGCCGCTTTCCGCCATGGTGCGCATGCCCTCGCCCGCGGGCATGGGGGTGCGCCCGGAAAGCCGCGTGATCACGACCGACTGGCTGATTCCCGGCAGCGTGTATTCCTGGCGAAGCGCCGCCGCGGCACCGCAAAAGCTCGACACGCCGGGCACCACCTCGTAGTCCACGCCGCGCGCGTCGAGCGCGTCCATCTGCTCCTGGATGGCGCCGTACAGGCACGGGTCGCCCGTGTGCAGGCGCACCACTTCCTCGCCCCGTGCATCCGCCGCGCACATCACGTAGAGCACTTCCTCCAAGGTCATGTGCGCGCTGTCGTAGACGACGCAGGATTCCTTACACTCAGCGAGCAGCTCGGGGTTCACAAGGCTCCCCGCCCAAACGACCACGTCGGCCGCGCGCAGAAGGCGCGCCCCGCGCAGCGTGATAAGGTCGGCGGCGCCCGAACCTGCGCCAACGATATGAATCATCCGAGCCTTCCCTTCCCGTTTCTCGTCGCAACTGTTTGCGTCGCCCTTCGCGCAGCGGGCAAAACACGGCGCCCGCTGCGCGAAGGGCGACGCAAATACGCAGGCAGGAGGCGCAATGCCGCCCGCCCTGGCTTTACACGCCCGCAAGCGCCCACTATGATAGTAACAGTTTCGGCAACGAGCATATGACAATCGGATAAAAGGAAATGACCGGCGCGGCGCCCGCACAGCCCGCGCTGGCTTGCGGAGGGAACCAGGTGGGAATCCTGGGCAAGGGACATTACTGTATAGGACGCGCGGGCGAACCGCCTCGCGCCCCAAGCCAGACTGCTTCGCCTTTTCCTCACGGCATCGCCGTGGCGTTAGCTCCTTGTGAACCCCGAGGGGTGCGCTTTTCTTTCGCTTGTGCCGACAAGCAACTGTCGCCGGGGGACCGGCAAACCGAGGAAAGGAAAAACCATGTCCGACCAGATGTCACGCCGCGGCTTCATGAGCGCCGCAGCAACCGGAGCCGTCGCGCTCGCCGGAGTCGCGCTCGCGGGCTGCTCCAGCACCTCCGCGAGTTCCGAGAAATCGAGTGAAAAGGAGAAGGCCGTGAAGCCGGTCATCCTCGTCACGAGCTTCGGCACGAGCTACAACGACTCGCGCCACATCACCATCGGCGCCATCGAAGACGCTATCCGCGAGAAGTACTGGCAGGACTACGACATCCGCCGCGCCTTCACCGCGCAGATCATCATCGACAAGCTGAAGAAGCGCGACGGCATCACGATCGACAACATGACCGAGGCGCTCGACCGCTGCGTGGAAGACGGCGTGAAGGAAATCGTCGTGCAGCCGACGCATCTCATGGGTGGCCTGGAATACACCGACGTGAAAGACGAGCTCGACAAGTACGCCGACAAGTTCGACAAAATCTCGCTCGGGGACCCGCTGCTCACCTCCGACGACGACTACAAGAAGGTGGCCGCAGCCATTAAGGAGAACATGGCGTCCTTCGACGACGGCAAGACGGCGCTGTGCCTCATGGGCCACGGCACCGAAGCCGATTCCAACGCCGACTATGCCAAGATGCAGGAAGTGTTTAAGAACGAGGGCTTGACGCAGTTCTTCGTCGGCACCGTCGAGGCTGAACCGACCTGCGAGGATGTTATCGCCGCCGCGAGCGCCGCAGGCTACAAGAAGGCCGTGCTCGCGCCGTTCATGGTGGTCGCGGGCGACCACGCGAACAACGACATGGCAGACGAGACCGACCCCGACAGCTGGGCTGCGAAGTTCGTGGCCGCCGGCTTCGAAGTGACGTGCCTGCTCCAGGGTCTGGGACAGAACGTCGCGGTCGACGACATCTACGTCTCGCACGTGGACGACGCCATCGCCAAGCTGTAAACTCGCCGCGCACGGGGGCGCCGGTCGCGTCCCCGTGCAACGGGCATGCGCCTTCCCCGACTGACGGCGCATGCCCGTTGCATTCGCATCCCGCCCGCCCACCGCACGGCGCGGGCGGTCGAAGCGATTGAAAGGAACCCCTTCATGTTGAAGAAAACCCTCGCCTTCGCCCTGTCGGCGGCGCTTTTCGCGTTCTCGCTCGCCGGCTGCGGCGGAAATTCAATCGACAGCGCAAAGGCAAGCGATGCCGATTCCCAGGAAAAAACCGAACAGGCGGCCGATGCGCCCGAGGACGCAAGCGCTGCCCCCATCACCGCCGACAAGGTGGCCGACGGCACCTATCCGATCACCGTAGATTCCAGCTCGAACATGTTCAGGATTGTGGACGCCCAGCTCATCGTGGAAAACGGCTCCATGCACTGCGTGATGACGCTTTCCGGCACGGGCTACGGCAAGCTCTTCATGGGCACGGGCGACGAGGCTGCCGCCGCGAGCGAGGCCGACTTCATCCCCTATGTGGAAAACGCGGAAGGCAAGTACACCTACGACGTGCCCGTTGATGCGCTCGACGAGGACACCGCCTGTGCCGCGTGGAGTATTAGAAAAGAGCAGTGGTACGACCGCACGCTCGTGTTCGAATCCGCCGGCGTCGATCTGCGCGCCGACGCACTGAAGTAACGCCATGCGGTCGATTCTTCCCAAGGGGGAAAACAGGAAGTGCCACAGCATCGCGGCGCGCGCGATCGCCTGCGTTCTCGTCGTCCTGCTCGCGCTTCCCTTCGCGGGGTGCAGTGCGAGCCCGAACGCGACCGGTGGCACGGCGGGCTCTCAGGAATACACTGTGAGTGTCTCGCTTTCCGGCGGGTCAGGGCGCGCAAGCATCGCCTCACCCACCACAATTGTGAAGGATGGCGACACCTACACCGCGACCATCACCTGGTCGAGTTCGAACTACGACAAGATGACCGTCGACGGCGTGGACTACGCGCCCGTAAACGACGGCGGCAACTCCACGTTCGAGATACCCGTCACGCTCGACGAGGATATCGCCGTGTCGGCCGAGACCGTCGCCATGTCGACGCCGCACACCATCGACTACACGCTCCACTTCGAATCATCCACCATGAAGGAGAAATCGAGCGACGATGCAAGCGGCGGTTCCCCCGCGGGAACGGCTTCAAGCGCCGCGGCCGACTTCCACAACGCCGATTTGGGCTGCGGCTGGGAGCCGACGGGGGCGCTTCAGCTTGAATACGCCAAGCACTTCACTGTCGACGAGTTCGAAGGCGGCTTGCGGCTTATCTGCGTTTCGAACGGGGAGCGCTTCCTCGTGGTGCCGCAGGATGCGAAGGTACCTGATGGGTTGAGCTCTGACATCGCGGTCATAAGGCGCCCCGCCGACAAGGTGTACCTCGTGTCGTCGGCGACGATGTGCCTGGTCGACGCGCTCGATGCGAACGACAATATCTTAATGTCGGGCACGAAGGCCGACGATTGCTCGGTCGCAGGCTTCAAAAGCGCGCTCGAAAGTGGGGCGATCGCCTACGGCGGCAAGTACAGCGCGCCCGACTACGAGCGAATATCGGCCTCGGGCTGCACGCTCGCCATCGAAAACACCATGATCAACCACACGCCCGATGTGAAGGAAAAGCTGCAGAAGCTCGGGCTCGTCGTGCTCACCGAACAGTCGTCGAGCGAGCCCGAAGCACTCGGGCGCGTCGAGTGGATTAAGCTTTTCGGCGTCCTGTTCGACAAGGAAGACGAGGCCGCGCACCTGTTCAACGAGCAGAAGGCCCGCGTCGAGCAAACGTCGGGGCTGGCGTCGTCAGGTAAAACCGTGGCGTATTTCTACATTAACTCGAACGGGGCCGCCGTCACGCGGCGGAGGGGCGACTACGTGGCGCAGATGATCGAGCTCGCAGGCGGCAGCTACGCGCTCGATGACGCACAGACGGCGTCGACGTCAGGTTCGTCAGTAACGCTCGAAATGGAGCGCTTCTATGCGACGGCGAAGGATGCCGACATCATCGTCTACAACGGCACCATCGACGAATCGGTTGCCACCTTGAACGACTTCGTAGGCAAAAACGCACTATTGTCGCAGTTCAAAGCCGTGAAGAGCGGCAACGTCTGGGTCACAAGCGCCGACATGTACCAGCAGATGACTTCTACCGCCGACATTATCGACGAGCTGCACGGGGCGTTCACCGGCGATGACGCGAGCGACTTCCATTATCTGAGGAAGCTCGGCTAGCGCCATGAGAAGCCGGCTTTCCATGACATACGACGAATCGGGGCGCGCCGCGCGGTGTCGCGTCGTGACGGCGCTGCTCGCTGTTGCCCTCATCGTGCTCGTCGGGGCCAACCTGTGCATCGGGAGCGTGCTCGTGTCCGCAGACCACATCCCCGGCATCCTTTCGGGCGGCGCGGCCAATTCCATGGAAAGCCAGGTCATCTGGGAGATTCGCCTGCCGCGCGTGCTTTCAGCCGTGCTTCTCGGCGGGGCACTTTCGCTCTCCGGGTTCCTGCTGCAGACGTTTTTCAACAACCCCATCGCCGACCCGTTCATCTTGGGCGTCTCCTCGGGCGCAAAGTTCGTCGTCGCGCTTACGATGATCGTACTTCTAGGCGCGAACCAGGCCATGTCCTCGCCGGCCATGGTGGCCGCAGCGTTTCTGGGCTCGCTTATTACCATCGGCTTCGTGCTCCTCATCGCACGGCGCATAAGTTCCATGGCCATGCTCATCGTGGCGGGGGTCATGGTGGGATACATCTGCTCGGCGGCGACGAACTTCCTCATCGCCTTCGCCGACGACCAGTCCATCGTGAACCTGCACAACTGGTCTTTGGGTAGCTTCTCGGGTTCGAGCTGGGACGACGTCGCGGTCATCGCGGTCGTGGTGATCACCGTGAGCGCATGCGTATTCGCGATATCGAAGCCCCTTTCCGCCTTCCAGCTGGGAGAGGCCTACGCGAAAAGCGTCGGCGTGAACGTCGCACGCTTCCGCGTGGTGCTCGTCCTTCTAGCGAGCATGCTCTCCGCCTGCGTGACCGCGTTCGCTGGTCCGGTGTCGTTCGTAGGCATCGCGGTTCCGCATCTCGTGAAGTCGGCGCTAAAGTCGTCGAAGCCCATCCGCGTGATTCCTGCGTGCTTCTTGGGAGGCGCCATCTTTTGCGCGGGCTGCGATTTGATCGCGCGCACGCTGTTCTCTCCCGTCGAACTTTCCATCAGCGCTGTCACCGCCATCTTCGGCGCGCCGGTGGTTATCGCGCTCATGTTGAAGAAGCGGGTGAGGTAGATGGGGGAATTCGTGCCGCGGCCCAAAACGCAGACTGACGGAGCGCCGCTTTTCCGCATAAGCGACCTGTCGGCGGGCTACGACAAGAAGGTCGTAGTCGAAGGTGTCGATCTGGAGGTTCGCGCGGGCGACGTCGTGGCGCTCATCGGGCCGAACGGCTCGGGCAAGTCGACCATCTTGAAAACCATCACACGCCATCTTGCACCGCTTGCCGGCGCGGTCGAGCTCGACGGACGGGAGATTTCCCGATGGAAGACGGCGGAGTTCGCAAGGAACCTTGCCGTTATGCTGACAGATCGCCCCCGGACCGAGCTCCTCACCTGCCGCGATATCGTAGAGGCGGGAAGACATCCCTACACCGGGCGAATGGGCACACTCTCGCCCGACGACCATAGTCGGGTCGACGAGGCAATGAAAACCGCACATGTGGAAGAGCTAGCCGAGCGCGACTTCATGCAGATAAGCGATGGGCAACGCCAGCGCGTCATGCTCGCACGCGCCATCGCGCAGGATCCGCGTGTGCTCGTGCTCGACGAGCCCACGTCATATCTCGATATCCGCTACCAGATCGACCTGCTGCGAATACTTCGCCACCTTGCGAAATCGCGGAATGTGGCTGTCATCATGTCCATCCACGAACTCGAGCTCGCGCAGAAAAGCGCCGACAAGGTGATTTGCGTGAAGGACGGCCGGGTCTTCCGCGCCGGCGCACCCGAGGACATATTCACGCGCGAGACGATTGGCGAGCTTTACGGCCTTCAACATGGCACCTTCAACGAGCGCTTCGGCAGCGTGGAAATTGGGCGCCCGCACGGCGATGCGCACACGTTCGTCATCGCCGGCGCAGGTACGGGGTCGGCCGTGTTTCGCCAGCTCATCCGGCAGGGCAAGGCGTTCTACGCGGGCGTTCTGCACGAAGGAGACATCGACTGCGAGCTCGCGCGCGACCTGGCGACGGAATGCGTGGCCGAGCGCGCCTTCGAGCCGATCGGGGATAAAACCATAGCCCGCGCCAAAGAGCTCCTCTTCCACTGCGCGCGCCTTATCGTGTGCCCCGCCGCCTTCGGCACCATAAACGCCCGCAACGCAGAGCTCATCGAGTTCGCACGCTCGCATGGTATCGAGGTCATGCGTGCGTGCGAAGGCGCATCGGAGGATTCCCATTTGGAGTGGGAAGGATAAACTGGACTTTCTTTTAAGGATCCTCAGGCTATAGCTCCTACGCCGGCGAGGTCTACAATGCGCCGGAGAACCTCGTGAACAGGCATTTCCACGCCGACGAGCCCAACTAGGCCTAATCCAAGCGAGATTCCAGACTCGACAGACCATTGAGAGTCAGATCGTTGGCGACCTCAGAGACGCGCTCGATAGGAACCGAACCGTCAGACAGCGCCCACGTGCGATAGATACCGATAATACCCGACAGCAAAAACGCCAGATAGTAATCGAACATCTCGTCCTTGAGACCTTGAGGCAGCAGATCGCGCTCGGCAATCTCGTGCTCGAGCGGTGCACGAAGACGAGCCATAAAATCATCGAGCGGAATGTTCTCGATCAGCTGACGATTGAGCACCAAGTTGTTGCACAGTGCCTCGTTAACGGTTTTAAAGAAGGTCGCCGCCGCGCCAAGAGCGCGCTCGTTGGTGTCGCCGTCCATGGAAGCAAGGGTTTTCTCGACCGAGTCGACAATCATCTCCACCACATCGACGGCAATGGCATCGAGCAGGCCGTCAACCGTACCAAAGTGAACGTAAAAGGTCTTGCGGTCGACATTGGCCTCGCGCGCGATGGCACTCACCGTAATGTCTGCCAGCGGCTTTTCCATGAGCAGGCGCTCGAAAGCCGAAAGGATGGCATTACGGCTGCGAACGATGCGGCGGTCAAGACGCGGTTTGCTGGTTGCCATGGGCGTGTCCCTTCGATATGCGAGCATTCATCAACAGATGAGAGATAATCTACGTAAGAGGATTATCCCCCATACAGCACAAATATGCCCCGCATCATGAAGAACGCACGACTGCCCTACTGCGACTTAGGATGCTTCTTCTTATTGAGTGCCGACGGAGATACGCGAATACCATCGCCTGTCTGGAGCACATAGGCTTTATGAGCCGGCTTAGCGGCCCCAGAAGCCTTCTGAGCGTGCTTCTTGGGATCAACGGTAAGAGCATTCGCAGGGTGCGGCTTAGTGGGCGCAGAGGGCGTCTGAGGCGTGCGACCGAGCTTGCGCATCACGCGATCCCAGCGCGCATGGATGCTCTCGTTGTGGGCGCTCTTAAGTCCCAGCAGGGGCGCAGCCAAAATGGTAGGCGCAATAAACGTAATGAGGCGCCACAGTAGATAGCCAGCGGTCGAAGCCGACCCAAAGAAATGACCCAAGAACAACGCAAAGCCGCCCTCAGCGCCGCCGGTGCCACCGGGCAAGGGAACCGCAGAGCTCAGCAGCTGGACAAAGGCGCTCGCAGCCATGACCGAGAAAAAGTCGACCTCGTGGTGGCCAAAGGCAAGCATCAGGAAATACGGAACCAGATAGAAAAACGCGAGCTGCAGCATGGTGATAAACACGGTGAGCAGCATGGAAGAAAAATGTCCGGCTGAAAGCTTGAACTTCTCGGAGAAGGAGTAGATCTCGCCATCGACAAACGTGCGCCATCCCTCGATCTTTGTGGACGAGACACCAATGCGCTCGAGCCAATTGATGATGCAATGGGCGACGCGCGTGACGGTCTTAGGCATGAGCGCGACGGCGAAGATGCCAAGCAAGATGCAGCAGTGCCCACCAAAGCTAAAGACGCACAGCAGCGTCATGTCGCCATAGCGCTCGGCAAAAAACGGCATGCGAGCAAGCAGTAGGATAGCGCCCCAGGCAACGAGGCCAAACTGGTACACGATAAAGCGCGTGAATTGCGTGGCTCCAGCCTCGCCGACATTTTGGCCCGCCTTGGTCAGGCGGTAGATCTGGGCAGGCGTAGAGCCCATCATCATGGGCGTCAGGTTGCCAAAGAAGATGCCACTCGCCTCGACCGAGATCAGGTCGCGGATACCGACGGGCGAATTGGGGTCGAGCCAGACGGCGATCGCATAGGCCACAATGCCAAAGAACAGATACATGAACATGCAGAGGCACGCGACAACGAGCCAGGGCGCCTGGACGCTCGACATAGCGGCCCAGAACTGCCCCATCTGTCCGGTTACTACCAGATAGACGATATAACCCACCAGCACGACGCCGATAAAGATGGCGCCGCGGCGTGCGCTCTTATTGTCATCTCCGCCCGAGGCCTCAACCTCGACCTGGGGCTTAGACGTATGCTGAGAGGACTCCGTCATGAGACTCCTTCTAACAGTCAAAATATCTCGGATATTGTACCCGTAAGGACCATAAGCAGAACGCAAAGCTCTGGTTCAAACGGGAATTGCAGACGTTTGTTTGAAAATAAAAAACCCGATCTTCCACGAGAAGACCGGGTATCAGATGCGTGGTAGCCCGTACCAGATTCGAACTGGTGATCTCCGCCTTGAGAGGGCGGCGTCCTAAACCGCTAGACGAACGGGCCACATGACATCTGCACTGCCGTGCTGCGAGGAAATATATTACGGGACAAAAAACATCAGCGCAAGAAGAAATTCCAAATTGCCGAAAAATTGTCGGCAGGCTATGGAACACACAGGTAAACTGGGTAGCTAATTCAAGTTGAGATGGACCATAAGAGCTTCGCGATCGTTGGGAATGTTGTCTTCGACCACGGCGTCGAGGGCGGCGTTGAGTAGCTGACCCAGTTCCGGCCCGGGCTTGACTCCGACACGGATCAGGTCGCCGCCGTTGATGGCGAGCATCTTGAGCGTATAGGGCTCCCCCGCCTTCAGCAGCTCGTGCGCCATCGCGCGCATCTCCTCAATCGTCTCAACGTAATAGAAGCACGACGGGGCTTTGCCGAGCGTGTCAGCACGCTTAAGGTCCATGAGCTCGTCAATCAGGCGCGACGTATCGACGCCCTCGCCCGAAAGCGCGCGCATCATATTGAGCAGACAAGTACGCTCTGGGCGCAGCGGCTTGTCATGGTATTTGATAAGCAGGCACACATCGCGCACCAAGTCGTGCGAAAGCGCCAGGCGATCCATAATGACGCGCGCCTTCTTGGCGCCGAGCTCGGGATGACCGTAGAAGTGTCCGCTGCCGGCGTGATCGACCGTAAAGCAATCGGGCTTGGACACATCGTGCAAAAACGCCGCCCACATAAGGCTCGACGAGGGCGCGACGCCGTCGCACAGTGCCAGCTCCCCTGCCACCGTCAGCACACGGGCGATATGCTCGTAGACGTTAAAGGCATGGTAGACGCTACGCTGGTCAAAGCCACGGGCCGGGGCCAGCTCGGGCACAGCGGCGCAGATGAGCTCGGGGTAGCGCAGCATGGCATCTCCCCCGTGGCCGGTCGAAAGGATGCCCTCAAGCTCAATGCCCACACGCTCGCGCGCCACGGCATCGAGCAGCGGCGCGCACTCGGCAAGCGCACGCTTGGTCTCGGGCTCAATCATAAAGTCCAGGCGGCAGGCAAAGCGCACCGCACGCAACATGCGCAGGGCGTCCTCGTTAAAGCGACGCTTGGGATCGCCGACAGCGCGAATCAGCTTGCGCTCCAAGTCACCCTGGCCGTCGTAGCGGTCGACAAGCCCGCGCTCGGGATGCCAGGCCATAGCGTTGACGGTAAAGTCACGCCGCGCCAGATCGTCCTCGAGCGAGGCGGCACGCTCCACACTCTGGGGATGGCGACCATCGGTGTAAAAGCCATCCAGACGGTACGTGGTGACCTCGATACGCTCGCCATCGGAAATAGCCGTGATTCCGCCAAATTTAATGCCCGACTCCACAACCGCGATGCCGGCGGCCTCGAGCGCCGCTTTGGACTCCTGCCACAGGCCGCTACAGCACATATCAACATCGTGGCTGGGGCACCCCATCAGGGCGTCGCGCACCCAACCGCCCACGTACCAAGCCTCAAGACCAGCCGCCTCAAGCGCGCGCAGGACGCGCAGGGACGCATCGGACGGTTGCGTACCGTTGAGCGAAACATTGCACATGCCTATGGCCTCCTGCACTTGCGAGCGTTAATCGATGGTTCTCAAGAAGTCTAACAAGAAACGAGAAAGCGCGCACACGCAATCGCGTCGTCGATTAGATAAAACGAGACAGCAGACGCCACATACGTTCAGCGAGCAAAAAACACCCGCCTCGGAGATCCAAAGCGGGTGTTCGGCAACGATGTATCGATGCGGTTAGCAGACCTGGCGAACCTCGATGTGCTTCTTATATTCGTCCACCTTGGCAAAATCGCCCAGACCGGGGCACTCGACCACGTTGGCGCCGGTGGCCATCGAAAGACGCAAGGCATCCTCGACTCGCTCGGGGGCGTCGTGCCACACGGACAGGAAGGCAGCGAGCGAGGAATCGCCGGCGCAGACGGTCGACAGCAGCTTGACGTCGAAGGTGCGGTTGGCAAACCAGATATGCTCGCCGTTGGAGAAGTACGCACCGGCGCCACCGAGAGTCAGCAGCACGTTCTTGGCGCCCTTGGCGTGCAGCTCGGCCATCGCGCCCTTGACGGACTCATCGTCGCCACCGCTCACCTTAATGCCAAAGATGTCGAGCAGCTCATCGTCATTGGGCTTGATCAGCAGCGGCTCCATGGCAATGAGGTCTGCCAGCTGATGGCTCGAGATGTCGAGGACGAACTCGGCCCCCTTGGCCTTGACGCGGCGCAGGACCTCGGCCAAGAAGCCCTCGGAAGTGTTGGGAGGCAGCGAGCCGCTGATGACCAGGCAGGTCATGTCATCGAGCGAATCGATGAGCTCAAACATCTCCTGCTCGTTGGCCTCGTTGATGGCGGCACCGGCGTTGACCATGTTGTACTCGGTGTCGGGGCCGGCGTTGAGGAACACATTGACGCGCGTAATGCCGTCGGTCCACACGGGCTTGACGGGCACGCCCAGGGCCTCGGCGCCCTTAACGATAAACTCGCCCGAGAAACCGGCGAAAAAGCCCAGGATCGTGGTGTCGACGCCGTAGTGGTCAAGCGTAAACGAGACGTTGAGGCCCTTGCCGTTGGGCGTGTAGACGGCGTTGCGGGTACGCGTGACGGTGTTGGCAGCAAGACCGTCGCAGGCGATGTTGTAGTCAATGGCGGGATTTGCAGTGAGCGTGTAAATCATGAATGTTCCTTTCACGAAGCAACGTGTTAATGAAAGTATATTCCACGCATCGGTAAAAGGCTAGGACAACTCGGTGAACGGTGTGGAAGCGATGAAGTACGGCGGAACACCTCTCCCCCGTGGCGGAACAAAAAGGCGCCCCAGCCGAAACCGGGGCGCCACATGCGCACGAATATGTCGCGTTTCGATTACTGACGATCGAGCTTGCGGACAGCAACGCGCTTGCTGTACTCGTCGACGTGACCGAAGTCGCCGATGCCGACGGACTCAGCAACGTTGGCGCCGGTGGCCATAGCGAGCTTCATGGCCTCCTCGACGTTGTCGCGATCCCTGTACCACTTGTGCAGGAACGCAGCGAGGGTGCAGTCGCCGGCGCAGACGGAAGAAACCAGCTTGATGTTGAACTCACGCTTGGCGTACCAGATGTCCTCGCCATTGGAGAAGTAAGCGTCGCCGCGGCTACCACGGGTGAGCAGCACGTTCTGAACGCCAGCGTCGTGAGCCATCTTCATGGCAACGCGGACCTCGTCGTCGGTGTCGACCGGCACGCCGAAGATGGCCTTCATCTCGTGATGGTTCGGCTTGATGAGCAGCGGCTTCTTGTGAGCGAGCTCCTTGAGCTTGTCGGAGGACAGGTCCAGGACGACGTCGGCGCCACGAGCCTGAGCGTGCTCCATGACCTGAGCCAGGAAGTCGGGCGTAGCTTTGGGAGGCACGGAGCCGGAAACGATCAGGCACTCGAGATCGCCCGCGGTGTCCAGGATGTTGTAGAGCTCCTCCTGGTGCTGCGGCGTGATCGGAGCACCCGGGTTCAGGATGCCGTACTCGTGCTGGCCATCGTTGACGTAGGTGTTAATGCGCGTGATACCGTCGGTCCAGACCGGGCGGCAGAGGCAACCCAGGTTCATGACCTCCTCAACGATGAACTTGCCCGTGAAGCCAGCGAAGAAGCCGAGAGCGACGGTGTCAACGCCCATCTTCTTAAAGGCGAAGGACACGTCAAGGCCCTTGCCGTTAGCCGTGTAGCTGGCCGAGCCGGTGCGGACGTTCTCATCGGGCTCGAGCGGAGAGCTCGAAACCGTCATGTCGACAGCCGGGTTAGCGGTTAGCGTGTAGAACATTTACAGTACCCCCTGTATATGTGAGGGCCGCGTGGCCGGCCCATTCCAACCACGCGGTTACCTCTGATACCAAATTAGCGAGCTGCGGACTCGAGCAGTGCCTTGACCTCGGCTGCGGTGTTGCAGGCGAGCGCCTTCTCGGCGAGCTCGTCGCACTCGGCCTTGGTCCACTGGCTGATGGTCTTGCGGGCGCGCAGGATAGAAGGAGCGCTCATCGAGAACTCCTCCAGGCCCCAGCTGATCAGCAGCGGCTCGAGCAGCGGATCGGCAGCGGCCTCGCCGCACATACCGACCATGATGCCGGCCTTCACGCCGCTCTCGATGATGTTCTTGAGCGAGCGGAGCACGGCGGGATAGTAAACCTGGTACAGGTTGGAGATGGTGTCGTTACCACGGTCGGCGCACATGGTGTAGCCGATCAGGTCGTTGGTGCCGATGGAGAAGAAGTCGGCGACCTCGGCAAGACGGTCTGCGAGCAGCGAAGCGGCGGGCGTCTCGACCATGATGCCGACCTCGATGTTCTCGTTGAACTTGCGACCCTCTTCGGTCAGCTCGGCCTTGCACTGCTCGACGAGCTCCTTGACAGCCAAGACCTCCTCGACGCAGGTGACGAGCGGGATCATGATCTTGACGTCACCGAAGGCGCTAGCGCGCAGCAGAGCGCGGAGCTGGACCTTGTACTGGTCGGGATTGGCCAGGCAGTAACGCACGGCGCGGAAGCCCATGAAGGGGTTATCTTCCTTGACCATGTGCAGGTACGGGATCTCCTTGTCGCCACCAACATCGAGCGTACGGATGATGACCGGAGCGCCCTTGAGCGCACTGGCGACCTTGCGGTAGGCGTTGAACTGCTCCTCCTCGGAAGGAAGCTCGGCGGAGTCCATGAACAGGAACTCGGAGCGGAACAGACCGATAGCCTCGGCGTCGTGATCGAGCGCGTTGGGCACGTCATCGGGGTTACCGATGTTGCAGGCGATGATCTTCTTGATGCCATCGGCAGTCACGGACGGCTTGCCACGGAAGGCCTCGAGGGCTGCCTTCTCGGCAGCGAAGGCCTCGGCCTTGGCGGTGTATGCGGCGAGCGTCTCCTCGTCGGGATCGGCCTCAACGATACCCTTGCCACCGTCGACGACAACGGTCATACCGTTGCGCAGCGCGGTGCAGCTATTGGAAACCGAAAGGACAGCCGGGATCTCGAGGGCGCGCGCAATAATCGCGGAGTGCGACGTGCGGCCACCGGTCTCGGTGACGATACCGGCAACGTGGGCCTTATCGATCGTGGCGGTCATGGACGGCGTGAGGTCGTGCACGACAACGACAGTGTTCTCGGGCAGGACGGAGAGGTCGACGACCTCCTTGCCCAGCAGCTCGGCCAGAATACCGGTGCGGATGTCGGCGATGTCAGCCGCGCGAAGACGGAACATCTCGTCGTCCATGGACAGGAACATGTTCTCGAACATGGTCGAGGTGTCCATGAGCGCCTGCTCGGCGCAGGTACCGCCGTCAATGGCGGCGTTGATGGCGTCGGTCATACCCGGATCCTGAGCCAGAACAATGTGTCCGCTCATGATCTCGGCCTCGGCCTCGCCCACCGTCTCCTTCATGTGGTCGGCCTGAGCCTGGGTCTTCTCGCAGAAGACCGAAAGAGCGGACTGATAGCGCTCCTTCTCTGCTGCCGAATCAGCAACCTCGTGCGGCTCAAACGTCAAGTCGGGATCGACGGCGACCATGACGGTGCCGATACCGATGCCCTCGGAAGCGTTGACTCCCTGATACATTCCCATTCCTCTCTCCGTGTCATGTGATAAAGCGTTTTGCCATATCCATGACAAAAGAGCGCAGTTACCTTACAACAGGTCACTGCGCCCCCAAATATGAACTTAGTTGTTCAACATGCGACCCGTTTGAGTTCTACTCGCCAAGACCGCTCTTGATGAGCTCGATGGCAGCAGCCAGAGCCTCGGCCTCGTCGGCGCCGTCGCACTTGACCTCGACCTCGGTACCGCAGGGGATACCAGCAGCCATGAGGGCCATCGGGGACTTGCCGTTGACCTCCTTCTCGGGGGTGACGACCGTCACGTCACAGGCGTACTTGCCCATGGTGGAGGCGAACAGACCAGCCGGACGCATGTGCAGACCCTGAGGATTAACGAGGGTAGCCTTCTCAGAAACCATAGTTGACTCCTTTTTTGTGTTTAACCCCTGTCATGCATGTGGCAGGAGTCAGATTCACGACGTTGTTTATATTAACTCACATCAAACGGTTTTTCATTATGTTTCAGACGAATTATTGGACAGATGTGTTTGTCGTCCGCTTGCTCGCCCACAGGGGCCCGTGCGCGGCCTGTGAGATTTCCTGCTCTACAGTCCTGCGCAAGACGGAAAGCACATTAAGTGCTTTCCTTTGCGTGCGGAACTCGCGACAAACTTAATCGCCCCGCCCGGCAAGCAAGCTGCGGAAACTCGGTCGGTCCAGAGTAATATCGTGCGAACGGAATTCTGGCTGATGACCTGTTCGCGACAAAGACTCGATAGGCAGCCCTCTCTATGCCCTTTTATAAGTTGCGATGAAATAGAGACTGAATTTGGGGTTGAATCGTATAAACAGTCCCTATTTCACCGCAACTTATGGGAGGGATGTAAAAAGGGCGGAGACCCTGGGGAGGGACTCCGCCCTATATACAGGGGGGCGATGTTATTCGCGTACCGCGGAATTAGACCAGACGGGCGTTGATCGTCTTGGCGATCTCGGCGGCGTTGGCGGAACCCTTGACGGTGGCACGGAAGTCCTCGTCCATGAGCGCCTCGGCGACCTTGGACAGAATCTTGAGATGCGTGGTGCCAGCCTGGGCACCGGGGATGAGCAGGGCGATAGCCACGTTGACGGGAGCGCCGTCCATGGTGTCCCAACCGGTGACGCCGGAGTCGTCCTTGACGACGATAACGGCGGCCTCGGTAATGGCATCGGACTTGGCATGCGGAATGGCGAAGCCCTCCATCATGCCCGTGGTACCCTCGGCCTCGCGGGCCAGGAAGGCGTTCATCACGGCATCGGCGTCGCTCGCGACACCGGCCTTGACGGCCTGGTTGGAGACAAAGCTCAGAGCCTCGTCACGAGAAGCGAAGTCCTCGGCGACAAAGACGTTCTCGACCTTCACGAAGTCGGCAGCCTCGGCCTTGGGGGCCTCGACGGCAGCGGCCTTGGGGGCCTCGACCGGCTGAGCAGCGGCGGCGGGAGCTGCCTTCTGGTTCTTCTCGAAGTCGTACTTCTTGAAGGCCACGAACAGGATGCCACCGACCACAGAGCCGATGAGGATCGCGAGGACCCACAGCGGACCATTCTCGACAACGGGCAGGACCAGGAAGCCACCATGAGGCGCCGGATCGTGAACGTTAAACATAATGGTCAGGATCGAGGCGATAGAGGAACCGAGCATCATGATGGGCATGACGGGCCAGATGTTCTTGGTCATGAACGGAATGGCGCCCTCGGTGATGTGGGTGCAACCAAGGATGAGGTTGACGATACCGGCGTCGTGATCCTCCTGGCTGAAGTACTTCTTGCCGACAACGACGGCGAAGGTGGTGATCAGCGGCGGAACGATGCAAGCTGCGGAGACGGCAGCCATGAAGTTGGTGCCGAAGTTGTAGGTGTCGGTGCCGACACCGGCGGCCAGGGCCTCGGTGAGCATAGCGGTACCGGTGACGTAAGCAGCCTTGTTGACCGGGCCGCCCATGTCAACGGCGCACATGCAGCCGATGGCAAGGCCCAGAACAATGGCGCCAGAGGCAGACAGACCCTTGAGGAAGTCCATCATGGCGGTGTTGATGGCAGCCATGGGGCCGGAGATGCCGAGCATGACCAGGCCGACGATAGCAGTCGAGAACAGCGGGTACAGAAAGATAGCCTTGAGGCCGTCCAGATTCTTGGGCAGCTTGGAGAAGACCTTCTCGAGCAGCAAGATGACATAGCCAGCGAGGAAACCGCCGACGATGCCGCCCAGGAAGCCGAAGCCCACGCCGGCGCCGCCGGCGTCGATCATGCCGGTCTCGGCGTTAACGGGCAGGCCCTGGATGGCGATCATACCGGCAACAAAACCGGGGACGAGCGCCGGGCGCTTGCCGATGGACTCGGCGATGTAGGCGGAAAGCACGGGAACCATGAGGTTCATGGCGATGCCGCCGATGATCTTGAGCATAGCGGCAAAGCTGTTGTAGTCAGACGCCGTCGAATCGAAGGACGTGATGCCCCACAGGAACGAGACGGCGGTCAGGACACCACCAGCGACGACGAAGACCAGCATGTGGCTGACGCCGTTCATGAGGTGCTTGTAGATGATGTGGCCGATGGACTCCTTCTCCTCGACCTCATCCTCGACATCGGCAGCAGCCGCAACCGAGTCGTCACCCTTGGCGGCGAGCGCGCGGTCGATCAGCTTACCGGCGGCCTCGACGGACAGGGCTTTGGAAACACCAACGGAAACCATGCGCTTGCCGGCGAAACGCTCCGCCTGGACATCCTTATCGGCCGCGACGACGACGGCCTTGGCACCAGCGATCTCGCTCTTGGTGAGTTCGTTCTCGACACCGACCTGGCCATGGGTTTCGACCTTAATGGTCAGACCGCGCTCGGCAGCTGCCTTCTCCAGCGCCTCCTTCGCCATGAAGGTGTGCGCAATGCCGGTCGGGCAACCGGTGGCGGCGATGATGTCAAACTTAGCCATGTGTCCCTCCTTTTTAAGTTTTGCGCCCGCAGGCGCTCCCCTACACGCGCGTCCTTGCGCGCTTTTCCACAACTGAAAGATACCAACCTACCGTCCGCGTGAGAAGAGACAAGGCGCAATTCTCCGGTGAAAGGTTCTTTCATAACCGTAAACGGTAAGTGAAAGTTTACCATCAACACTTGAAACGGCAAGGTGTATCTTGTAATTGAAAATCCCCCTATACTATGACATTACAAAACGAGTCCGATTTTCATGCCAACCAGGAGCCATCCATGACCGATAGTAGCAAGAGCGCACTTTCCCTCATTAGTACCCATCAGGGATACAGCGAGTCCGAGCAGCGCATTGTCGACTATATATTGGAGCACCAGTCCGAGGCGCCACGCCTCACGGCGGCTCAGCTCTCGCGCGCCGCCGCCACGTCCGAGGCGACCGTTTCGCGCTTCTGCCGCAAGCTGGGCTTTGGCAGCTTCCGCAGCTTTCAATTTTCGTTGGCGCGCGACTTAGAGAGTCAGCGCAACGAGGGCCTGACCGACGAGGTCTCGCTCGACAACATGGAGCAGAGCCTTAAGAACATCCTGGCTGCCAAGGTGAGCGAGCTTAATGCGACCATCGACGGGATCGACCACGATACGCTGGCGGCTGTTGTGCATGCCCTTAAGCATGCAGGGGTTATTGAGTTTGCAGCTGTGGGCAATACGAACGCGGTCGCGCTCGATGCGACGTTTAAGTTTTCGCAGCTGGGCCTGCGCTGCATGGCGAGCACCATTAGCGAGACATCAATCGGCTTTGCGCTCACGTTGCGCCCGGGTGACGTCATCGTGCTAATCTCAAACTCCGGCAAATCGCGCCGACTGAATCGCATGGCAAAAGCGGCTCGCAACTGTGGCGCAACCGTAGTCGTCATCAGCAGCGACAGCAAATCCCCGCTCGCGCGTCTGGCAGACTACACTTTTAATACCGTCAACCACGAAGCGCTGCTGACGACAGGCGACTTTGCGTTCTCTAAGATCAGTGCCACGATGATCATCGAAGTCATCTACAACTTCCTGCTGCCCGAGATTGAAGACGCTCGCGAACATATCAGCTACTACGAGGAGCTCATCCAGCCGGATAAGGTCGTGGAGTAGACATTTTGGGGAGCCGGCAAACGCCATTCGCCGCGAAACCGGCTTATCTACTACGTTTTATCCGTATGGCCCAACCACATGCCGAAAATAGAAAAAACCGCAGGCGTTCTACCTGCGGTTTTCTTTTTGCAATTCTTGGCGTGGTAGCCGATAGCCTATTAAACGTAGTAGATGGGCCGGTTTCGTGGCTTCCGGGTCGGACATGCATGTGGCGGCTCGGTCTAAGCACGCGCTTCTTCCAGCATCTGCCTGGCGTGCGCCAGGCTTGCCGCCGACTGATCGCCACTCAGCATGCGAGCGATCTCTGCGGTACGAGCGTCCCCAGCCACCTCATCCAAATGCGTTTGGGGAACGTCGCCGGGCTCTTTACTGACTACGTAATGCTTGTCGGCCATGACGGCGACCTGCGCCAGGTGGGTTACGACAATGACCTGATGCGTGGCGGCAAGATCGGCCAGCACACCAGCAAGAGCACGTGCAGTAGAGCCGCCGACGCCGGCATCAACCTCGTCAAATACCAACGTGTCGACGCCGTCCGCATTACCGAGGACGACCTTGCTCGCCAGCATCACGCGGCTCAACTCACCGCCCGACGCAATGCGGCGCAGGGGGCGCGGCGTCAGCCCGGCACCGCTGCGATATAGCAGCTCATAGCTCGAAGGACCCGCCGGAGTCCATTCGGCACGCGGAAGATCGCGCGACTCCCAGACGAGCTCGGCGCCGCCCATCTCCAGGCGCGCCATCTGACGGCCAACCTCGTGACAAAAGCGCGGGGCAGCGGTGTTCCGCGCGCGCTTAAGTGCCTTGGCGGCAGCAAAGAGCTCGCGTTCAGCGCTCCCGAGTGCCTCGCGAGCCTTCTTGATCTGATCATCACCATCGTCTACCAGCGACAACAGCTCTTGCGAGCGATCGCGCATGGAAAACACGTCGTCCATGGTGGGACCCCACTGCCTCAGAAGTCCCTTGAGGTCGGAATACCGCTCGCGCATGCGAGCGAGCTCACGAGGCTCAAACGCAACGCCATCGCGATAGGCACGCAGCTCGTTGGCGCAATCCTCGAGTGAGATGCAGGCGTCCGAAAGTGCGTCGGCGATGTCGCCCAGCTTGCGATCGACGGCAGCCATGCGTGAAAGCTCGGCCACGGCGCCATTCACGGCATCGAGCGCTCCCCCTTCGGCAGCAAGCGATGCATGGGCCTCGTTGGCCGTCGCAACCAAGACCTCGGCGTGCTCCGAGCGCGGCAGCAGCTCCTCGAGTTCCTCGTACTCGCCTGGCTTGGGATCGACCTCGGCGATACGCTCAAGGGCAAAACGCGCTTCCTCGACGCGACTCCCCTGCGCGCGTGAGGCTTCCTCCACACGGCGAAGCTCCTTGGCGGCGGCACGCGAAGCCTTAAAGCAGGTGCGATACTTCTCGAGCGCCTCAAGCGCCGCGCGCCCAGCCCAAGCATCGACCATGGCAACATGGTGCGCCGGGTCGAGCAGGCGCTGATGTTCATGCTGGCCACATAGATCCATCATCACGCCGACGCGCTCCGAAAGCTCGCGCACGCTGGCAATGCGGCCGTCAATTTTTACGCGGCTGCGGCCCTCGGCAGAAAGGCTGCGCTGCACGGTGAAGCCCTCCGTGTCGTGCGGGCCGTCAAACAGGCGCGCCTCGACGCTGGCAAGCGCCTCGCCCTCGCGAACCGTCGACGAATCGGCGCGCTCGCCCAAAATGAGCTTGAGCGCCGAGAGCAGCGCGGTCTTACCGGCACCGGTCTCGCCGGTCAGAACCGTTAGACCCGCACTCGGAACCAACGTCGCCTCGCGAATGAGCGCGATGTTAGAAACCTGCAGCTCATCGATCATGGCGTACTCCGTAGAACACACGGCTCACCGAGTTATAGAAGCTCTCGGGGCCGTAATCCAGCAGCAGCACATCGCCGGGACCGCGACGCACCGCCACGCTCTCAACGGTGCCATCACAGGTAATAAACTGCCCATCGATAGCAATCGCCGGAACGCTCGGACGATCATCAGACATAAAGATTTCGACGACATCACTCGGCGAAGTCAAGAAGGCACGGGCCTGAATGGTGTGCGGCGCAATGGGTACGCAGACCATGCCCGTATAGTCGGGGCTCACGATGGGGCCACCGGCACTGAGCGCGTAACCCGTAGAACCAGTCGCCGTCGAAACGACGACACCGTCACCGCGCAAGCGATCGATATGATGGCCGGAAACGGTGATGTCAAACTCGACCATATCGGACAGGGGTCCGCGCGTAAGCGCCATATCGTTGAGGGCAAACGTGCGCACAACGTCCTTCGTGCCATCATCGCGCACCGAGACGATATCCGCGGCGATGGTGGCGCGACGGCTCACGTGCAGCTCACCGGACAGGGCGTCGCTCACGACCTGCAGGATGTCGCGCTCCTCGGGGCTCGCAGCAGTTAGAAAGCCCAGGTGACCATAGGAAAGACCGAGGATAGGAATCTCACGATGGTTGAGGATGCGGGCAGCGCGCAGCAAAGTACCGTCGCCGCCGAGCGTAATGACCAGATCGGAGCCGTCAATATCAGGCGTGCTTTGAATCTTCGATCGCTGGTCGGCAGCCCATGCGACCTCATAGCCCTGACGCGTCAGCCAAAGCTCGAGCATCAGGCCGCTCTCGACCGCCTCTTGCTTGTAGTAATTGGGAACCAGAAAGACCTTCATAGCGTTGCAGCTTTCTCGCTCATAACCGATACCTGGAATTGCAGCTCATCGTCGGCGCGCTCGCCGGGGGCAAACCTCGTGCCGTACAGGAAAAACTCAACGTTTCCCTTGGCACCATGAATGGGCGACACGCAGACATCGACCGGGAACAGGCCCTTGGCAGCAAAGAGTTCAACCGCCGCCACGAGTGTATCGTGGCGCACGGCGGGATCGGTCACAATGCCGCCCTCACCCACCAGCGCCGCCGGAGCCTCAAACTGCGGCTTTACGAGCGTGCAAAACGAACCCGAAGGCTTCAGGCACGCCAGCACGGCGTCGATGATATTCGCGATACTCGTAAACGATACATCGCACACGGCCAGATCGATAGCACCGCCGTAGCCGAGCTCGGGCAACTGCGTCACATTCGTGCGCTCGTGGAGCGTCACACGATCGTCTTGGCGCAGCGACCAATCGAACTGGGCGCGACCCACGTCCACCGAGACAACGGTCGCAGCTCCGCGCTTGAGCAGGCAATCGGTAAAGCCGCCGGTAGAGCAGCCCACATCCAGACAGGCAAGGCCCGTCGGATTGATGCCAAACGCATCAAGTGCGCCTTCGAGCTTAAGACCGCCGCGGCCAACATAGGGAATGCGCCCCTTCACGTGCAGCGGCAGGCCCGGGGTCACCTTAAGGCCCGGCGAAGTCAAGCGCTCACCGCCACTCGAGACCAAGCCGGCCATAAGAGTGCGAAGGGCATCCGCGCGATCGGCGCAGATGCCCTGTGAAATCAGTTCGTCATCAAGACGCACGCGTTTCATGAATGCCATCAACCATTCGTATCCGGAGATGCGGCCTAGCTATCCTGGGATTCGTTTGCCGCATCCTCATCGTATTCCTGCTCGAGCTTGTCGGCCTCACGCGGCGTCAACTCAAACTTGTCGACCATATCGACCGCGCGGGAGCCCAGCTCAATCGCTTCGTCAAACAAATCGAGCGAACGCTCCAAGGAGGTATCCTTGGAGCGAACGGTAGCGATGATCTGATCCAGACGGTCCGAAATCTCATCAAAGTTACGGACAGAACCCTCTGGCATGGCTACTCCTCGACGGAGTCGATGTCAGCCTCGGCGGCGTCCGCATCCTCGGCCAGCACGCCAGCCTCAGCCTGAGCAACCGCAACCTTGGCGGCAGCCTCGGCAGCCTGCGCCTCCTCGCGAGCGCGATCTTCGGCCAGCAGCTCCTGGTACAGGCCCTCGCCCGGCAGCTCCTCGCTGCGAGCGATCTTGCCCAGCACGCCGTTGACGAACGACGCGGACTGGTCGGTGCCATAGGCCTTGGCAAGCTCGACAGCCTCGTTGATCACGATGGCGTCCGAGACCTCCTCGTCGGTGAGGAAACGCATCTCGTAAACAGCGATACGCAGCAGATTGCGGTCGGCGCCGGGCATGCGCATAAGATCCCAGTTCTTGGCAACGGATCGCAGAGCGCAGTCGATGCGGTCGATATGCTCGTAGGCACCGCGGCACAGCTCCAACGCATAGGGGTCGAGGGGACCCTTCGAGATCAGGAAATCGCCCTCGAGGACGCGCTCGAGCGGGCTGTCCGTGGCCTCGGCCTGGAACAGCAGCTGCAGCGCCTGACTGCGGGCAAGCGTGCGCCCGCGATAAACCTTAAGGCTCAAAGGTTACTCCTTGGGGAAAACGAGGCCGTCAATGCAAACGTCAACGCGCTCGACCTCGACGCCCACCTGAGCATCGATGGCGGCGACCACTGCGGCGCGAACGGCCTCGGCGAGCTTCTTGAACGGATAGCCAAAGAACACCACGACACGCACGGTGAGTGCGAGCTTGTCGCCGACGACCTCGGCCTCGACCGCCGGCTCGGAAGCCGGGGCCTTGGACGAGAACATCATGGAGACAAGGTTGGTGGCAAGGTCCTTGACGCCAACGGAGGCGATGCCCTCAACATCCGACACGGCGCGCGAGACGATGGCGGTCAGAACATCGGGCGAAATGCCGATGCCGTCAATCTTGATTTCCTGGGGCATGAGTCCTCCTAGAAGAGTTGGTTGCTAGACGCGGGAGACGAACTTGCCGTCGCGGGTGTCAACCTTGATGACCTCGCCCTCGTTGAGGTACATGGGGACCTGGATGACAGCGCCGGTGTCGATCGTGGCCGGCTTGGTGGAACCCTGGACGGTGTCGCCCTTAAAGCCCGGGTCGGTCTGGACGATGGTGGTCTCGATGAACATCGGCGGGGTCACGCCCATGAGCTCATCGTCGGCGAAGAGCAGCTGGCAGATGTCGTTCTCGCGCAGCCACTTGGAGTTCTCGCCCACCATGTCCTCGGGAACGGGAACCTGCTCATAGGACTCGTTGTCCATGAAGATGTAGTCGGTGCCATCGTTGTAGAGGTACTGGAACTCACGGGTGGTGAGCATGACGCTCTCGAACTTGGTGCCGGCGTTGCAGGTGTTCTCGACGACGCGGCCGCTCTTGATGTCGCGGGTCTTGTAGCGCACAAACGCGCCGCCCTTGCCCGGCTTGACATGCTGGAACTCGACGATGGTGTAGACCTTGTCCTTGATGCGGAGACCGAGGCCGTTCTTGAAGTCGGCGGTGGAAATGGTAGGCATAGCGACCTTTCTTGTTATGGGCAGAACGCACAAGCGTCCAAATTACATACGACAGAAATTATACACTTGCAGACGGCGCCTGCGGCGAGCGCATAAAAAGAGAACGCGGGGCGTCCGAATCAATCCGGACGCCCCGCCCCAAACTATCTACTGAAGTAAACTAGCAGTCGATAACGTGCAGGTCGTGCGGGGTCTTGGTGAAGGGCTCATAGCCGTTCTCGGTGACCACGCCGTAGTCCTCCAGGCGCACGCCGCCCACGCCGGGCAGGTAGACGCCGGGCTCCATGGTGATAACCGAGCCGACCTCGATGATATTCTTGCTGCGGTTAAAGTTGGGCAGCTCATGGATGTCGATGCCCACGCCGTGACCCAAGCCATGGTTATAGTAATCGCCATAGCCGGCATCGCCGATGATCTTCTTGGAGAGCTTGAAGATATCGTTGCCCTCAACGCCCGGATGGATGGCGGCGACGCACTCCTCGTGCGTACGGCGCACGAGTGCGTACAGGTCGAGCTGCTCCTGGGTGGGCTCGCCCATCACGACAGTGCGCGTCATGTCGGAGCGGTAATCGCAATAGCCCGCGCCGTAATCCATAAGAACGAAATCGCCCTTCTCGATCACGCGGTCGCTCGGCACGGCATGCGGGTTGGCGGTGTTGGGGCCGCTCGCGACGATGGAACCGAAGGCCAGGCTGTCGGCACCGTTGGCGAACATAAAGTTCTCGAGCTCGTTGCGTACCTGCTTCTCGGTCATACCGGGCTTAATAAAGCCGAGCATGTGCTGGAAGGCGGCATCGGTGATCGACTGCGCATGGCGCATGAGCTCAATCTCCTCGGCGTCCTTGATGGCGCGCATCTTGCGGATATCGTCGTGCATCAGCGGCAGCATACAGGCGACGGAACGGTCCTCCAGGCCGCGCTGAATACCCTGGTAGAAGTTGATCTGCATGTCGTCCTCGACAGCGCAGACGCGGCACTTGTTGGCCGCGATCTTGCCGGCGACCCAACCGGGGATGGTGCCCTCGTCCATGTCGTAGACCCAGGGGCTGCCGGCGGGCGTGTTCTCCTCAAAGCTGTTGAGGTAGCGCGAGTCGGTATGGAACAGGCACTGGTCAGCCGTAATAAACGCCGCGTGCGGGAACTCGAAGGTGTAGTCGAAGACGCCCTTCACGCCCGTGAGCCAACGAAGATTGGCCTCGTCGCGCACGACGATAGCGTCGTAGCCGCGCTCAGCCATCAGGGTACGGACACGCTCGATACGACCGGCAGGACCGGCAGCAAACTCAGACATGCAGATTCCTTTCTTATTGTCTCAAAAAGTGCGGGACGGGTCTCAACCGAACGACGGAATCGCATGCGATCCGTAACCGATTGAAAACCCGCCCCTCAACATGATACGAAAGACGATGGATGTCAATAAATCTTAGAGAAGTTCTTTGCGAGAAGCCAAGTAGGCGTGAGCATGACGCTCAAGAACCTCGTCCTCAACGCTCGTTAGACGAATGGCGCCGAGTGCCGCGGGCAGCGGCAACATACTGCGGTTCGAGCGGACAAACTGCTGCCTGCGGAACTCCTCGATATATGCGGCAGGCTCCAGATCGAAGGCAAGCTCCTCGATACCAAAGTCCTCCAGGCAGTCATCGACCTCAAAGACGTAATCGATATCGAAGTCGCAGGCGTCATGTGCTAGGCGCGCCTCAAAGCGCATGCCCTCGGACAACAGCTGGTAGGCAGGGACCTGCGAAGCGGCATCGCCCAAGCAGGCGCGCAGGGTACGCTCCCCCGTCTTGCCAAAATCGAGCGCATGGCGGGCGCTCGGGTTCGTGGCCATCAGTACGTCCTTGCGGGCAGTCTGAGACCACTGAATGGCATTGACGAGCGCGACCTCCTCACCCGCGAGAATCTCGGGGACGGTCTCAGTAAACTGATTCCAGCGGGACTTGCTGCTCGAAAGCATGGTGCCAACAAGTACCGCATAGCCGAGCTTGAGGTCCTCAGGGTCCGCCTCGCGAACAAGGTCGAGGTCACACACGACCAAGCCTGGCTCGGGACGGAACGCGATAGCGGGAAGTGCATTCGCCGACGAGGCGACGAGCGGCTTCATGGTCGTCGCAACCGTGAGCATGGCGTCGAGCGTCGTCGGCAGCAAGGCGCACTCGGTGCGACCGCACCACTGATTGGCACACCAGCAAACGACCGAACAGGTCGCCGTGTCACCAACAGCGACAACAAGATCGTCGCAGGTAATACCGTTAGCCGACAGGGCGCCAAAGACGGTATCGGCATCGGCCAGCATAGCGCCGGCAGGAGAAACCTCGAGGGCGAGCAGCGACACGGCAAAACCGGCGTCGACCAGCGCATGCTCGACGACCTCGCCAAAACGCTCGGATGTGGCGTCGTTCCAAACAACCATCGCGCGCTTAGGCTTGCCCACAGCCGAGGCAAACATGCGCGACAGCTCCTCGAACGCGCCCAATCCGACGCGGACATCGACACTGCGGTTTTGGAAATTGATAAGTTGACGGCGAATCATAGCAGTCCACGCTCCAAAAGCTTCTCGGCACAAAGGTAGGAAACGTCCTCGAAGGACTTGTTGCGAATATCAAGGGTAATATCGGCGGCTTGGCGATACAGCGGACGGCGATGCTCAAACAGGCGCGCGGCGTGCTCGGGCGAGCGGAAATCAGGCCGGGTATCGGAGCGGCGAATCTGGCGCAACGAGTCCTCAAAGTCGCCTTCGAGGTACACACAGGTACCCATCTCGTGCATCAGTTCAATGTTAACCGGCGTCTCGACGATGCCGCCCCCGCACGATACCAGCAGACTGCGCTCGCTTTGAAGCGAACGGAGTGCCGAGGTCTCGAGCTCGCGAAAACGATCCTCGCCCTCGGTCTCAAAAATCTCGGTCACCGACTTGCCGCAACGACGCACAACCAAACGATCGGTATCGATGAATCGACGCTTGAACATAGTGCCCACGTTGCGCGCAAGCGTCGACTTGCCCGCGCCCAAAAAGCCGATAAAGAAGATATGGTCGCAGCCGTGTTTGATGTGCTGAGACATGGCGAAACCTATTCCTCGCAGGGAAGGTCGCGCAGGGCCCGGCGCTCAAAGATACGGAAGATCTGCGTGTACCACAGGTCCTGGGTTGCCTGCGGCTTGACCAGAATAGTGTCAACACCGGCAAAGTTACCGCTCCACACGTCCGTGTAAAGCTGATCCCCGATCAGCACGGCCTCGTCGGCCGTGGCGCCCAGACGTTTAAGACCCGCTTTGAGGGCAAATGGCGCCGGCTTCATGGCATGGCTAATGGCCTCGAGCCCCAGCTCGCGCGCCGACGCCATGACCTGGTCGCGATGCCAGTTGTTGGACACCATGCACAGCTTAAAGCCCTTGGCATGGGCGGCCTCGAGCCAAGCGGAGACCGCGGCAGGTACCTGCTCGGTATCACGCGGCACCAGGGTGTTGTCGCGATCGAGCAGAATGGCGCGCTTGCCGTCGGCCCAGAGGGTATCGAGGTCGATGCGGTCGACCGAGGCAACATATCGTTTGGGGCTAAAAATCCTCATGATCAATTCCAAGACTGTTGGTGCTCTTCGTAGGTCTTCGAGAAATACTCCTCGTCCTGCGTAATGTAGAAATACAGGTCATCGGAGTCGGTCGGCTCAAGGGTAGCCTTGAGCGCCTCGAGCGACGGAGAGCAGATGGGAGTGAGCGGCAGGCCCTCGTGCTTATAGGTGTTATACGGGCTATCGCTCTGCAGGTCATCGGCGGTAACCTCGCCGCCGGTGACATACATCATGGTCGCATCGCTGTTGAGGTAACGCAGACCATCGAGCTTACCCGCCAGACGGTTATAGAAAACCGATGCCACGTGCGCGCGCTGGTCGGCGTTAAGGCCCTCGCGCTCGACGATCGAGGCAAGGTTAACGATGTCGTAATCGGACATCTCCACGCCGTAGCGCTCCTTGATTTTTGCCTCGCAGCTGGCAAAGTCAAGCGACTTATACTCGGCGTTGAACTGGTCGAGCATGGCGCGAATCACATCGTCGGCAGACGGATCCTTGCCCAACGAATAGGTCTTGGGGAATAGAAAGCCCTCGAGCGAATCGTTTGCAGCGCCCTTAAGGAAGGCGTAATCATTCACATAATTGCTCGCCTTAGCCTGGTTAAGGAAGTCTTCCTTAGAAATGCTGTCGTACGCCTTGGCCACGCGGTCGGCAACCTGATCGACCGTCAGGCCCTCAGGAATCGTGAGCGCATCGGAGCCGGCGTTGGGACCTTCCATAAGCTGCTGGACGACCTTCGTGGCATCCATAAGCGTGGTAAACGAATACTTACCCGGCTTGAGCGACATGTCGGCGTTGAGCTTTTTGACCGCAGCGTAATAATCCTTGGGATTTTCGACGATATGGTTCTCGGAGAGAATCGAAGCGATGGTGTCACCCGAGGCACCATCGGGAATCGTGATAGTAACTTGCTGGCCAGCAGCGACGTTCGCATCCTCGCCAGCAAAGAAGCCCTTGACGGCTGGCACGACAAAGAAAACGATCGCGACAAGCGCAAGCACGGCGACGACGCCACCGATAATCATAGGCACCGGGGAGCTTTTCTTTTGGGCACCACGGCGGGCGTGCGAGTTATAGCTCGAGCGCGTGGCCGGAGCAACGCCGTGCGAGCCATGAACATGATGTGCGTGGGAGCGTGATTGCCGGGACTGCCCCTGCGTGCGCTGGGCAGGAGCCTGCTGCTTAAAACGAGCGCCGCCAGCGGGCTGCGCGGGACGAGCGGCGGGCTGTTGAGCAGCACGCTGAGTAGGCTGAGCCGAACGCTGCATCGGCTGCGCCGGGCGCTGGACAGCCTGAGCAGGGCGCGGCGCGGGCTGCCGTGTACGATTCGGCTGGCGCGGATCGGAAGCGCTAGGCATGCTGAACCTCCTCGTTTTTACGATCGAGCCATGTCTGCAAGAACAGGCTGGCGGCGATCATGTCAATCTTGCCCCTCATCTGCTTTTCGTTGAGCCCCTGCTCCCGCAGGATTCGCTTGGCCTCCTGCGAGGACAGACGCTCGTCCTCAAACTCCAGCGGAAGATCGAGCTCGTCGGCAATCTTTTGCGCCACGGCGGCAACGCGCTCGGCCTGGGGGCCGGGCTCGCCGGCCATGGTCAAGGGACGTCCGCTTACCAGGATATCGGGCTCATAGTCCTCGACCAGGTAGCGAAACGTCTTTGCCATGCCAGTGACCTCGGCAGCCGGAAGCACCTTGACAGGCATCGCCATCTTGCCATCAAGGCTCGAGACGGCAATGCCAATCCTGGTCTCCCCTATGTCCAGTGCGAGCGCAACCACAGCGACTACTTAGGTTCTTAGGCGCCGAGCGCGGTCTTGGCGGCCGCGAGGGCATCGGCGATACCGGCTGCGTTCTTGCCACCGGCCTGGGCCATGTTGGGACGACCGCCACCGCGACCATCGACCAGGCCCGCGATCTGCTTGATCACGTTGCCGGCGTGGAAACCGGCCTTCACGGCGTCATCGGAGCCGGCGGCGAGCAGGGCCGGGGTGCCCTTCTCGGTCACGCTGGCGACGACGCAGGCGACAGGGCCGGCGACCTTCTGGTGCACGGTATCCCAAACGTTACGCAGGTCGGCAGCCTCAAGGCCCTGGAGCTCAGCGACGACGAGCTTGTAGCCATTCAGCTCGACAGCGCCGTCGATGGCGCTGGAAATGGCGTCAGAAGAGCCACCGGTGAGCGCCTTCTTGAGCTTGTTGGAAGTCTCGCGCAGCTCGGCCTGCAGACTCTCCACGCGGGCGGGAACCTCGTCGACGCGGCACTTGAGCGCAGCAGCAGCGGCGTCAACGAGCGCCAGGCGGTCGGCCATGTAATCGAGAGCACCCTTGGAGGTCACAGCCTCGATACGGCGGACGTTGGAGCCCGTAGAGGACTCGGAGATGATCTTGAACAGACCGATCTCGGCGGTGTTGGCGGCATGCGTACCACCGCAGAGCTCGCGGGAGAACGGCTGGTCCTCGGCGCCTACGGAGACGACGCGGACGACATCGCCGTACTTCTCGCCAAAGAGGGCGACAGCGCCGGCAGCCTTGGCCTCGTCGATGCCCATGACGCGGGTCACGACCGGCTTGGAAGCGAAGATCTGCTGGTTGACCAGGTCCTCGACAGCCTTGAGCTGCTCGGAGGACAGAGCCTCGAAGTGCGTGAAGTCAAAGCGCAGGTGCTCGGGCGTCACCAGCGAGCCGGCCTGGGAGACATGCTCGCCCAGGACCTGCTTAAGCGCAGCGTCGAGCAGGTGAGTGGCGGTGTGGTTGCGGCGCAGGAAACCACGGCGCTCGGCGTCGAGCGCGGCGGTCACGGTAGCACCGACGGTCAGCGTGCCCTCGTCAACGTGCGCGACGTGAGCATACAGGCCATTGTGGTTCTTGGTATCGGAAACGGTCAGCGCAACGCCCTCGGCACAAAGCTCGCCGGCATCACCCTGCTGGCCGCCCATCTCGGCATAGAACGGGGTGCGGTCGAGCACAACCTCGACATCCTCGCCGGCGGCAGCGGACTCGAAGGACTCGCCGTTGCGCACGATGGCGACAACCTTGGCGCCCTCGATGGCGTCGTTGTCATAGCCGACAAACTCGGTCGCGGCAACCTTGTCGGAAAGCTCGACCCACACGTCGTTGAAGCTACCCCAGGCGTCGCCCTTGGCGTTGGCGCGGGCGCGAGCCTTCTGGTCCTCCATGCAGGCGGTGAAGCCGTCCATATCGACGTCGTGACCGGCGGTGCCGGCGATCTCGACAGTCAGGTCGATGGGGAAACCAAAGGTATCGTGCAGCTTAAAGGCAACGTCGCCCGGAAGGACGGCTCCCTCGGCAAGCGCGGCCAGGGCCTCGTCCAGGTAAACGCGGCCGTTGTCGAGCGTCGTGGAGAAACGCTCCTCCTCGGAGGCGACGATGCCCTTAACGAGCGCGACGTTCTTGAGCAGCTCGGGATAGGCCTCGCCCATCTGAGCGTTGACCTCGTCGATAAACTTGGTCAGGAAAGCGCCCTCGATGCCCAGCAGGCGGCCGTGGAACACGGCACGACGGAGCAGGCGGCGAAGGACGTACTCGCGACCCTCGTTACCGGGCAGGATGCCGTCCGAGATCATAAAGTCAACGGCGCGGGAGTGGTCGGCGATGATGCGCAGGGAGCGGCTGGCGCCGGAGTAATCGTCGGCGTCATAGGTCTTGCCGCTGATTTCCTCACCGAGTTTGATGAGGTGCTGCATTAAATCGCCGTCGTAGTTAGCGGTCTTGTGCTGCATGATAGCGGCCATGCGCTCCAGACCCATGCCCGTATCGAGGTTGCGGTGCGGCAGCTCCGGCATGGAGCCGTCCTCCTGGCGGTCGTACTGGGTAAACACGAGGTTCCAGAACTCAAGGAAGCGGTCGCAGTCGCAGCCGGGCTTGCAGTCGGGGCTGCCGCAACCGACCTCCTCGCCCATGTCAAAGTAGATCTCGGAGCACGGACCACAGGGGCCGGTGGGGCCAGCGGCCCAGAAGTTGTCGTCCTCGCCCAGGCGGGAGATGTGGTCCTCGGCAACGCCCAGAGAACGCCACACGTCGTGGGTCTCGTCGTCCTCGGTAAAGACGGTAAAGTACAGGCGATCGAGCGGCAGCTTGAACTCCTTGGTGATGAGCTCGAAGGCCCAAGCGCAAGCCTGCTGCTTGGAGACGCCGCCAAAGGAGAAGTCACCGAGCATCTCGAAGAACGACAGGTGACGGCCGTCCTCGCCGATGCAGTCGATGTCGTTGGTGCGGACACACTTCTGGCAGGAGATCGCGCCGATCTCCTTCATGGTCTTCTTGCCCTGGTAGTACTCCTTAAACTGGTTCATGCCGGCGTTGGCAAGCAGCAGCGAGGGGTCGTCGGGAACAAGGGACGAAGAAGGATAGAGCTTAAGACCGCGCTCCTCAAAGAAGTTGAGGAACTTGGAGCGGATCTCGGCCGTAGTCATTGACGGGTAGTCAGCACTCATAGAGGGAATCTCCTCGGTTTCACATCGAAACAGTTCAAACGTAACGATATTACCATCCCGCCGCGCAAGTGCAAAAAAGAGGGCCGACATAAAGCCGACCCTACAGCGAAAGTGCACGTTATTTAGGAGTATGCGATGCTTTGAAAAAGGCTACTATAGAATTACATATAAGATTCACCCGGAAGGAGCGATCGATGAAAAGCAAACGATTTGTCCTGAACGCACTTCTGGTTGTAGCACTTTTAGCGCTTTTGCTTTCTCCTGCTGGTACGCAAACCAACCAGCATTTGGCTACGTATTGTATGCAGTAATGTCCGGCGATAAAGCCTATTACACTCTACGCGCAATTGACGTTCTCTTTTTCTATGTAGCCGGCCCCTTATCAATCGCTTTGCTCGCGTTTCTTGTCATTTACAACTTCAAGAAACGCTAGCGGTGCCTATTTGGAATCCGAATCGTCCATGGAGCCGTCGATGCCGGTTTTGGTATCGTCGTCCGAGTTGGAGTCATCGTCCTTGGCGAAGGGATTCTTGAAAAAGCTCGTCGCATCGGGCTGCAGGCCCGAGAGCTTGATCCAGGGATTCTCGAGCTCGGGCTTGGGCATCGCCTGGGCCTCGGGCGCGGTCTCGTTGCCGATGAGCTCGGACTCGTAAATGAACGTATCGTCTCCAAGCGCGTCGTAGGCGGCGACCGGGTTGCCCTCGGCATCGCGATATGGCGTGCCCTTAAATACAGCGCCGTCGTATGCCACGAGCTGGCGACCGGTCTCGTTCTCAAAGTAGTAGACGAAAATGCCCTTGAGGGCCGCGCACAGCGGAATGGCGATGACCATGCCGATGGGACCCATAAGTGCCGAACCAATAACGAGGGCCGTCAGGCTCATGATGGGATGTACCTGCACCGAACTCTGCATGACCTTGGGGGAAATGACGTTATCGGTGACGTTTTGAGCCACCATGGTCACAACGAGCGTCCACAACGCCAGCATGGGGCTGAACATAAAGCCGAGCACCGTGGCGATCGCCGCGCTTACCCAGGGACCGACAACCGGGACCAAGTGCATGATGCCGGTAAAGATGGCCATGAGTGCCGCATAGGGATGGCCAATGAGCGTAAAGCCGATAAAGGCGAGGATGCCACCGCAGATGGACGTCACGACCATGCCGCGCATATAACCGCCGACCGAGCGCGAAAGAATCGCGACCATAAAGCGGTACGAGGTCTCTTTTTCCTGTCCGATGATGGTACAGACCTCGTGGTGCATACGGGGATAATCACAGGCAAGCCAGTAGGCAAGCACCAAACCCAGGAAGATTACGAACAGCTGCGAGGCCGTGTTGGTGATCAGCGGGAACACGCCGCGACCGAGCTCAGCGGCGATTTGCGATACGTACTTGGACGCCACAGTAACCAGCGAGGACAGATTATCGTCCAGGTACTCCTTGAGCGGCGTGTTGTTGAGCGTCTTAACGTGCGAAATCATCTCGTTGAGATCACCGCCCGCAACGCGAAGCTGCTCAGGCAGACGGCTCAGGACTTCCATAATCTGACCGAGCAAAATAGGCGACAGGATGCAGACGACGCCGACGAGCACTGCCACAACCACGATCAGCGCGATGAGCGAACCGATGCCACGACCGACGCCGTGATGCTCGAGCCAGTTAGTGATCGGCGACATCACAAAAGCGATGATGGAACCGACAGCGAGAAACTCGATAACCGGCGCCAGGATACCCATAAGGTTAAAGATGACGGCTGCGATGACAATGCAGCCGACGACAGCCCAAATGCGAAGCGTCAGAATACGAGTATCGCGCAGCGTGCGGTCGGTTTGTTGGGGGTGCTCAATCATGAACGAACCATCACTCCGTCAGGGTCGATCTTGTCCTGTATCTTCTTAAGGGTACGGCGCAGCAGGCGCGAAACCTGCACCTGCGAGATACCCAACTTCTTAGCGATCTCGATCTGGGTCATGCCCTTCACAAAGCGCAGCTCGATAACCTCACGCTCACGCGGCGAGAAATCGCGGATGGCTTCCTCGATCACCAGGCGGTCATCGGTAAAATCGAGCTCGTTGTCGTCATCGGCATAGCGGTCGAGAATCGAGGGGGCATCATCGGAATCGGACGCGCCAGGAGCCTCGATGGGCACCGAGGTATAGGCCGAAGACGATTCCATGGCCTCCAGCACCTCGTCGACGGTCACGCCCAGGTACTCAGCGATTTCTTCAACCTTAGGCGAGCGCTGCAGCTCGTTAGTGAGCTTGTCGGTAGCTTGGTTAACCTTGGCAGAAAGCTCCTGCAAACGGCGCGGCACGCGCACGCTCCAGCCCTTGTCGCGGAAATGACGCTTAATCTCACCCAGAATGGTAGGTGTGGCAAAAGTCGTGAACTCGAGTCCGCGCTCGGGATCAAAGCGGTCGATAGCCTTGAGCAAGCCCAGATAGCCGACCTGCAAAAGGTCGTCGAGTGGCTCGCCGCGGTTCTTAAATTTGTTGGCAAGAAACCTTACCAGGTTCATATGGGACATGACGAGCTGCTCACGTGCGTCCGGATCACCGGTCTCTTTGTAGCGACGAAACAGCTCGCGGGTTTTCTCCTTGTCCCAAGCGGTCTTACCGCTCCGGGAACGTTCGGTCATATTAGATATCCGCCTTGAGGTCGAGGGAAAGCGTCAGAGGCGCCGCGGTCTTTTCGTAGGAATCGCACACGCTTGCCAGAATGAGCTCGGCATACACGGCAGCCTGATCATCCTCATCGACAGTCGCCTGGTCACCAAAGGTAAAGGTCATGCCCACGTGCGATTCGTCGACGTCAAATTTGATCGAAATGTCATCGGAATCAACGGCCGTGCAGCCAAAGATGAAGGCCTCCTCGGCAGCCATACGGATGTCCTCGATGCGATCGACGGACATGGAGCACAGCGCACCAACGTTGGCGGCCGTCATACGTACGAGACGTGCCAGACGTGGATCCCCGGCAACAGTCAGCGAGATGGGGCAAGTTGCTTCGCTACTCATCGCAGGACTCCTCGGAGGTCTCGGCGGGCGTATAGGTGTAATACTGGGCTGCTTTAGCAGCAGGCTTCTGCGCATCATCGTCACCAGCAGCGGCATCGTCCCCGGCTTCGCCAATCAGGACACGCTCGGTCGGCTGCTCGGCGTCGGCAGCAGCGGAAAGCTTGCGCTCGGCGTCGGCTGCAGGAGCCTTCACCTTATTGAAGAGCTTCTGCACGGCGCCGGCCGCAGAATCAGTCACGCTCGACACGGCATTACTGGCCTCGGCCATGCTGCCCGTGACCTCGGAAATATCGCGAACGACCGCCTCAACCTCAACGAGGTTGGACGTCAGGGCGTCAACGGCAGTCTTGCTCGACTTAAGGAGCGGCTCCACCTGGGCAAGTGCCGGCGTAAGCTCATCAACGGCGCCATCGAGCTTTGCCACCACGGGCTGTGCCTCGGCGAGCGTGTTGTTGAGGTCGCTCACCGTCTTGTCGAGCGAGTCGACGACGGTGCGGGTCTTGCGCAGCGTGAGCGCGAGCTCAATAACAGCCCACACGCCGGCAACGGCGAGCAGCAGCAAGGCGATTTGAATGGGACTCATACAAGCCTCCCAAAGGAATCGAAATACAGACGCTGTTTATGGTACCCCAAAGAAGGGGAAAGTTACCCAAAGGGAATGCGCGAGGCGCCAATGACCTACTTGGGAGCGTTGCCGCTACGGTCGCGCTCGCTTTGCTCCACACGCCACTCTTCCCAGCCGCGACCGGCAGGCTGCCAAAATGCACCGCGTTCTAAGCCTTCGGGTAAATAGCGCTGGTCGACCCAGCCTTCGGGATAATCGTGCGGATACTTATACACACCGTATTCATCGCTGCCCGGGCGATGGCGATCGCGCAGATAGCTCGGCACCTCGCGAAGCCCACTAGAGTGGATATCGACCAGCGCCGCATCGATCGAAGCCTCACACGCGTTGGATTTAGGCGCCAAGCACACATAGAGTGCAGCCTGAGCCAGGTTAATACGGCACTCGGGATAGCCAATGACCTCGGCAGACTTAAACGCGGCATGCGCCACCAAAAGCGCCTGCGGATCGGCGTTGCCAACGTCCTCAGAAGCCTGAATCATAATACGGCGAGCGATAAACTTGGGATCCTCCCCCGCATCAATCATGCGCGCGAGCCAATAGATCGTGGCATCGGGGTCGCTACCGCGCATAGACTTAATAAACGCACTGATAATGTCGTAGTGCATGTCACCGTTTTTATCATACGAAAACCCACGGCGCGGATTGGCAATCTTCACATCGTCGACGGTGATGGGATATCGCTCCCCCGCCGCCGGAGCCGGCGTCCCCTCGGTATCAGGACGCGTGACGGCAATCTCACTCGCCAGCTCGAGTGTCGTCAGGGCCGAACGTGCATCGCCCGCAGCCAGCGTACAAATAGTCTTGACCGTATCATCATCGGTCGAGAACTTGCCGTTCAAACCCTGCGGCGCCTCGAGCGCACGCTCGATGAGTGTGGCGATATCCTCATCCTTCAGATGTTCAAGCTCCACCACGCGCCCGCGCGACAACAGTGCCGAGTTGACCTCAAAGTACGGGTTCTCGGTCGTAGCGCCAATCATAATGACGGTTCGGTTCTCAACTGCATGCAGCAGAGCATCCTGCTGCGACTTAGAGAAACGGTGAATCTCATCGATGAATAGAATGGTGCGGCGGTCGTACGTATTCAGGCGTGTCTTGGCCTCGTCAATCACGCGACGCAAGTCCTTCACGGTGCCCGTCACGGCACTGACCTCGACAAACTCACTCTTGGTATGGTTGGCGATAATGTGGGCCAGCGTCGTCTTACCCGTACCGGCCGGCCCGTACAGAATCACGCTCGAAAGCACGTCGTGCTCGATCGCGGCACGCAGCCATGAGCCCTTACCGACGGCCTTTTGCTGGCCCACATACTCATCAAGCGTGTTGGGGCGCATGCGCACCGCAAGCGGCGCATTCTGAAAGGAACGCTCGCGCGTCGAAGCAGAAAAAAGGTCGTCCATAGCCATCCCGTGCATCAATCAAAATCGTTGTTGACCAACAGTATACCGAAATGATACGAACTACCGTTCGTTAATATAGGTACGATGCGGAAACTTTAGACCCGGGAACAGCTTGCTCGTCAGCTCGCAGAAATAACCGTCCGTCATACTCGCGATATAATCCACCACGGCTTGATCCTTGTCGTCCTGCCAAGCGTAGGTGCGATCGTAGTAGGAAAGCTGCTGCTCAATGCGCGAAATATGGTGCTTAAAGATATACGAAGACTCGTCGCCTTCGTTTATATCCTGCAGGCAACGGTCGTAGAGTTTTTCGAATGCCTCGCGCAGCTCCGCCTCGGAATCGCCTTCGATACCGCCCTTGCTATAGATCTTCTCGTAGTTCTCGTGCTTGGCTCGGCGAATTTCCTCAAACAGGTCCTCGCTCATCTCGATGCGCGGCTTACCATAACTGTGCTCAACGATATCGATGGAGGCATGCGTGAGGATCCAACTGTTGTAGGCACCGCCTCGGCCATCATCAAAAGCGTCGGGCGAAAGCAGGCCCGCCGCAATGGCGTCTTGGCGATCGCGCCCAACGTAGGCAAGGATATCAGAGATGCGGACCACGCAGCCTTCGAGCGTCATGGGACGGAGATGCTCAATTGCGCTATAGCCCGTGGCAATGCAATCCTCAACCGTCTGGTCAAACTGGTCAAAGGAGCCCATGTCCGAGAGCTCAAACACACGCTGCTCGTACTCGCCGTTATGGCATAGCACGCCGTCGAGCGTCTGGAGCGACACGTTGCGGCCATACAACGCGTCGAGCACGCGGACCGACTGCACGTTATGGAAAAAATAACGCCCCGTACGCTCATGAAAGATATCGTTGAGGAAGCGCTCGCCGGCATGGCCGAAAGGCGTGTGTCCCAAGTCGTGACCCAGGCCAATCGCCTCGATCAGATCGCAATTGAGCCCCAGGGCGCGACCGATATCGCGCGCAATGCGGGAGACAAGCTGTACGTGCAAACCGCGGCGTGAAAGATCATCATTGCTACGGAAGCTAAAGACCTGCGTTTTGCCTGCATAACGGGTGTACGCCGGAAGATGAAGTATCTTTTCGGTATCGCGCATAAACGCCGGACGCATAAGCGTGCCTTTGTCGGCGGCGCGATCAATACGACGAATGACCTGATCGTCGTTGCAACGATACGGGTTGACATGCCCCGAAGCACGATCGGCGGAAATGCGCTCGACAAGTTCGGGCGACAACGCCGAGGGAATACGGTCCATGCGCGCCTTAATGACGGCCGTTTCTTGATTAATTGCCATGGCATGCTCCTTAAGAAGGATGCGCAATCGGTTACAAAGTGCAGCCCACGACCTCGATTATGGCAAAAATCGGCACCAAAAACGGGAGCAATGGCAGAGAGCGCGATTTCGTGATGAGACAGGAGAGGGCAAGAACCAGGAGCGCAGCGGCAAATGCCACGATGCCACCCATAGGGTCGAGCGTGCAAAGCGCGAAAAGTGCCTTAGCATCTCCCATGCCGATGCCCGGGGTTTGGCGAAGACGACGCCAGAAGGACTCAGTCAGCACGAGAGCAAGATACACGATGACGGCAAGACCTGCGTGGTCAAGCGCTGTGTTCAAACCGAGATCGAACCAAACACCCGCTAACGCCGCCACCGCACACGCGCCGGCAAGCGAATTCGGGAACCGCCGATCACGAGCATCGATAACGGCGCCAGCAATAGCAAACAACCAAAACGGGATATAGACCATCGAACGCCTCCTCGAGTTACATCGCAAAAACAAAAACCACCACACAGGTGCCTGTCCCCTTTGTGGTGGTTTTGGTGGTGGTTATTTGGCGCCTTGCATGACCTCGTCAAGGGTGACGTTGACGGCGTGCTGCGTCGGCACCCAGTCGACCTTCAGGAACAGCGCAGCCACCGTGATGGGGATATAGCTGAACATAAAGATCGGGAAGGTAAACAGGTTAGTAACCAGACGCCACTTTTGCGCGCAGTGAATGTGCTTGTACTCAAAGATGGTCGTGAGCAGCGCCAGGATAAAGAACGTCTGATACATCATGGCGAAGGTCATAATGAGCGAAGCGGCGCACGCCTGCATCTCGACTTCGGTAGCCAAGAAACCATGCGAAAGGCCACCCACAATCAAGAACGTCGCATTAGCGAGCATCGAGATCAGGGACAGCAGCATGCCCGGAGCGATGGTCATAAACATGTCGTACGCGGCAAAGCGATGATAGCGGAACGTCGATTTGACAAGATGCTTGCCATAGGTAAAAAAGACCTGGTAGAAGCCCTTGGTCCAGCGCATACGCTGCTTCCAGGATGCCTTGAACGTCACGGGTTGCTCGTCAAAGAACTCCGCAGGCGCATAACCGATGCGAATGCCGTGAATGGCGCAGAACGTGGTGAACTGAATATCCTCGGTCAGCGTATGGAACTGCCAACCGTGCATGCCCTCGATAACGCTTGACGAGATAAGGTAACCCGAACCCGAAACAGCGCAGGACGTCTTGCAGATATTGCGCGCGTTGTTGAGGAAGCGCGCCTCGCGCAGGTACCAAGTAGCATTAGCTGCCGAGATCCACGAGCTGCCGAAGTTCTTGGAATTGCGATAGCTCGTGACCACATGGAAGCCCTGGTCAAAGGCATCATTCATCTTGGAAACGTAATCGCGGGAGATAACGTTGTCGGCATCGAAGATAAAGTAGCCCTCAAACGTGTCGGGATACTCGTTGAGAATGCGGTCGAAGCCAAAGTCCATGACCCAGCTCTTGCCCTTGCGGGCCAGGTCATTGCGCTCGTAAACAATGGCACCGGCCTCGCGCGCGAGCTGCGCCGTGTTGTCGGTGCAGGCATCGGCGACCACGAAAACCTCGATGAGCTCGGACGGATAATCCTGGTCCTTGATGGAGCGAACGAGATTGGCAATCACGGCCTCCTCGTTATGCGCCGCGATAAAGAAAGCATAGCGATGGAGTTTTTTGGCCTTGGGAGGCGCGACCTCGCCACGAAGAGCGCCAATGACAAAGAAGACCACCTGGTACAGAAAGCAGACCGTGAGCAGCGTGACGACAATCTGGTTGAAGATCACGATGGGTGTGTTGGTTTGTAAAAAGGCGAGCATGCAGGCTCCCAGCAACGCGTTACGTAAACAACCGTATATCTTACCGCAGGCTTACCGAGTTCAAGAAACCACCTAATACTGGCTAGGCTTCGAGAAGACCGAGCTGCGGAACGATTTCATCTCCAGCGGCCGTGCGACCGAGCGAGCGCGGAGCCAGATCGTCGAGAACCGCAGCGAGATCCCACGGCAACTCGTCGCGGCACTCAATGCGCTCCCCCGTCACGGGATGTTCGAACGCCACGCGCCAGGAATGCAGAAACTGCCTGGTCAGGCCCTGGTCGGCGCGCGCATCGCACTTGCCGTAAAGTGGATCGCCCACGCAGGCGTGGTTGATATGACGCATATGCACGCGAATCTGATGCGTGCGGCCGGTAAACAGGTGACACTCGACGAGCGTATAGCCGTCGTCAAAACGCGTGGAATCGAAGCGCTCGAGGACCTTAAAGGTCGTAATGGCCTGACGGGCAAAGGGGTCGTCCGAAACCGCCATCTTGACGCGGTCGCGCGTGGAACGGGCGATACCGGTATTGATGGTGCCCTCGTCCATGGCGATGTGCCCGTGGACAAGCGTGATATAGCGGCGGTCGAGCGTACGCGTGCGAATGAGATTTTGAAGCGCGCGCTGCGTGTCGTCGTCCTTTGCCGCAAGCATGAGGCCCGAGGTATCGCGATCCAAACGATGCACGATACCGGGGCGGTCCTCACCCTGCACGGTACCAAGATGGTCGATGCCACAGTGGTAGACCAGAGCGTTCGCAAGAGTGCCGCACTCGTGGCCATGAGCGGGATGGCACACCAGGCCCCGCTGCTTGGAGAGCACGATGAGGTAATCGTCCTCGTAGCGGATATCGAGGGGAATGGCCTCGGGAATCACGTCAGTCGGATCGTGAGGCTCGGGCAGGTCAACCGAGATGCGGTCGCCGGCGCGTACGGCATACTTTTTTGACAAACAGGTCTCGCCGTTCACGATTACGGCGCCGCCCTCGATCAGATGCGCGCAGGCAGAGCGCGTGGGGCAGCCGTCGTTGGCACCCAGAAAGGCGTCGAGACGCTGGCCAGAGCAATCGTCGGCAACAAGAATATGGATGTCGGCCATTAACGCTCATTCCATTCGCGAATCTTGCGGGCACGCTCCCCACGCTGCTTGGCTTTGCGCTTGGCGCGGGCCTCATCACGGGCATTGAGTTCGGCAGTCGCATCGACCTCACGGGCCGCGGGGCTCAAGAACATGTAGCCAAAGAGGGCGAGCACGACGCCCAAGGTAATGCCGATATCGGCCACATTGAAAACAGGGAAGTCGATGAAGGTGATGGCAATAAAATCGGTCACGAAGCCAAAGGCCAAACGATCGATAGCGTTGCCGATAGCACCGCCCGCAACCATCGCCATGCCCACAACCTCAAGATGGGCGAGCCGGGGTGCACGAACGAGGTACACGGCAATAGCGATAATGACCGCCAACGCCAGCACGGCAAACGCGATGCCATGCCCCTCGCCCATGCTAAAGGCAGCACCGATATTGCGGACAAATAGAAAGTCGATCACACCGGGGATAACAGTCACATGCAAAGCGTCACCCACGGCACGAACCGCAAGCTTGGTCAGCTGGTCAACAAGGAGCACAACCAGCGCCACCCCACCAGCAACAACCAACCGCCAACGCAAAGGCGGCGTCATATCCGCACCACGACCCAAATCAATCCCCTACCCTCAAGAACATCGAATTCCGTTTAACGCAATTAACCATCTTATATTGCCACACGCAGAGCGCACGACATATTCGCTAACGCCAGATAAATAACCAGCATAAAAAGAAAGCGGCATTCCGAAAAACAGAATGCCGCTTTTATTCAGCGGAGCAAATGGGCCGAAGGCGTCCAAATTCTCCCAATAACTAAAATGCCGAGTTACCGTGCCTTAAAGGGCATTCGCGCAGCGCTTGCAGATATGCGCGTGGCCGTTGTACTCGCCGACGGTGGTGCGGTAGTTCCAGCAACGGTCGCAGCACTCACCCTCGGCTGCCTCGATGGCAACGGAGAGCTCCTCGCCCTGGGTCAGCTCAACATCGGAGACGATGTAGAACTCGGCCAGGTCGACGGCCTTATCACCGGTCAGCAGCGCGTACATCTCGGCGGGAACGACCGCCTTGACGCGAACCTGCTGGCTCTTGGTGAAGGTGCCGGCAGAACGGGCATCCTCAAGGGCCTTGGTCACGGCGCTACGGAGCTCGAGTGAGGCCTCGAGCACGCCCTCAAACTCATTGGCCTCGTCGACCGTGATGGGCGACTTGTACCAATCGAGCAGCGCGGCGTACTTCTGGTGGTCGACGCAGCCGGCGGGCGCATAGGCCATGGCCTCGTCGACCGTGTAGGACAGGATCGGCTGCAGGTCGCGCATGAGCATCGAGAAGAGCTCGGCAAGTACGGTCTGGGCGCTGCGGCGCTCGAGCGAACCGGGCTTGTCGCAGTACAGACGGTCCTTCAGGGCGTCGAGGTACACGTTGGAGAGCTCGGTAACCACGAAGTCGTAGAGCGCGCGGTAGGCACGCGGGAACTCATAGCTGGCGTAGGCGTCGTCGACCTCGGCCTGGACCTGGGTCAGACGGGCAACCATGAGCTTGTCGAGCGGCAGCAAGTCAGCAAAGGCAACGCCGTCGGTCTCGGGCTCAAACTGACCTTCGAGCTCGGAGAGCAAGAAGCGCAGCGTGTTGCGGAAACGGCGATAGGCATCGGACGTACGAGCGAGAATCTCGTGGTCGATGGAGACGTCAGAGCTGGTGTCGACGGAGGCAACCCACAGACGGATGATGTCAGCGCCCATCTCGTCGCAGACCTTATTGGGGTCGATGACGTTGCCGAGCGACTTAGACATCTTGCGGCCCTGGCCGTCAAGCGTGAAGCCCTGCGAGACGACCGCCTTGTACGGAGCGTGGCCATTGGCACCCACCGAAGTGAGCAGCGAGCTCTGGAACCAACCACGATGCTGGTCGGAGCCCTCGAGATACACGTCCGCCGGGTACTCCAGCTCGGGACGGTACTCGCAAACGGCCTTCCAAGACACGCCGGAGTCCCACCACACGTCGAGGATGTCCTTATCGGCCTTGAGGTGATGGCCGCCGCACTTGGGGCAGACGCAGGCCTCGCCCAGGTAGCTCTCGGGAGCGTCGGTAAACCAGGCGTCGGAGCCCTTCTCGTGGAAGAGCTTGATGACGGCGTCGAGCGTGGCGTCGTTCATGACCTTCTCGCCGCAGTCGGCGCAGGTGTAGCTGGGGATAGGCACGCCCCAGTTGCGCTGACGGCTGATGCACCAGTCGGGACGCTGCTCGACCATGGCGCCAATGCGGTTGGCGGCGTGAGCCGGATACCACTTGACGTTCTCGCGAACCTCCTTGCCAGCCTGCTCACGCAAACCGGTCTTGTCCATAGAGACAAACCACTGGTCGGTAGCACGGAAGAGCACCGGGTGCTTGCAGCGCCAGCAGTGCGGATAGCTGTGCGTGATCTTCTTCTCGAGGACCAGGGTGCCGCGCTCGCGCAGGAACTCGATGATGTGCGGGTTGGCCTCATCGGTATCCATACCGCTGAAGGGGCCACCGGTGCCAAACTCCTCGCCGGTGTAGAACTTGCCGTCGTCATCGACCGGCATGCAGATGTCGGTAATGCCCTCCTTGAGGCAGGCAAAGTAGTCGTCGACGCCGTGGCCGGGCGAGTTGTGGACGATACCGGTACCGTCATCGACACCGACGTAATCGGCCAGCAGCGCCACGCCCTCAACACCATCAAAGATCGGCTGCTTGTAGTGGATGTGGTGGAAGGTCTCGGCGGGAACCACATAGGGCTTACCGTCGACCATAACCGGGGTGTACTCCCAACCAAACTCCTCGCAGCACTTGGGAGCCAGGTCCTCGAGCATGACCTCGGCACGACCCTCGTGCTCAACGGCGACATAGGCGGCGCCGGGCTTGAGAGAAACTGCCTGGTCGGAGGGGATGGTCCACGGCGTGGTCGTCCAGATGATAAAGTCGACCGGGCCGTCGAAGTTCTCGAGGCCTGCGGGCTTGGAGGTCATCTCAAAGCGCACGAAGATGGACGGGCTCGTCTCGTCGGAGTACTCAATCTCGGCCTCAGCGAGTGCGGTGTGGCAGTGCTTGCACCAATGGACGGGCTTGTGACCGCGATAGATCATACCCTTATCGAACATGGCCTTGAAGACCTCGATGTCGGCAGCGTCATGCTGGTGATAGAGCGTCAGGTAGGGGTTATCCCAGTCGCCGAGCACGCCCAGGCGACGGAAGCCGGCCTTCTGCAGCTCGATGTTCTCGACGGCGAACTTGTTGCAGAGCTCACGGATCTTGGCCGTGGGGGTCTGGTTGAACTTCTCGGTGCCGAGCTTCTCCTCGACCTTATGCTCGATCGGCTGACCATGGCAGTCCCAACCGGGGACATAGGGAACCTCATAGCCCTGCATCATCCAGTAGCGGTTGATCATGTCCTTGGAGATCTTGTTCATGGCATGGCCGATGTGGATCGGACCGTTGGCGTACGGAGGACCGTCGTGCAGCACGAACTTCTTGTGACCCTCGTTCTTCTTCAGAACCTGCTCGTAGACCTTGTTGTCCTGCCAGTCCTTGAGTCGCTTGGGCTCGGACTTGGAAAGACCGGCACGCATGGGAAAACCGGTCTTGGGCAGATTCATCGTCTGCTTGTACTCGTTTGCCACGGTACCCCTTTCATGTCGTGGGCGCGCACGCCCTCTGGGCACCAAAAAAGCGCCCGTCCCTACAAGCTGGGACGAAGCGCCACAAAACGGGCAGCGTGCCCGCAAAAGCTCTTCGCTTAACCACCCAGCTTAGATGCCCTCGCCCGCGTTATCGCGCGCTCGCATCCGTTACTCGGCTGGCCTGTATCGACGGCCATCTCGGCGATGTCTACTAAGACGAACCTATGCGGCACGTCCGTTGGGACCGCAGCTCCGGGGTGATTTTCATCGGTCGCATGCACGGGCTCTCAGCACTCCCCGCTCTCTGTGGCATGCGGACGGCCGACTACTCGTCCCCATCAACGCTTATGCGGAGTATGCTAGCACGTTCCGCGCCGGCGAAAAACCCTCAACACTGGTTTTATACGTTCGAAATTTCTCGCGGCTGTGGACCTTCTCTTGGAGCAAAATACCTGAAAGCACTTTATCGAACGAAAGAAGGTTGCTATGCGCACGATTGGAATGAGCGACTACACCGTTGGCGAGGATTGCTTTGACGAGCTGCCCGGCGCGCTGGCCGAGTACGGCGCGAAGAAGGTCGCGATCATCGGTGGCAAGCGGGCACTGGCCGCAGCACTTCCCGGTATCGAAGCTGCGCTGGCGGGTACCGACGTCGAAATTCTGGAGACGCGCGTCTACGGCACCAACAGTACGCGCGCAAATATCGCCAAGGTCGTAAACTCCCCTGCCTGCCAGGAAGCTGACGTGCTTATCGCCTGCGGCGGCGGCAAGGCGCTCGACACCGTGAAGACCGCAGCTATCGAGCTCAAGAAGATCGTCTTTACGGTCCCGACGATCTGTTCCAACTGCTCCGCCGCGACCGCCATTGCCGTCGTGTACAACGACGACGGCTCGCTCGAGGGCTATTCGTACCCCAACCGACCGGCGCACATCTTCATCAACCCCAAGATCATCGCCGAGGCACCGGCGGAGTACTTCTGGGCCGGCGTAGGCGATGCCCTGTCTAAGCAGCCCGAGGTCGAGTACGCCACGAGCGCCGGCAATTTGGAGCACACGGCAGGCCTTGGCTTGGCACTCGCCCACACCTGTTCCGAGCCGCTGTTTACCTATGGCGTCCAGGGTCTTGAGGACGTGCGCCAGAACCTGTCGAGCGAGGCCGTCAAGCAGATCGCGCTCGACATCGTGGTCAACACGGGCTACGTCTCCAACCTGACCAACCAGAACGATTACTACTACAACTCGAGCGTGGCGCACGCGTTCTACAACGCCACCTGCAGCATTCCGCGTGAGGGCACTTACCTGCACGGCGAGGTCGTGAGCCTGGGCGTGCTCGTGCTGTTTGCCTATACGGGAGACACCGAGAACCTTGAGCGCTACGCCGCCTTTAACAAGCAGATGGGCCTGCCCGTGACGCTCGAGCAGGTCGGGCTTTCCGAGTCCGATATCCCGGCCCTGTGCGAGTTCGCACACGCCACCAACGAGTGGAAGCAGGGAAACCCGGAGCCCTTCACCGACGAGAAGTTCGCCGCCGCCATCAAGGCCGCCAACGCCTACGGCCACACGCTCTAGGCCTAGCCCAAAACCACCACAAGGGAGCAGTGCCCTTGTGGTGGTTTTTTATTGCTCCAGCATGCTGGGGTCGAACTCGCTAGCTGGTATAACGCGATAGCCGTGACGCAGCAACAGATCAACGAAGACGCCGTTGCCCGCGGTGAGCGTACCGCTAAAGGTACCGTCGTAGATGCGACCCGCGCCGCACGAGGGACTGCGGTCCTGCAAGACGCACGCAGCAATCTCAGACGGGCCGCCCGCCTGCTCGCACATATCGAGCGCACGTTGGGCACCCAGGCGAAATTCGCGATCAACCGAGATGCCCTCGCAGGTACGAACCTCGCCGTTCACAATCTCGGACGGCTTGCGCGGCGTGGGCAGGCCGCCAAAGACCTCGGGGCACACGAGGAGGACCTCGGTCCCCGTGCGCTCGCAAGCCTCGACCAACGCGCGGTGGTAGTTATCGAGCCCGTTATACTTGCAGCTCTCGCCCATCAAGCAGGCGCTCACCACGATCTTCATATACAACACTCCCCACGCAAAACGCCCCATTTGAGATGGACACTCAAATGGGGCGATTGACACTGCGCAACTAGTATTACTGTTGCTTGGGCATCAGCGGATTCTCGCGCGTGAGGAGGTTCATGAACTCCTCGCCCGTGATGGTCTCCTTCTTATACAGATAACGAGCCAGCTCGTGGAGCTTAAACTTGTTCTCCTTCAGAATCTGCAAAGCGCGGTCGTGCGCATCCTCGATCAGCTTGGCGACAATCGCGTCCACACGCTCGGCCGTACCGGGGGCGCAGGTGAGCGACGTGTCCTGATTGAGATACGCGTTCTGCACGGTACCGAGCGCCATCATGCCAAACTCGTCGGACATACCAAAGCGCGTCACCATATTACGGGCGAGCTTGGTGGCCTGCTCGATATCGTTGGCGGCGCCGGTCGTCATCTCGCCAAAGATGAGCTCCTCGGCCGCGCGACCACCGCAGTAGACGGCGAGCTTATCCAGGACCTCCTGGCGCGTGGTCAGGAAGCGCTCGTCCTCCTCGACCTGCATGGTGTAGCCCAGGGCACCGCTCGTGCGCGGAACGATGGTGATCTTCGTGACCGGCGCAGAGCCCTTCTGGCGAGCGGCAACAATGGCATGGCCGATCTCATGGTAGGAAACGACCTGCTTCTCGTGGTCGGAAAGCACCGTGGACTTACGCTGTTGGCCGGCAATGACGACCTCCACCGACTCCTCGAAGTCGTCCTGGGTTGCACGCTTGCGACCTTCGCGAACGGCGCGCAGGGCGCCCTCGTTGATGATATTGGCCAGGTCGGCGCCCGAGGCACCGGGCGTGGCGCGGGCAATCGCGGTCAGGTCGATCGGCGGCTCGGTCTTCACGCTCTTGGCATGCAGCTCGAGGATGTTCTTGCGGCCGGTCAGATCGGGCAGCTCGACGGGGATGCGGCGGTCAAAACGACCGGGGCGCAGTAGAGCGGGATCGAGACTGTCGGGGCGGTTGGTTGCGGCAAGGACAACGATACCCTTATGGTTATCGAAGCCATCCATCTCGGTCAGCAACTGATTGAGCGTCTGCTCGCGCTCGTCGTTGCCGCTAAAGCCGCCGCCATCGCGCTTCTTACCGATGGTATCGATCTCATCGATAAAGACGATACACGGCGCCTTTTCCTTGGCCTGCTTAAACAGGTCACGAACCTTAGCAGCGCCGCGACCGACAAACATCTCAACGAACTCAGAGCCCGAAATGCTAAAGAACGGAACACCGGCCTCGCCGGCAACAGCCTTGGCAAGCAGGGTCTTACCGGTACCCGGAGGGCCAACAAGGAGAGCACCACGCGGCAGCTTGGCGCCGATCTCCTCGTAGCGCTGCGGCTTCTCCAGAAAGTCGACGACCTCCTTGAGAGACTCCTTGGCCTCTTCCTGACCGGCGACGTCCTTAAAGGTCACGCCCACGTCCTTGGAGGCGATCACGCGCGCGCCGGACTTACCCAGTCCGCCGCCGCCAAAACCGCCGCCGCCAAAGTTCATCGACGGGCCGTCATCGCCCATTGCCTTCTTCATGCGGCGGTTGAGCCACCAACCGATGAGGAAGAAAATCGCCATGGGAAGAATGAGTGTGAGCAGGTAGTAGGTCATCAAACCCGAGTTTTTATCGGGAACGACCGACTCCAGCGAAGCGCCAGACTCAAGCACGCGATCGGTAAAGCCCGCGTCATTCGGCACACCGGTCGTCTTGTAGGCGATGTTCTCGTCCTCGCCCTTCTTGGTGTAATAAATCGAGTAATCGTCCGTGTTGTACTCGACCTTGTCGACGCTCTTCTTATCGAGCGCTTTGACAAACGTCGAGTAATCGGTCTTCGTAATCTGCTGCGTGTGACCGATGTTAGGGAACAGAACGGTCGAGAGCACGAGGTAGACGACGAAGGCGATGAGCACGTAGAGAATCATATTCCGTCTACGTTTGTTGTCATCCATCTCCATCTGCTTGAACTCCATCTACTGGGGTTGATAATGCTTTCTAGAATACCCAACCCGGACGGCGATAAACCGACGCCGGGCACGAAAGGACAGAGATGGCATCACTGTAAGTCGGCAAGGTTCAAATCTATACAGGCGACGGCAAGGGCAAGACGACGGCTGCGCTGGGGCTCGCGCTGCGCGCGACGGGCTACGGGCTCGACGTTCTTAGGCTGCAGTTTGCCAAGAAACTGCACTGCGCCGAACACGATGCCGCGCCGCGCCTGGGGCTGCGCATCGTACAAGCTGACCGCGACGCGCCCGAGGCTTGCGCCGCACAGATCATGGAGCTCGCATGCGAGCAGATATCACAGGTCGACGTTCTGATTTTGGACGAACTCGGCGAGGCCATGCGCCGCGGCTTCGTGACACGCGAGGATGTCGAAGCGCTGATCGCGATAAAGCCCGCCACCACGGAACTCGTGCTCACCGGCCGCGGGCTGCTGCCGTTGGCCGACCTCGCGGACTTAGTCACCGAAATACGTCCCATCAAACACTACTTCGACGAAGGCCTCCTAGCCCGCCAAGGCATCGAATACTAATTGATTCGTTTTCCGCCAACACCTACAGCTCATAAGGAAGTTGCGGTGGAATAGTACTTGTTTGACGGTCCGCAAGGGCTTTTCAGGAACTATTTCACCGCAACTTATCAGGGGTATCTGACGGATGAGCTAGGCGGTGGCGCGACCTAGCCAGTTGCCGCTGTGGTGGTAGATGGTGAACATGGTTGCGGTGATGAGCCAGGTTACGGGGTAAACCAGCAGTAGATGCTCGAGCGACGGATCGAAGGGCATGATCGCAAACACCCAGATCACCCTCAAGACAACGGTGCCAAAGATGGTGAGCATCATAGGCTGCAAACTCACGCCGGCGCCGCGGATGGAACCCGAGGCGTTCTCGATAATCGAGAAAATCGCATAGAACGGCGCAATGAAATGGAGGATAGTCGTGGTGTACGCCGAAATCGAAGCATCGTCGACAAACAAACGCGACAGCGGGCCCGAGAACACCAGCAGCACGGCAGACAGGCCACCAATGAGCATAAACGACAGCACGAGCGACGTATGGTAGCCCTTGCGCATGCGCTCGTAGTTGCGCGCGCCAAAGTTCTGCGCCGAGAACGTAGTGATCGATACGCCGAGCGCCTCGGTCACCATCCAGATAATGCCATCCAGGCGCCCAGATAGACCCCAAGCAGTCGTGACATCGGCGCCAAACGAATTAACCGACACCTGGATCAGCACGTTCGAGATCGAATAGGCAGCCGATTGAAAACCGAGTGGCAGACCACACGAGATCATACTCTTGCAAATACCGCGATCGATACCGAGCTTAGACAGCGAAAGACGCCATGCACCCGGAGCGCGCATCATGCGCAACACGATCATCGTTGCATTGGAGCAAATGGTCAGCGCCACCGCGATGCCGCAGCCCAGCGCCTCCATATGCAACACAGCGACAAAAATGATATCCAGCACCACGTTAACCAGGCAGCCAGAGGCAATGATCACGGCGGGGCCGCGCGTGTCGCCCACGGCACGCAGCAGTGCGGTTCCCATATTCAGCAGCAGTGCCGCAACCATCGCGGCAAAATAACAACGAGCATAGGCCACGCCCTCGGCCAATAGTTCATGCGGCGTGTTCATAAGCACCAGCATGGGCTCAACGAACACTATGCCAAGAATCGAGAAAGCGATACCGCCCACCAGCGCGAGCGTCATGGCTGTATGGACCGAACGACTCAGTCGCTCATCATCGTGCTGGCCAAAATACTGACCGGTAATGACCGCGCAGCCGGCGCCGACGCCAACGCAAAAGCCAATGCAGAGCTCGGTGAGCACCATCGTGGCTTGAATGCCACCCAGCGCGAGCTTGCCGCCAAACTGGCCAACGATATACGTACCGATAAGCGTGTAGGCCTGCTGAAAAAACGAACTAAAAAAGATGGGAACGCACAGCGACAGCAGCTGTTGCCAAATGACACCCTGCGTTACATCGATAGCCGTAGATTTCTTAGCCACACGCCCTCCCCGCCAACGTATGTTAAACAACAAAACGGCAATTTAAGACCAAAGCAAATACCAGCTTAGCACCGACCGGCGTCGACCGAAACACCCCGAATCAGAGCCCAGTGCAAAATATCTGCCTAGTGATACAAACCCGGCTGGTAGTGATACTCATTGCTCACGTGCGGGCACAGCTGCCAAAAGGCGACGGCGCTCGCCGCGGCCACGTTGAGCGAATCGACCCCGTGCGCCATCGGAATGCGCACCGCGTGGTCACAGCCGGCAATGGTCTTGGCGCCCAAGCCGGCACCCTCGGTGCCCATAAAAATCGCCAAGCGATCAATCTTCCGCAGTACAGGATCATCAAGCGAAACAGAGTCGTCCGTCAACGCCATAGCGGCACACGAAAAACCGGCATCGTGCAACGCGCTCAGACCATCATGCGGCCACACACGAGCCTCGCTGCCAATGCGCGTCCACGGCACCTGAAACACGGTGCCCATGCTCACGCGGGCCGAGCGACGATACAGTGGATCGCAGCACGTCGGGCTGACCAAAATACCGTCAACGTTCAATGCGGCAGCCGAGCGGAAAATCGCGCCAACATTGGTGTGATCGACAATACCCTCAAGCACGCACACGCGCACCGGACGACCCCCCGCCGCCTCGACAACGCCGCCCAAGAACTCATCAACCGGAATCTGACGCGGGCGACGGAACGCCGCCAGCGCGCCGCGCGTCACGTTAAAGCCCGTCAACTGCTCCATGAGTTCCATGGAGGCCACGAACACGGGAACCGGACCCGCTCCCTCGCGCACGACAAGCTGGTCAAACAGCGGCATCATCTGGTCGAGCCAGCGCTCGCCCAGAAGAAAGCTCACCGGCTCATATCCGGCGCGAACCGCACGCTCGATGACCTTGGCACTCTCAGCGATAAAAATGCCCTTCTGCGGCTCCAGCACGCAGCGAAGCTCACGCTCGGTCAGTCGCACGTAGGCATCGAGCCGCTCGTCCTCGAGCGAATCAATTCGCAGAACCTCAACGGCATCAGTCATAGCAGCCAGCCCGCACCCTTCTTTACAGCACATCTATACCAAACGAGGCGACGCTAAGCGCCGCCCCATGCATTCAATCAACCCGATGATACCGTTCACGCCAGACGATTTACGCCTCGATGCGACGATACGTCACGAACTCATAATCGACGCCCTCGTCACCCTCACCGGCGGCAATCGTCGCGACCCCGCTACGCTGCGCAATCTCCCACGCAGGATCGGCTTCCAAATCGGGAAAGTACGTATCCACGACATGGACGCAGTGGTTATGCGTGACCTCGGCCTCGACGCAATACGGCAAAAAATGCCGATAGACATCGCCGCCACCGATCACCCAGGCAACGGGCTCATCGGCAACCGCGGCGAGCGCCTCGTCGATACTATGCACCACGTCGACGCCCTCGGGGGCAAAGCTCTCGTCGCGGGTGAGCACGATATTGCGGCGGTTCTTGAGCGGACGCCCGCCGGGAAAACTCAGCAGGGTCTTGCGTCCCATGATAACCGGGCAGCCCTTGGTGCAGGCCACAAAATGGCGCATATCGGCGCGATTGGACACCACCATGTCGCCCTCGCACCCAATGCCCCAATCGTCACACACGGCGACGATAGCAGATAGCTTACACGTCATGAGCACCACCTACACCGCAATGGGAATGTTCTTGACCTGCGGGCCGTGCTCATAGCCCTCGACGATCAGGTCATCGGTCGTAAACGCATAGAAGTCATGCACATCGGGGTTGAGCGTTACCTTGGGTGCCGCAAACTGCGGACGCTCGATAAGCTCGCGGACGATATCGACATGACGATCATAGATATGGGCGTCGGCGATCACGTGCAACAGCTCACCGGGAATCATATCGACCGACTGCGCGACCATCATCAGCAAAATGGCGTACTGGCACACGTTCCAGTTGTTCGCGGCCAAAATGTCCTGGCTGCGCTGGTTGAGAATCATGTTGAGCGTCGGCTTGTCGTCCTGAGGACGCTGCGTCACGTTATAGGTCACGCTATAGGCGCACGGATAAAGGTGCATCTCGGACAGATCGCTAAACACGTACGTATTGGTCATAATGCGGCGACTATACGGCGTGTGCTTAAGGTCGTACAGCACACGGTCCATCTGGTCGAAGTCGCCCTCGGCGTAATGGCTCTTCTGACCAATCTGATAGCCGTAGGCTTTACCGATGGAACCGGTCTCATCGGCCCACTCATCCCAGATATGGCTGTTGAGATCATGCACGTTATTGGACTTCTTTTGATAGATCCACAGAATCTCGTCCATGGCAGACTTAAGCGCCGTACGACGCAGGGTGAGCGCGGGGAACTCCTCGCGCAGATTATAGCGCGCCGTGACACCAAAGTTTTTAATGGTATAGGCAGGGGTGCCGTCCTCCCACACCGGACGGACCTTTTGGCCCTCGGTGGTGGTGCCATGATCCAAGATATCGCGGCACATGGTTACAAACTGCTGATCAGCTTTGCTCATTGACCCTCCTGTCAGTCGCCTATAAGCGAGATTTATTGTAGCCCAGGCGCGCAAGTGTCGAATTGGACACTTAGTCCGGCACACGCAATGCACGGCAGCGCGGCTCCGCAAGCGGCAACGAGGCATCTTAGCCTTTTTCTGACATATGCCAGAAATGCCTTGCGCCCAACGACTAACGCGTTATCCTATTGTTGACATATGTCAGATAAGGAGTGTGCATGGCAGGAAGACGCGAAAAACTGCGCCGCGTCGGGATCATCCCCGAATACCGCGGCTTCACCCCCGATGGCCTGGCCAGCGGTGATGCCATCGACATGACCGTCGACGAGCTTGAGGTGCTGCGCCTGTGCGACCTGGAAGGTCTCAACCAAGAGGCGGTCGCCCAGCAGATGGGCATCGCCCGTGCAACGGTGGCGGCCATTTGCAGCCGCGCGCATCGCAAGGTGGCCGATGCGCTGGTCAACGGACGAGCGCTCGTCATCGAGGGCGGCAATTTCGCGTACTCCCCCATCGCCTCGACGACGGCCGCATGGCCAGCAAAGGAGGTCGGCACCATGAGGGTGGCAACGACGTACGACAACGGCAACATCTTTATGCACTTTGGCCGCAGCGAGCAGTTCAAGATCTACGACATTCAGGACGGCAAGGTGCTCAACGAGCAGGTCGTGGGCACCGGCGGCACCGGCCACGGCGCCCTGGCGGGCCTGCTCGCCAACGGCGGTGTGGACACGCTCATCTGCGGCGGCATCGGCGGTGGCGCCATCAACGCGCTTGCCCAAGCCGGCATCACGGTATACGCAGGTGCCCAGGGCAGCTGCGACGCTTGCGTCGAAGCCCTTATTGCCGGCACGCTCGCACAGAACGGCGAGGCCACATGCGGCTGCCACGGCCATGACCACGGCCACGCCCACGAACACGGCGAGTCCTGCAGCTGCCACGACCATCACGAGCACGAGGGCCACGAGGGCTGTGGCTGCCACTAACGGCACGACACCGCGAGCTCGGGGCGCGACGCTGAACGCAACCCAACAATCAAAGCCAACAACAAAGGCCACCCGGTAGCTTCCGAGTGGCCTTTGCCATATCAAACTGGAATTAGAGCTCTATTTCTTATTACGCATCTGCGCTTCCATCTGGCGCAGCAGGTCCATATCGGACTTGGGGCTGCCCGTTCCCAGGCCGCCCATGCCGCCCAGCCCCATGGCATCCAGACCGGGAATATTGGGCATGCGCATCTTTTTGCCCTTCTTACCCTTCTTGCCCTTCTTGCCGCCGGCCTGCGCCTGATTGGCCATCGTGCGCATGCGGCCCATCATCTTGTTCATCTCGCCCCACTGCTTCATAAGGCTATTGACCTCGGTGGGGGTCACGCCGGCGCCCTTGGCAATGCGGGCACGGCGCTGACCGTTGATGATGGAGGGGCGAAGGCGCTCCTCCTTGGTCATCGACATGATGATGGCCTCGTTCTTGTCGAAGATGCCCTCGTCCAGGTTGCCGCCCATCTGGTTGAGCGCACGCTGGCCGCCGGGGAGCATGCCCAGGATGCCCTTCATGCCGCCCATCTTCTTGACGGCCTTCATCTGGTCGAGCATGTCATTCATGGTGAAGCCCTCGCGCAGCATGCGCTCGGCAGCCTCGAGCTGCTCGGCGTCGGCCGCCTCCTGGGCCTTCTCAATAATGCCGACAACGTCGCCCATACCTAGAATGCGCTTGGCCATACGATCGGGATAGAACGGCTCCAGCGAATCGGGCTTCTCGCCCATGCTCACGAACTTGATGGGCTTGCCGGTCACCTGGCGCACGGAAAGCGCGCCGCCGCCACGGGCATCGCCGTCGAGCTTGGAGATGATCACTCCGTCAAAGTCGGTGCGCTCGGCAAAGGTCGAGACGACGTTGACGATATCCTGGCCGGTCATGGCATCGACGACCATCAGCACCTGATCGGGCTTAACGGCCTTCTTGATGTCCACGGCCTCCTGCATCATCTGCTCATCGATCTGAAGACGTCCGGCGGTATCGACGATGACCACGTCGCGCAGGTGGTCGACGGCCTCCTGGATGGCGCCCTTGGCGATATCGACCGGGTGCGCACCGTCGCCGCGGAAGACCGGTACGCCGATCTCGCCACCGAGCGTGGCCAGCTGGTCGGCAGCAGCGGGACGGTAGACGTCGCACGCGGCGAGCAACGGCGAGCGACCCTGCTTCTTGAGCAGGTAGGCCAGCTTTACGGCCGCCGTGGTCTTACCGGAGCCCTGCAGGCCCACGAGCATGATGACATTGGGAATGCGATTGCTAAAGACGAGCTTGCTCTCGGTTGAGCCAAGCATCTCGGTGAGCTCGTCGAGCACGATCTTGACGACGTTTTGCGCCGGCGACAGCGACTCCATGACCTCAGCGGTCATGCAGCGCTCCTTGGTCTTGGCGACGAACTCCTTGACGACCTTAAAGTTAACGTCGGCCTCGAGCAGTGCCATGCGAATATCGCGCATGGCCGAAGTAATATCGGCCTCGGTCAGCTTGCCCTTGCCGCGCAGGCGGTCAAATGTGTCGTTGAGGCGATCGCTCAGGGAATCAAACACTAGTCACTCCTTAATTGGACTCGCCCACCAGGGCGCGGCAGAAATCTTTGGCATTGAACTCCTGCAGGTCATCGACCTGCTCGCCCACGCCCACGCGCAGGATCGGGAGCTTGAGTTTCTCGGCCACGGCCATGGCGATACCGCCCTTAGCCGTGCCGTCGAGCTTAGTCATGATAATACCGTCCAGGCCCAGCGCCTCGTTAAACTCGAGCGCCTGGTTCAGACCGTTTTGACCCGTCGCGGCGTCGATCACAAGCACGACCGAAACCGGCATGGGACCGGCGGCCATATTGGCGGCGCGCTTACGGGTCACATTGACCACCTTGGCAAGCTCGCGCATGAGCTCAGGGCTCGTGTGCAGACGGCCGGCGGTATCGATGAGCACCAGGTCACTGCCGCGCTTATCGGCCTCGTCGAGCACGTCATAGCACACGCTCGCCGGATCGGAGCCGCGGTCACGCTTGATAACCGGTACGCCGGCACGCTGCCCCCACACATCGAGCTGCTCGATGGCGGCGGCGCGGAAGGTGTCGGCCGAACCGATCACCACGTTCTTGCCGCGGGCAGCCATGGTGCTCGCGATCTTACCGACCGTCGTGGTCTTGCCGGCACCGTTAATGCCCACAAACAGCACGCAGCTCGGCGTATCGGAGAACGGATCTCGCTCGATGGGCACAAAGTGCTGCTCAAGCTGCTCGGCCAGGGCGCGGCGAAGCTGCGGAGCGGTCTTGAGGTTCTTCTTGGCCGCGGCATCGCGCAGGTCATCGGAGACCTTGATAGCGACCTCGGCGCCCATGTCACCCATTACGAGGGTGTCCTCCAGGTCCTCCCAAAAATCCTCGTCGACCTCACCGCCAAAGTAGAAGACCTCGTTGAGGGCCTCGCGGCTGCGCTCAAGTCCGCGCGAGAGAGCATCGAAGAATCCCATTATGCATTCACGACCTTTCCGGTTTCGCGATCGAGTTTTTGCGAGACGACGCGACTGACGCCGTCGGCTTGCATCGAGACGCCATAGAGGACGTCAGCGTCCTCCATAGTACGGCGCTGATGCGAGATAACCAAGAGCTGCGTATCGGAACGCAGCACATCGAGGGCTCCGATGAGCTTGGACAGGTTAGCGTCATCAAGCGCCGCCTCGACCTCGTCCAGCACATAGAACGGAACCGTACGTGTGCGGTACACGGCAAAAAGCAGGGCGAGCGCCGTCAGACTCTTCTCGCCGCCCGACATGAGCATCATCTTGGTGATGCGCTTGCCGCGCGGCTGCGCCACGACCTCGATACCCGTCTCGGCAGGATGCTCGGGATCGGTCATCTCCAGATGAGCCTGGCCGCCCGGGAAGAGCATAGCGAAGATCTCGCGGAAGTTCGCGTCGACCTTCTCAAACGTCACCAGGAAGGCCTTCCGCATCTTGCGATCAATGGCCACCGTGATCTTGGTGAGCGCCTTGCGCGCGCTCTCCAGATCGGCCAGCTGCTCCTCGATGTAGTCGGCGCGGCGCTTGAGCTGCTCGTACTCCTCCATGGCAACTTGGTTAACGGGACCAAGGTTGTTGATCTGGCGCACAAGCTGGTTGAGTTCGCGCTCGGCGGCATCGCGGTCCGTGGGCACCGGAAGCATGAGCGCTTCCTCGAGCACCGTCGTGCCATCGGCGGTAATGGCCTTGATGGCAGCCTCGACCTGCACCTCGAGCTTGCCACGCGCGACCTTGAACTCGTTTTGCGCGGCGGAGGCGGTATCGACTCGCTCCTTAGCGCGGGCAACCTCTGCCTTGGCATCCTCGATGGTCTTCTTGAGCGAAGCGGAGTCCGCCTCCTCCAGAGAGGCCTGGTCACGCAGGCGCGCTGCCCAATCCGACGCGCGTTCCAACAGGGCAGAATAGCGTTCGTGCATAGGGTCGACGCGCAGGCGCAGCAGCTCGAGCGAGCGCGAAGCCTGGCGTGTTCCGCGGATACGACGGTCGATGCCCTCAAGACGATGCTCAAGGTCGGGCACGCGGCCCTTCAGCGAACGCAGGCGCTCGCTCGTCTGGGCCAGGCGCACCTTGGCATCGGCGAGCTTACCGGCGGCCTCGGAATCGTCACGGCGAACGCGATCGAGCTCATCGTTGGCCTCGGCAATCTGGAGACCCAGGTCGCTTGCCTGTGCACGCGCCTCGTCACGCGAACGGGTGAGCTCGTCAACGCGCGGGCGCGCGGCACGAACGGCCTCGGCAGCCTGCTCGCGGCGCTTGGAGATGCGCACGCGCTCGACCTCGGCATTGTTGGCGCTTTGCTCCAAGCGGCCGATCTCGGAGAGCAGCGAGCGGCGCTCGCCCTCAAGACGGGCGATCTCACCGGCGGCATCGCCCTCGGCGGCACGGGCCTCCTCGACGGCAACGTTGGCCTCGACGACCTGATCCGACACATGCTCAAACACGGCAGCCAGATCGGGCTCAAGCCCCTCCAGCTCGCGAATGCGACGCTTACGCTCCAGAGCACCCGACGCCTCGCCGGCATCGAGGCCCACACGCACCAGGCCGCCACAGCTTACGCGGGCGCCATCGGGAGTCACATAGGTCACACCGTCAACGACAGGCGCAGCCAGCGCGGCAGCCAAGTCATCGACCACGTAATAGCCGCCGAGCAGCGCCTCGACGACGGGTCCGTAGCCTGCACGCACGGACAGACGATCAACCAGGCGGGTACCGGCAGCGCCCTCAGCGGCGGTAGAGCCGCTCACGCCGCGCGTCACCAGCAGTGCTTCGCCCGAGGCCTTCTTTTGGTCCAGAGCCGCACGACCGGCACGCTCAAGCGTGGCGGCGTCATCAAACAGCAGCGCATCGATATCGCCGGCAAGTAGTTGCTCCACCAGGCCCTCAAGCTCGCGCGGGGCCTCGAGCACGTCGCCCAGACGACCCGAGACATCGTCGCCCAGCGCACCCACCAGACGGCTCACGAGCGGCGAGCTGTCGGCCATGCGGGCATCGAGTTTCTTTTGGCTGGAAAGCTCCGAGCGCACCTCGGACAACTTGTTGCGCGCCTCGCTCTCGCGGGCACGCAGGTCCTTCAGGGCTGCACGGGCGACCTCGGTGGCCTCACGCGCATCGGCCTGGGCCTGGCGCGCTTCCTCAAGAGCGCCCTCAAGCTCCTCGGCGCGGTCGCGACGGCTCTCGAGCGAGGCCGTGACCTCCTCGAGCTGCTCGTCGATCTGCTCCAGGCGCGAGGCATACATGTTGTCCTCGACCTCGGCATTGCTCAAGGAATCCTTCACCTTGGCGAGCTCGAGCGCGGCGTTATCGGACACGCGCTGCACATCGCGTTGCTCTCGCGTAAGCTGCGAAATCTGATTGTCGAGCGCCACGCGCCGCTCGTGGAGCTCAGCGGCGGCAGGACCAGCGGCGTCAACGTCCTCCTGGGCTTGCATATGCGCACCGGTCACTTCCTCAAGCTGCGCACGCGCGTCCTCGAGCTCCTCGACCACGCGACGACGCTGATGCTCGGAGCTCGAAATCTGACCGCGCATGTCAGACAGGCGCGACACCATGTTGTGGCCCTTTTCCTCGAGCAGGCGCATGTCGGAGTTAATGCGGCCGACCACATCTTGCATATGACGGCGTTGCTCGCCCAGGTCGCCCACAAACAGGCCCTTTTCCTCAAGCATAACCTGGAGCTTCTCGAGCTCGCGCTCCTTTTCGCTCGTGCGGTACTGCGCAAGCTCCAGCTCGGCAGCACCTTCCTTGGAGCGGCTCTCCAGGTCGTTCCACTGCGACTGCAGCGAACGAAGCTCATCGACAGCCAGCATCTGCGTAAGCTCGTTCGCGCGCGAGGACAGCTCTTTGTACTTGCGCGCGCGATCGACCTGACGCTCCAGCGGTCGCAGCTGACGGGCGATTTCCTTATTGATGTCGCGGGCACGCGTCAGGTGCTCGTCCATCGACTTAATCTTTTTGAGCGCACGCTCCTTGCGGCGCTTGTGCTTGGAAATGCCGGCGGCCTCCTCGATGAGGGCGCGACGCTCCTCGGGGCGGCTCTGCAAAATGGCGTCGAGCTTGCCCTGGCTGATGATGGAATGCGTATCCTTGCCTAGGCCCGAATCGTGCAGGATGTCCTGAATGTCCATCAGGCGGCACGGACTCGAGTTGATGAGGTACTCGCTTTCGCCCGAGCGATACATACGACGGGTGATGGCGACCTCGTCAAAGTCGACGGGCAACATATGGTCCGAGTTATCGAGCACCAGCGTGACCTCGGCGACACCCACCGGCTTGCGCGCCGACGAGCCCGAGAAGATGACATCCTCCATGGCCTGGCCGCGCAGCTGCTTGGCGCTCTGCTCGCCCAGGACCCACAGAATCGAGTCAGAGATGTTCGATTTTCCCGAGCCGTTTGGACCGACGATGACGGTCAGGCCCGGCTCAAACGTCATATGGGCGCGGTCGGCAAACGACTTGAACCCTTTGAGCGTGAGGGACTTGAGATACACGGTTCCTCGCTTACACGTGCTTCTTGTTCAGAATCACGCCGTTGGTGGTGTAACCCATGCGGTCGAGCGCTTCGAGCGCGGCAGCTCCCTCGGCTTCCTTCTTTGAGGAGCCGGAGCCGCGACCCTGACGAATACCATCGATCAACACCACAGCGGTAAAGGTGGGCGCATGCGCCGGGCCCTCGGAGCCAACGAGCTTGTACGCCGGAGGTTCGTGACCGTCGGCTTGCACGCACTCCTGCAAAAACGACTTGGGGTTCGCAGGATGCTCGGCACGCTCGGAAGCCAAATGCGGCTTAAGCGTACGGTGAATGAACTCCGCCGCAACGTCCCAGCCGGCATCCAGGTACAGCGCGCCCACGAGCGACTCATAGACGTTCTCGAGGGCCGAATGCAGGCCGCGCGCACCGGTACCGGTCTCGGAGGCACCAAAGATGATGATGTCGTCGATGCCCAGCTCGTGAGAAACCTCGGACAGCGTAGCGCCCGAGACAAGCGACACCTTCAAGCGCGTGAGCTTGCCCTCGTCAAACTCCGGATAGGACTCAAACAGGGAGCGTGCGACCACAGCGCCCAAAATGGAATCGCCCAAGAACTCAAGGCGCTCGTAGCTTGCCGAGACTGGCTGGCCTTCGACGGCCGAAGGATGCGTAAGGGCCGCGCGCAGCAGCACCTTGTCATTGAACTCGTGGCCCAGAATCTCCTGGGCGCGCGTAAGTCGTTCGGATAAAGCCAAGACCTAAGCCTCCCTGGCGTTTTCGATCGCGTCGACGGCGTCGGCGACAGAGTTGAGCGAGAGCAGGGTCTCATCATCGATCTCGAGATTGAACTCGTCCTCGATGGCCGTAACCAGCTGCAGGCGCTCGAGCGAGTTGGCATCGAGGTCGTCAAAGGTGGTCTCATCGCTAATTTCGGCAACATCGACGCCCAGAACGTCAGCAGCGACCTCGGCGATCTTGTCGAAGATTTCGGAGCGGTCCATAGCGCTTCCTCTCATAGTGCATGAATACCAAAAGATTGGCACCGCGCGGGCGGCACCAATACACGGTTTTGATTCTACCCCACGACGTGCGCCGCGAGGCACATAACAGCGCTCTAACTCGCTCTTATAAAACGATACCGTCCATAGAGTTGGCGACATTCTCGACCAGCCCGGCGCGCACGGCTTCGGCCGCCGCGAGCGTACCGTTTTTGACGGCCTCGACCGAGGTGGCGCCATGGCCGATCAGGACCACGCCGCGCAGGCCCAAAAGAATCGCGCCGCCCTTGGCGTCGCCAGAGAGCTTGGCCTTTATCTCGCGCATCTGCTTTTTAATGAGCAGCGCGGCGATCTTGGTGCCGAGCGAGGTCATAAAGGCACCCTTGAGTTCCTGCAGCAAAAACTTGGCAGCGCCCTCGGTGGCCTTGAGAGCGATATTACCCGACATGCCATCGGCAACAACGACATCGAAATTGCCCGAGGTGAGGTCGGTGCCTTCGCAGTTGCCCACAAAGCCCGGAACTGCGGCCTTCATAGCAGGGAAACAGGCCTTGGTAAAGTTGGAACCCTTCTCGTCCTCGGTGCCATTGGCAAGCAGGCCCACGCGAGGATGCTCGATGCCCAGGACAACGCGGGCATAGGCGCTACCCATCTGGGCAAAACGCACCATGTCATCGACCTCCACATCGGGGTTGGCACCCATGTCGCACAGCACCGTCAGACCGCCGGCGCGATTGGGCAGCGCATTGGTCAGACAGGGGCGCACCGGCTGCTTCTTGCCTTCGGCCTGATACCTAAACGGCGTCACATAGGCGGTGGCGGCGGCGGTCATGGCACCGGTGGAGCCGGCGGAGAAGAACGCATCCGCGTTGCCCTTCTTAATGGCGCGGCAAGAAAGCACGATCGACGACTTACGCTTGGTCATCACGGCGCGAATGGGATCGTCATCCATGGCGATAACGTCAGGCGCCTCAAGGGCCTCAACACGTGCATGGGAAGCTGCAAAGGGATTGACGATTTCGGCGGGACCAGCTGCCAAGACCTCGATATCGGGATCGGCGGCAAGCGCAGCCTCGATACCATCAAGAACAACCTGAGGTTTCTCGTCTCCGCCCACAACGTCTACACAAACGCGAACGTTACTCATATACATGCTCCTTATACAAAAATGGCCGACTCATTGAGCCGGCCATTGTGGTTCCATTTGGAACGGCATCGCATCCAGAGTATACCGTTACTCGGTAACGATAACCTCGCGGTCCTTGTAGAAACCGCAGCTGGGGCACACGTGATGCGGGAGCTTGACAGCACCGCAACGGGGGCACGTGGACTGAGCCGCAGCCGAGATCTTCATGTTGGCGGAACGACGGGTGTGAGTGCGGATACGACCCTGCTTTTGTTTAGGTACGGGCATAGTGACCTTCCTTATGAACTATCCAGTGTGGCGATTACGCGCAAGTAGCGATACTACCACAGTTTTACTCATCAAGCTTGAGATTCTTCAATGCTGCAAATGGATTTTCCGTGGCAGCGGCCCATTCTGCCTCTGCCTGGGCGGCGCAATCGCATTGCTCGACGTTGAGATTGCAACCGCATGTGGGGCACAGACCACGGCAATCGGGCTTGCAGAGCACCACAAACGGCGTGTCCATAACGACCGCGTCATTGATAGGCTCACCCAGATCAACGATACGGTCCTCACCCAGGAGCTCGTAGCCGTCCTCGTAGGCCTCGGGATCCTCGGGCTCCTCAAAGAGGTAGAACTCCTCGATCTCGCCGGCGATATCAAACGAGGCGGGCTCCAGGCAACGGTCGCACTCGCCGGTGGCGTGCGCGCGAACCATGCCCGTGAGCAAGACACCGGTACCGGCATTGGTAAAGACAACGTCGTAGTCGATGCCGTCCTGTAGCTGGTACTCCTTCTCGCCCACCGTGTAGGTGGCGACATCGACCTTACCGGTCAGCGGATACGAATCTCCAGGAAACTCGAGCTGCTCGGAAAGATCGACGGTAACGCTCGGGAACTCAGCCATTACCACTGACCATTCTGCTGGGCAGCACCCTCGTTGAGCTGCTGACGGCAACGGGTAACGGTGCCGGTCAGGCTCTTGAGGTTCTCCTCCAGGTGCGTAAAGACCTGCTCTGCGTAGTCCTCGGCAGCATAACGCGTCTCGCGCTCGTACTGCTGGGCACGATCGCGGATGTCGTCGGCCTGCTGCTGCGCAAGGCGGACGATCTCCTGCTCACCGGCAATGGTGAGGGCCTGCTGCTGAGCGTCGGCGATGATGGAATCGGCCTGAGCGGCGGCGGAAGCCATAAGCTCCTCGCGCTCCTTAAGGATACGGCGGGACTTCTGCCACTCCTCGGGATAGCTCATGCGGATCTCGTCGAGGATGTTGAAGAACACGTCGGCGTCGATGACCTTGAACTGAGCGTTCTTGCCGAAAGGCGGCTTGGCTTCCTCGATCAGCCCTTCGAGCTCATCGACCAAGCTGACGATCCTATCGCCAGGAAAATTCTCGCCCGGCATCCGGTCTCCTTTCATAGGTAACATATCATCGTGCTAGTTTACCACATGCCACCAGGCAATAAGAAACGTCACGAAAAGCGATGTTTGAGCGCTTCGACCACGTTGGACGGGACAAACGTCGATACGTCACTGCCGAGCGAGGCGATCTGGCGAACGACCGAGCTCGAGATATAGCCGTATTGCGGTGCACTCATGACAAAGATGGACTCCAGCTCGCTATCCAGGCGATAGTTAAGGTCGGCCTGCTGCAGCTCGTACTCAAAGTCGGTCATGGCGCGCAGGCCCTTGACCACGGCCCCCGCCCCCTGCTCACGAGCGAAGTCGACCAAGAGGCCGGTAAAGGGCAGGACCTCAACGCCGTCGATATCACCGAGCGCCTCGCGGGCCAGCGCCACGCGCTCATCGAGCGTAAACGTGGTGCCCACACCGTTTTTACCCTGCGACTCGGCAACAGCGACGATCACGCTGGGAAAGATGCGGCGGGCGCGGCGGATCACATCGATATGGCCAAACGTGATGGGATCGAAGGTGCCCGGGACGATCACGCGATTGATGGTGTCACTCATGAGCATCCTCCTGAAACGTCGTGGCATCGTTGTTGTCAGCATCGGTGCCGGCGCCATCGCCCTCACCATCGTCATCGCCGACCCAACGAAGCAGGTCGACCGAGGTAATGCCGTAGCGCTTCTCACGTACAGTCTCAAAGTCTGCCGGATGCGCGCCCGCATCGGCGGCGGCATGCTCAAACAGGGCATAAGCGCCAGGTGCAAGCAGACCCTGCTGAGCCAGGTTCTGCAGCAGTTCCTCGACCGGCTCGGCACCAAAAGCATAGGGCGGGTCGAGCAGGACCAGATCAAAGGGGCCGCCCGGCACGCGGCCGCGCGAGGCGCTCGCCAGCACGTCACCCGTCACCACAGCCCAGCGCGCACGGTCACGGCAGAGCGACTCGATATTCTTGGTAATGAGCCGCGCGGCGTTGCGATCGATCTCAAAAGTCGTGAGCGAGCAGGCCCCACGAGAGAGCATCTCGATTCCCAGAGCGCCGGAGCCGCCAAAGGCGTCCAGCACACGAACCTCGTCCAAATCGAAGTCGAATGCCGACATGACCGTAGATGCGCACGCCTCACGTACGCGATCAGTCGTGGGGCGGGTAACATCGCGACCACGGGGCTCCTCGATCTTACGACCGCGCCATTCGCCGCCGATGATTCTCATCCTCCGCTGACCTCCTTAAAAATGTGTCGATATCGCATGGCAACCGCATCGCGCAGGGGGCGAGTCGCCACGGAGTCAAGAGTGCAAGCATACCGCAAGAGCTCGACCGCGTCCAAATGGGCCCACTCGATCAGCTCCTCGTCGGCATCCAGGTCGACGAAGCGCAGGGTCACACCACCATGCTGGCGATAACCCAGGATTTCTCCCTCGTGACGCAGACGCAGGTCCATCTGGGCAAGCGTAAAACCATCCGAAGTTTTTTCGAGCGACTGGAGACGGTCTTGCGCCGCCGACGCGCCGCCGTTGCCCTTGGAGTGCGTCATGACCAGGCACGTGCCCGACACACTGCCGCGGCCCACGCGACCGCGCAGCTGGTGCAGGGCAGCCAAACCAAAGCGCTCGCCGTTCTCGATGACCATGACGGTGGCGTTAGGCACGTCGACGCCCACCTCGACCACCGTAGTCGAGACGAGCACATCGATCTCGCCACGTTTAAAGGCGTCGATCACGCGATCCTTCTCCCCCGCCGGCATGCGGCCGTGAAGGCGCTCGATGGCAAGACCCGGCAACGCCAGACGCAGGCGATCGAGCTCGGTCGCCGTATCGTGCAGCGGCACAGGGACCGTCACGCGGCCCTCGTCGTCGCGGGCGATACCGGGCACGTCTTCCAGCTCATCGGCCGAGTCACTCGGCTCCACGAGCGGGCAAATCACGTAGGCCTGCTGACCCTTTGCATGCGCCTCGCGGATGGCGCCATAGGCGAGGTCACGGCTCGAATCGGTGAACACGCGTGTCGACACGCCAGCGCCGGGGACGGGCCGATGACGGATGATGCTCGTATCCAGATCGCCGTAGACCGAAAGCGCCAGCGTACGCGGGATGGGCGTTGCCGTCATAACGAGCAGATCGGCACCGGGTCCCTTCGCGCGCAGGGCGTTGCGCTGGCCGACGCCAAACCGGTGCTGCTCGTCGATGACGACAAGCGACAGATGCTTGAACGCAACGTCATCCGAAAGGACCGCGTGGGTTCCAAAGAGCACATCAAGCTCGCCCGATTCCAGCTGGGCATGGATGCGCTCGCGCTCTGCCGCCGGCGTGGCACCCGTCAGAAGCGCCCAGGACATGCCGGCCTGCGAGAGCAGAGGGCCGGTCTTATCGGCATATTGGCGCGCCAGAACGCCCGTGGGCGCCATAACGCAGGCCTGCGTACCGCTATCGGCAGCCACAGCCAGCGCGCAGGCGGCAACGGCGGTCTTACCGGTACCGACATCGCCCAGCAGCAGGCGGTTCATCACACGCCCGCCATCGCACATATCGCGCAGGATATCTTGGAACGCGGCCTCCTGCTCGTCGCTCAGCGAAAACGGCAGGGCTTGCTTGAGCGCGGCCAGGTGCTCGCCCGCGGTGTGGGCATAGGGCACCACATCGACTAGGCCGCCATCGTTGCGCAGGCGCAGCGCCAGCTGAAGGTAAAGGCACTCCTCATAAGCAAGGCGACGTCGCGCGATATCCCGCTCAGCCATACTCGATGGAAAGTGGATCGATCGAAGCGCGCGGGCATTACTCATCAGGCGCCGCTTGACGCGCAAGCGTGCGGGAATGGGATCAAAGGGATTGCCGACGACCTCGAGCGCACCGCTCACGATGCGACGCATCCATGCCTGGCTCACGCCGTCACTTACGTAGTGGACCGGCAAAATGGTACCCGCAGCACGACCGTCCTCAAGCTTTTCAAAATGCGGCGAGGCCATCTGCTTAAAGCCGTAGGCAAACTCGACCTTGCCCATCACGGCCAGGCGGTCGCCCTGCTTAAGCTGCTGGGCAATCCAGGGCTGGCGGAAAAAGGCGACCTGCAGCGCGCCCGTCTCGTCAACGAGTGAGACCTCGGTCACCTGCATGCGCGGACGCGGCTGTTTTTGGACGATACGGTCGACCGTGGCGATGATGGTGCACACAGTACCGATGGGCGCCATCTCGATAGACCAAGAACGGGTAAAGTCCAGGTATCGATGAGGGATATGGAGAAGGAGGTCCCCCACCGTCCGAATTCCCAGACGGCGAAGGGCCTCCTCACGTTTACCCGAAACATATTTGAGTCGCGCGATATCCTCGTCGAGCGCATTGCTCTGGGCAAAGCGCTCCGAGACGCGCGGCACGGAGCACAGCTCGGACATGGGCAGTTGCCTACTCGATCGAGAAGATCACGGGATAGAGCGGCTGCTCGCCACGATGGGCGTCAATCTCCAGATCGGGCTGAGCCTCCTCGATAGCGTCGACGATCTCCTGGAAGGCCTCATCGGACAGCTCCTCGCCGGCCAGAATCGTCAGCGCGTCGCCCTCCTCTTCCTCCTGCATGCGGTTGATGCAGTCGAGCGTGACCTGCTTCACGTCGGAACCGACCACGTCGATGGAGCCGGCGATGATACCCATGACGTCACCGGAGTGAATCGGAGAACCGTCAGAGGCACTGGAGTCGCGCACGGCGCGGGTGACCTCGCCATCGCGGACCTCGCTGATGGCGTCGACCATGGCGGCGACGGCATCCTCGAGCTCGGAATCGGGCAGGACCGCGAACAGCGCGGAGAAGGCCTGCGGGACGGTCTTGGTGGGAACGACGGCGACCTTCTTGTCGGTGCAGGCTGAAGCAGCAGCCTCAGCGGCCATGCGGATGTTGCCGTTGTTGGGCAGGATGATGACCGAGGTCGCGTTGACCTGGTCCACCGCGCCCAGCAGGTCGGCGGTCGAGGGATTCATAGTCTGGCCACCGGACACGATCACGTCGACGCCGAGGGACTTGAGGATGTCGGCCTCGCCGGAACCGGCGGCAACGGCGACAAAGCCCAGCGCCTTGGCGGGCTCGGCGGCCTTTTCCTGATCCTCGTGGATCTTGGCGGTACGGTCGTGGGCCTCCATCTCCATGTTGTGGATAAAGACCTCATAGATCTGACCGAGCTGCAGCATGTGCTCGAGCACCAGGTTGGGGGTGTTGGAGTGCACATGGATCTTGTAGTCGGGATAGGCGCCCACGAGCAGCTCACAGTCGCCCATGGAGCCTAGGAACTTAAGGCACTCGTCCTCGTCAAACGGGGCGTCAGCCTTAAAGAGGAACTCGTTGCAGTAGCGGAACTCCGAGCCCTCCCAGTCATCGTTAGCCTCGATCTCAACACGGCCAAGAGCGGCATCGCGGGCAGAGCCGGCGGAGTCAAACGTAGCGGAGAAATCCTCGACAACGGTGCTGCGACCAAGCGCGGCGGCAACAAAGTTCTCCAGGAAGATGGCAAAGCCGAAGGCGCCTGAGTCGACCACGCCGTTCTCTTTGAGGACGGGCAGCAAGTCGGGCGTGCGGGCGACGGACTGGTACGCCTCGACGACGATAGCATCAAGCGCATCCTCGGCCGAGAACTTCTTCTTCTCGCACTCATCGGCCTTGGTCGAGACATCGCGCAGGACCGTGAGGATCGTGCCCTCGATGGGCTTGCGGACAGCCTGGAAGGCAACCTTGACGGCACGACGGAAGGCGAAGGCAATGTTGGCGGACGTGATAGGCTCGTCGGCAGAGACAAGGCCCTCGGCCACGCCGCGAAGAATCTGCGAGGTAATAACGCCGGAGTTACCGCGAGCGCCCATGAGGGAGCCGTGGGTGATGGCGCCGGCGATGGCTTCCATGTCGGCGTCGGCAGGAAGGGCGGAGAGCTCCTTGGTCACCGAGGCGAGCGTGAGCGACATGTTGGTACCAGTGTCGCCGTCGGGTACGGGGAAGACGTTGAGCTTGTTGATCTCCTCGGCCTTGTCGGAAACGGCAGCCGCAGCGATCGGAAAACAGGTGCGAATGGTCTTTGCAATCATGGGTATTTGAATCTCCGTTTTCGGATGCTAGTTCAGACGGCTCTTGAGCGCGTCGATATGGATGCCGATCTTAAGGCTGGCGGGATCGATCTGGGCGATCTCCTGCAGGGTGAAGGCAACGGAGCTCGAAAGATTGTGGCAGACGGACTTCATGTTGACGCCGTTCTCGAGCACGACGTGAAGATCGACCGTAAGGCCGTTCTCGTCGGCGGAGACAAGCACGCCCTTGCGGAGGCGCTGACCGGCAAGCAGGCGCACGCTCTCGGCGCCCTGGAGCTGCTCAGCCATACCGACAACGCCATAGCACGTCATCGCGGCATAACCGGCAATATCGGCAATAACGTCGTTCGAGACGCTCAGGCTGCCGTTAATGGTCTCAGACACAAGAATCTCCTTTTCTTGGTGCTCGCGGCACCATGTCGTGGGAGCAATCATTACAATATTCTACAACGACCGCGCCATGTTGAGGTGGCGGGCCTCGGGATTACATCCTCGACACGAAATGTTGATACGGTAACGTTCGCGAACGGCGATCGCGGCATGAAAAAACCCGCCGCATACGCGACGGGTTTTACAACCTGGCTCCCCGGGTAGGACTCGAACCTACAACAGCGCGGTTAACAGCCGCGTGCTCTACCATTGAGCTACCGAGGAATAGGTGCGTGCTCTCAAGCAACGAAGTTTATTATACGGACGAATCAGCTCAGGGCAAGAACTTTTTTAAGAAATTTTCCGACCCAGTCATTGGGGACGTTCTTAAACGACCAGTCATTCAAGAACGTCCCCAATGTCTACATGAAAGCGCCCCCAAGCGGATGTGCTTGAGGGCGCCTCTTGCTTGACTAGCTCTCGATATAGTCTTTGAGCTTGCTGCTGCGGCTCGGGTGGCGGAGCTTGGCCAAGGTCTTGGACTCGATCTGGCGGATGCGCTCGCGCGTGACGCCAAACTCACGACCGACTTCCTCGAGCGTGCGGGGATGTCCGTCGACAAGGCCAAAGCGCAGTTCGATAACCTTGCGCTCACGATCGGCAAGCGAATCGAGCACCTGGGTGAGCTGCTCCTGCAGCATAGAGAAGCTGGCCGCATCGGGCGGAACGATAGCCTGGGAGTCCTCGATGAAGTCGCCCAGCTGGGAATCCTCTTCCTCGCCGATGGGGGTCTCGAGCGACACGGGCTCCTGCGAGATCTTCTGGATCTCGCGGACGCGGTCGGCGCTCATGTCCATCTCGGCACCGATCTCCTCGGGGGTCGGGTCGCGACCAAGGTCCTGAAGGAGCTGGCGCTGCACGCGGACGAGTTTGTTGATGGTCTCGACCATGTGCACGGGAATACGGATGGTACGGGCCTGGTCGGCGATAGCGCGCGTGATGGCCTGACGGATCCACCACGTGGCGTACGTAGAGAACTTAAAGCCCTTCTGGTAGTCGAACTTCTCGACGGCGCGGATCAGACCGAGGTTGCCCTCCTGGATCAGGTCCAGGAACAGCATGCCGCGACCGACATAGCGCTTGGCGATGGAGACGACCAGACGAAGGTTTGCGCTGATGAGCGCCTGCTTGGCTTCAAGGCCCACGTTCTCAATGCGCGTAAGACGACGCATCTCGGCACGCGTGAGCTCGAGCTCACCGGCATCGGCGGCCTCGAGCTTCTCGGTGGCCTCAAGACCGGCCTCGATCTTCATGGCCAGATCGACCTCTTCGGAGGCGGTCAGCAGGTCGACCTTGCCGATCTCTTTGAGGTACATACGAACCGGATCGCCGGTCAGCATCACCGTGGAGGCATCGATGCCACGCACGCGGGAGCGTGAACGGGACGTGCGCACGGTGCGCTTCTTCTTGCTCTTGGAAGAACCCATCTCGGCATCGGCCTGACGGGCCATCTTGAGCTCGTGATCGTCGAGAGAGCCGGAATCGTGCTCGTCGTCGTCATCGAAATCGTCGGTATCGGTATCGGTATCGTTATCGTCATCGTCGACGTCCATGGGGGCGTCGTCGTTACCGCTCGCGGAGATAATCTGGATGCCGCTGTTGCGCAGCGCGGAATACACCGCGGTGAGCTGCTCGTCAGAAACATCGATATCCTTCAGGGCGACCTGAATCTCGTCCTCGGTTACCGAAGTCCTGTTTGAGCCGTTGCCCATGAGCTTTGCTACGTAGGATTCCAGCCCAGTACCCGTGCTCTCAGTCTTTTTTGGCACAGATTCTCCCTTCATAGTCCACAGGACTCAATACTTTAGCACACACATTGACGTCTATACCCAAAAAGAGGACTGGATATAGGCGAGAATACGCTGGTTGACCACAACATCTAGGCTTGTTCGGTGCCTGCGGCCTCCGGGCCGATCAAACGGAACGGGTCCGCCACACCGCCGATCGACTTTTGCAGTTCGCGTTGACGCTGCGAATCTTGCGCGGCCTGAACGGTCAGCGCGCGACGGGCCTCATCATCGAGCGAACGGTCCTGGCGCAGCTTGGCCTGTGCGGCACGCATGCGGCGTTTGATGGTGTAGAGCTCGAGCGTATCGAGCATAAACACGATGTTCGTCTCGGTGGGGTGCTTGCTCGTCGCCGAGATGCGCCCGACACTCACAAGCGTTGCCGCCTCGGGACACACCGAGCGCGCCGCATCCATGCAGGCTGCAGGATCGGTTCCCGGCGGCGTTGCCAGAACGGCCCACGCGATGGACTCGTGACGTGGGTCAACCCACTCGATGGAGCAGATGCGGTCGGCATACGTGCGGAACAGGTCGGGGTAGCTCGTGAGCATGGTCAGCAGCTCGCGCTCCCCTGCCAAGGACTTGCGCTCAAGATCGGTAAGAACCATCGGCACCGCCGCAGCCGGTGCGTTCGAACCATCAGGCACAGGCACAGCGCCCATACCATCAGGCACATCGATCGGCGGAAGATCGTCGACGACCTCCACGGGCGCGGCACCGTAGGCATCGAGCGGGACATAGTCGTACGGCTCTTCCTCGACCGGCGCGGACACCGGCGGCGTCGCGCCCGATGCCCAAGCACCGCGACCGGCATCACGAGAACCCGATGCCCGACCGCCCGCATTTCCAAAGCGTTCGGCCTGCGCCCTCTGGCGCTCATAGTTTTGCTCGCGACGGCGTTCCGCATCTTCGCGCTTGGCGACGTCGCGAAACACGCGGCCCGAGCTCGCGCGCACCGTCTCCAAATCCAAACCCAGCAGATCGGCAATCTGGATAAAGTACGTGTCAATCATATAGCTATCGCGCAGCGGATAGATAAGCGTCAGAGCATCTTCCAGCGCCTTGGCGCGACCGCCTGGCGTAGTGATGTCACTCGACTCCTGCAACGAACGGTAAACAAAGTCCATAAGCGGCTCGGCAGCGTCGATGCGCGCCTGCAGTGCCTCGCCGCCATGCGCCGTGATGAACTCCATGGGATCGTTACCGTCGGGCAGCACCACGCAGCGCAGATCCATCGAATCCTGCTCAATAAACTGAATCGCACGGCGCGCGGCCTTCTGGCCCGCGGCATCGCCGTCGAACATATACACGATGCGCTTGGCGAAGCGGGTGAGCGTCTTGACGTGATGCTCCGTGAGCGCAGTGCCCAACGTGGCGACGACGTTTTTAATCCCCGCCTCCCAGCAGGCGATGCAGTCGGTATAGCCCTCCACCACGATGGCGGTATCCTGCGCGACGATAAACTCCTTGGCCCAATTAAAACCGTAGAGGTTTCGCTTTTTATGGAACACGCTCGTCTCGGAGGTGTTGAGATACTTAGGCTGGCCGTCACCCATGATGCGACCGCCAAAGGCGATGTTATGCCCTTGCTCGTCAAAGATGGGAAACATCACGCGGTCGTAAAAGCGGTCGGCTAGTTGCCCGCGTCCGCGGCTCACGGCAACGTTGGCATCGATCATCTCCTGCGGGGTAAAACCCGCCTGGGACAGGTGCGTCACCAGCGCATTGCGGCCCGGCGCAAAGCCCAGGCAGTAGCGGCGGCAGACGTCGCCGCCCATGCCGCGGCTGGCAAAATACTCGCGCGGACGGCCGTCCTTACCGCGCATAAGCATGGTGTGGTAGAACTGGGCCGTCTCGGCGCACAGATCGTAGATGCGGGCACGCTTGGTGCCGCGCTCGCGGCGATCTCCGGTGTCATGCAGCTCAATACCCGCGCGATCGGCCAAGTAACGGATTGACTCGGGAAAGCTCAGGTTCTCGCGCTTCATGATATACGTGAAGACGTCGCCACCCTCGCCGCAGCCAAAGCAATGCCACACCTGCGTGGCGGGGATAATGTGGAAGGACGGTGTCTTCTCGCCATGGAAGGGGCAGCATCCCCAAAACTCATGGCCGCGAGGCTTGAGCTCGACCGTTTCCTGCACGATAGCAACCAGGTCGGACGCAGCGCGTACCTGATCTTTTTCCTCATCGCTAATCACGAATGCTCACCCCCTGCTCACCCAAGTTGTGACGAATATCTTCGATATTACCCTCGACGGTCGCGATCAACTCATCCAGCGAATCGAACACACGCGAGGGACGCAGCCAGCGCGTAAACGCCAGCGAAACGGAAGCGCCGTACAGGTCGCCCGTATAACCAATTAAATTAGCCTCGAGATGCGCAGATGCCGCATCGTCAGCATACGTTGGCGGCAGGCCGACGTTCACGGCAGCGGGCCACGCGGAGTCATCGACCAGCACCAGACCCTCATACACGCCATCGGCTGGCACCTGAATGCCGTCGGGAACCTGCAAGTTTGCCGTGGGAAAGCCCATGCCAGAACCCTCGTGACGGCCGCGAATAACACCGCCACGCACCATATACGGACGGCCGAGTAACTCAGCAGCAAGCTCCACATGGCCCTGTCCCAGCTCATGACGAATGCGGGTGGCGCAAATGGCCTCACCGCCCTCGCAAAGCAGGTCGTGACCATACACGTCAACGCCGTGCTCAGAACCCCAGGAGCGCATCTCGGCAACACCAGAAGCACCGCCACGACCCAGCCTAAAGTCACTGCCAACGCGAATCGAGCGAATGTCGACTACGCGTGACAGCAGTGCGAGAAAACCGACATGGTCGAGTGCCGCAACCTCAGGCGTAAAGGGAACGGCCACCACTGTATCGACCCCAGTCTGAGCCAAGGCATGCAGACGGTCGGCCGTCGTCATCAATTTTTGAGCGGGCGAAGGGCTCACCACAACGTCCGGGTCGGGATCGAAGGTAACCACGACCGCCTTACAGCCATGGGCACGGGCATCACGGACAAGCGCTTCGATGAGTTCCTGGTGTCCACGGTGAACGCCGTCGAACACGCCAATGGCAATCGATGCGGCACCCAAGTGCTCACACTCATCAAACGTATCGGCAGCAACGATGCGAGCCTCGTCCGACTCGCCCGCGAAAAAGACACGCGCGAGCTCGCGAGCGGACAACATCATCGAACACCGCCGACTGCCTGCGGAAACACGTGCTCCATGACAAAGCGGCCGCCCTCAATGCGGGCGAGCGCCTTGAGTCCCCCATCGAGCACCAACGCAAACGGCGCCTTCGAGGAATCGAAATCGGCAAGCGCACGCTCAACGGGAATGCGTCGGCCGCAGAGCAGGTCGTCGGCAAGATTGCCCGGCAAGTCAACACGCGTGGCGCCCAGGGCCGCAATGGGATCCAGGGCAAAGCCAGCCGCGGACTCGGGAGAAAGCTCCTCGACCGCATGACAGGCGCCAATGGAAACAACACCGGAGGCCGTGCGGCGCAGCGCGGAAATATGCGCGGCGCTATCGCAAGCGCGGCCCAGGTCGCGAGCGAGCGCACGGATATAGGTGCCCTTGCTCACCGAGAACGCCACGGTCCACACACACGTATCACCTTCGCCGCCCACGGCGATCAGGTCGGCGGCATAGACCTCGACGGGGCGCGGAGGTAGGTCCACCGCATTGCCCTCGCGAGCAGACTTGTAGGCGCGAACGCCATTGACCGAGATAGCCGAAAACGCCGGCGGCACCTGCATCTGCGGACCCAGCATGGCGGCCAAGTGCTCACGGGCAAAGGCAGGATCGCGGAGCTCGTTGCCAACAGCCACCGTGCGGACCGCCTCGCCCTCCGCATCATCGGTATTGGTCTCGGCGCCAAACGAAATGTCGGCGACATAGCTTTTGGTATCGAGGGTAAGCATGCCCAGCAGACGGGTGGCCTGGCCCACGCCCACCACCATGACACCCGATGCCATGGGGTCGAGCGTGCCGGCATGGCCGACGCGCCGCTCATGGAGGGCGCGTCGGCATTGCGAGACCACATCGTGGGACGTGCAGCCCACCGGCTTATCGACGGCGAGCAGCATATTCAGTTGAGAAGGCGTACGACGAGCCATGTACCATCCAAAAAGTTAAAGCTCGACGGTCACCGAAGCGGGATCCTCCCCCACCAGCTCGGCCAGCATGGGAAGTGCCACGGTAAGCGTCTCGAGAATCGTTCCGTTGTTGGAAAAGCCGGCGGCGGCATGATGCCCGCCACCGCCAAAGTTGGCAGCAATCTCGGACACATCGAGGTCGCCCTTGGAGCGCAGGTTGCCACGCACCTTGGTATCGCCCTCAATGCCCTTTAAGAACATGCAGACCTCGACGCCCATCACCGAACGCACCACATCGACCAGGCCGTCGCACTCGTCCGAGGTGACGCCGCAGGCCTCAAGGTCACTCTGGTACGCGTAGCTATACGCGACGCGCCCGTGGGCCACTGTCTTGATGCGGCCCATAACGATGGACTTGAGGTGCAAAAACTCAACGCGCATGCTCTGATATACCTCGAGTGCCACTCGCGCCGGATCGGCACCGTGGGCAACCAGGCGCGAGGCCGCATGGAACGCGGCGGCATCGGCGTTTTGGTACTGAAAACGGCCGGTATCGGTAACCAAGCCACACAGCAGGCAGGTCGCAACGCCATCACGTGCGACAATGCCGCAATTGTCCAAGAAACGGTCGATGATCATGGCGCAGGCCGCGGCATCGACGCGCCTCAGACTCAGCTCGGCAAACTCCTCGCGCGCCGGATGATGATCGAAGCACACCACATGCTTGGAGCGACGAAGCACCTCGGCGGAATTATTGAGACGCTCGACGACCGGTACGTCCACCGAGATGAACAGGTCCGGATTGCCAGTGTACGCAGATGCCGGCACCAGGCGATCGGAGCCTTCCATAAATCGGTAGATGCGCGGAACCGGGTCATCGTCTGCCAGCAGCAGCGCAATGTCCTTGTTGGGGAAAAACTTCATGAGCGAAAGGCCCAGACCCAGCACGGAGCCCAGGGCATCGCCATCGGGAGAAGTATGTCCCGAAATCGCAATGGAGGACGCATCCTCGATGAGCTCGAGGATGCGTCGCTGAATATCTGCAGACTCGCACGAGGCGAGGTCGGCGGAATTAGTCATCTAAAGCTGCCTCCTGGGCGGCATCCGCTATCGGATAGCCGTCCTCGTCCTTTTCGATCGCAAGCGTGGCGGGAACGTTTTCCAGCGCACGCGTGATGCGCTCGGCCTCATCGGTCGAGCGATCGATGCGAAAATCGAGCTCGGGCGTGACACGCCAATCGAGCGAGCGAGCCAACAGGCTGCGAATACGGCCCTTGGCACTTGCGAGCGCCTCCATGACCTCGTCGTAGCGGCTCGCATCGCACGACACGTACACACGCGCGAACGAACGGTCCACCGCGACCTCGACCGCGGTCAAAGTAACTAGGTCGAGACGCGGATCGGAAACCTCAAAGAGCAGGATATAACCAAGCTTCTCGCGAAGCTGCTCGCCCAGACGGCGGGTTGCCTGCGTTTGCTTCATAGCGCTACCCCCTACTCGGTACGGGCAACCTGGTCGATGCGGTAACCCTCGATCTGGTCGCCGGGCTTGATGTCCTGGAAGTTCTCCAGGCCAATGCCGCCCTCGGAACCGCTCTTGAGGCTCTTGGCCTCGTCCTTGTAGTGGCGCATCGAGGCGATCTTGCCGTTGAAGACCACGATACCGTCGCGCACCAGGCGCACGGAATCGGTCGCGGCGATCTCGCCCTCTTCGACGCGGACACCGGCGGCGATACCGACTTTGGGCACCTTGAAAGTGTCCAGGACAGTCGCGGTACCCGTGGCGACCTCGACCTCGGTGGGCTTGAGCATGCCGATACGGGCGGCGTCGAGCTCCTCGAGGCACTTATAGATGACGTCGTAACAACGGATCTCGACGCCCTCGCGCTCGGCAGCGGAGCGGGCCTTACCGTCGGGACGGACGCCAAAGCCGATGATGATGGCGTTGGAGGCGTCGGCCAGGACGACGTCGGTCTCGTTGATGGCACCGACGGCGGAGTGGATCGTGTTGATGCGAACCTCGGACTGATCCATCTTGTCGAGCGAGTCCTGAAGGGCCTCGATGGAACCCTGGACGTCGGCCTTGATGATCAGGTTGAGCTCCTTGACCTCGGCGTCGGCGATGGTCTCAAAGAGGTTCTCGAGCGTGACGTGCTTCACGCGGCTCTGCTCCTCGATACGGGCCTTGAGCGAACGCTCGTCGGCAAGGGCGCGAGCCTCGCGCTCGTCCTCGAACACGCGGAACTCGTCACCGGCGTTGGGCACGGACTGCAGGCCCAGAATCTCGACGGCGTCGGAGGGACCGGCCTCGGTGACGGCGCGGCCCTTGGGGTCGAGCATGGCGCGGACGCGACCGTAGGTAAGGCCGGCGACCAGCGTATCGCCCACGTGCAGGGTACCGCGGGTCACGAGCACGGTAGCGACCGAGCCGCGGCCCTTGTCGAGCTTGGCCTCGAGGACGTTGCCGGAGGCAAAGGTGTCCGGGTTGGCCTTGAGCTCGAGCACGTCTGCCTGGAGCAGCACGGTCTCCAGAAGGTCGTCGATACCGATCTTCTGCTTGGCCGAGATGTTGACGAACATGTTCTGTCCGCCCCACTCCTCGGGGATGACGCCGTACTCGGTGAGCTCCTGACGCACACGGTCGGGGTTGGCGCCGGGCTTATCGATCTTGTTGACGGCGACGACGATGGGAACGCCGGCAGCCTTGGCGTGGTTGATCGACTCGACCGTCTGGGGCATGACGCCGTCGTCGGCGGCGACGATCAGGATGACGATGTCGGTCACCTTGGCGCCACGGGCACGCATGGCCGTAAAGGTGGCGTGACCAGGGGTATCGATAAAGGTGATCTTGCGGTCGTTGATCATGACCTGCGAAGCGCCGATGGCCTGCGTAATGCCGCCCGCCTCGCCGGCAGCGACGCCGGTGTGACGGATGGCGTCGAGGAGGCTCGTCTTGCCGTGGTCGACGTGACCCATGACGGTGACGACCGGGGCGCGCGGCTTAAGGTCGGCGGGATCATCGTAGAACGAGAAGGTGTTCTCCTCCTCGGGGGTGATGATCTTGATCTGACGGCCCAGGTCGTCGGCAACGAGCTCGACGAGGTCGTCGGACATGGACTGCGTCATGGTGAGCGGCGTACCAAGCAGGAACAGGCGCTTGATGATGTCGTTGGCCGGAACGTCGAGCGCCTCGGCAAGCTCCTGGACGGTAACGCCCTGGGAGACCTTGATGGCATCGAGGTCCTCGGGGTTCACGCCCTGGGCCAGCGCCTCCTCTATCTTGCGCTCCTCCTGAGCCTTGGCAGCCTCGCGCTCGCGCTTCTCCTTGCGCTTCTTGCGGCGACCGGTGGACTCGCGAGAGGCCTCCTCAACGGCGGCGCGGGCCTCCTCGAGCACCTTCTCGCGGCTGTACTCCTCGGCCTCGCGAGCCATGCGGCTGTAGTGGTCCTCTTCGTTGTTATGACCGCCCTTGCGCTTCTTGCCCTTGCCCTGCTTATCGGGGTTGGGGAAGTCCATGCCGGCAGCGACGTTGTTGCTGGCGTTGGTGCGATGGCTGTGCGGACGGCTCTCAGAGGCGTTGCGCTCGGAGTTGTTGTCGGAGGCGTTACGATCGTTACGACGGCCACCGCGGCGGTCGTTGTTGCCGCCACGACGGTTACCGCGCTCAGCGGCGCGCTCGGCCTTGGCCTTGTCCTCGGCGTCCTTCTTCTCCTTGAGCACGGTCTCCTGTGCGGCGATCTGGTCGAGCAGCGAACGGAAGCGCGAACCGGAGTCGGAAGCGGGAACGGCGCGGCGCTGGGCCTCGCGGGCAGCCTCCTCCTTCTCACGAGCAAGGCGCTCCTGCTCAGCCTTCTTCTTGGCCTCGGCCTCCGCGCGGGCGGCCTCCTCGGCAGCCTGGGCTGCGGCAAACTGTCGGCGCTCCTCCTCGCGTGCCTTCTCGGCGGCGATGCGCTCGCGCTCGGCCTCGGCGGCGCGGGCGGCCTCCTCAGCGGCAGCTGCCTGCTCCTCGGCTTGCTTGGCGGCCTCGACTTCCTGAGCGCGGGCCTCGATCACCGAGGCAAGCTGCTTGCGAACCATGGCGACATAGGCGTCCTCCAAGGTGGAGGAAGCGGACTTAGCGGGAATCTTCATATCGGCGAGATGACCCATCAGTTCCTTGGAGGTCATGCCGAACTCTTTGGCCAGGGTGGACACACGGACTTTTGCCATATGACTTCACCTACCCTTTCTGGCACCTTGGGTGCCTAGAGACTGAACGAGCGTGGGAGATGCGCCGGGACCTGCCCGGCGCGACCGCGCGCTAGATCAGGTCCTCCGCATCATCGAAGGCGTCGGTGTCGTGGACACCGCAGAAACGGGAGCCGGGACGAGCCTGGTTGCGGCACTGGATGCCGTCCTCGGACACGTACTCGCAGCGACGGACGTCTTCGTCCTCCTCGTCACCGATCAGGTCGGCGGCGGGCTCCTCGTGAACGGGAACGTTCTTGAGGATGTCGGCGGCAAGCGTCTCTGACTTGATGTCGATGTGCCAGCCGGTCAGGCGCGCGGCGAGGCGGGCATTCTGGCCCTCCTTGCCGATGGCGAGGGACAGCTGGTCGTCGGGAACGATGACGCCGGCGTAGGCCTTCTCCTCGTCGATGAGGACGCGGGTGACCTTAGCGGGCGACAGGGCGTTGGCGACGTAGACGGCAGGATCGGCATCCCACAGGATGACGTCGACGCGCTCGCCGCGGAGCTCGCCCACGACAGCGCGAACGCGGCTGCCCTTAGGGCCGACGCAGGCGCCCACGGGATCCAGACGGTCGTCGAGCGAGTGGACGGCGACTTTGGAGCGCTGGCCGGGCTCGCGGGCGATCGACTTGATCTGAACGGTGCCCTCATAGATCTCGGGCACCTCCTGCTCAAACAGACGACGCATGAGCTCGGGGTGGGTACGGGAGATGACAATCGGCGGACGGCTGTGCTCGCCACGAACCGGCTGCAGGTTGGAGTTGGGGTCGCGAACGTCGATGATCACGGCCTTGATATGCTGGTTGTGCAGGTAGCGCTCGCCCATCGGACGCTCGTTGCGCTCGTTCTCGTAACGACGCTGATCGAAGTGCGGAAGCTCGGCCTCGACGCCCTCGCGGATCTTGACGATCGTGAAGTCGGGCGTGGACTGAAGCACGGTACCGCTGATGAGGTCACCGATGCGGCCGGAGAACTCCTCGTAGATCTGCTCGCGGGCGGAGTTACGCACGATGGCGTTGATCTCGGCCTTGGCGTGCTGGGCGGCGATGCGGCTCGTGTTCTTGGGGGTGACGTCGATCTCCTCGAACTCGGTGAAGTTGCCCTCCTCGTCCATGGAATCATCGATCGGCTCCAGGCGGTAGACGTAGATCTTGCCGGTGGTACGGTCGATGGTCACCTTGGCACCCCACTCAAGATGCAGGATCTCGGCATAGCTCTTGGCGAGCGACTGCTCCAGGCGGTCGATCAGGTAGAGCTGGTCGATGTGCTTCTCCTGGCAAAGCTCCATCAGGGCGGACATCATGTCGGATGCTGCCATCTTACTTTCCTTCCTTCGCGGGCTTGAAGTCGTAGGTGGGCTTCAACTTGCACTTTTTAACATCAGAGAAATCGAGGGTAACGGACTCGCCGTCCTCGAGCTCGAGGGTCACGCTCGTCTCGGTGGCGGAGGCAATCTTGCCGGCGTACTTGCGACGGCCCTCGGTGGCGGTGGAGGTGAGCTCGCAGTTCTCGCCCACAAAGCGGGCAAAGTCACTCGGACGGCGCAGCGGGCGCGCCATGCCCGGGCTCGACACCTCAAGCGTATAGCTCGAAGAGATGGGGTCGAGCTCCTCAATCACATCGCCGACCCACTTGGTGTTGGCCGTGACGTCGTTGAGCGACAGGCTCTGACCCTCGGCACCCTCGATACGCACGCGCACGCAGGGGGCCTTGGTGGCACCCACGAGCTCGACGTCGACGATGTCGATATCGTGCTGGGGAGCGACGGCCTCGAGCGCGTCGATGATCGCCTGCTCGGTCTTGGTCTTGACCATTGCGGCACCTCCATCCATACAAAAAAGAAGCGGGGCCGAAACCCCACTTCTTTCAATTACAACTTCATTTCCAAGCAAACTATAGCAATACCTGCGCAAACGTGCAAGCACAACGCAAACCCGCAGGTCAGCGTGCGCACAGGTTCTCCACAAGAATAGGACAATTGGCCGAAGGCAACTAGGCAGATACATGCAAAACGAGGGACGACCCAACCGGATCGCCCCTCGTCTTTTATGCGTCAGTTAAGCGCGCAGTGCTTACTTGACCACCAGGTTGACCAGCTTGCCGGGCACGCAGATGGCCTTGACGACCGTCTTGCCCTCGGTCCACTTGGCGACAGCGGCCTCGGCGGCAGCCTGCATCTCCTCGTTGGAGGCATCGCGGGCCACGTCGATGCGGCCGCGGACCTTGCCGAGCACCTGGACGACAATCTGCACCGTGTCCTCGATGGACTCGGCCAGGTCGAACTCGGGCCAGGCGGCGGTGTAGGCGTTGCCCTCGCAGCCGAGCGCCTCGTGCCACAGCTCGTCGGCCCAGAACGGGCAGATGGGGGCAAGGACGCTCACGATGTCCTTGGCCACGCCGTAGCACAGCGCCTTGTCGCGCGATGCGCCCTCGGTGGCGTTGAGGTAGGCGCTCGCGGCGTTGACGAGCTCCATGACGGCCGAGATCGCGGTGTTGAACTGGCCGCGGTCAAAGTCCTCGGTGCACTTGGCGATGGTGCGGTGACGCTCGCGGTAGAGCTTCATCGCGGTCTCGTCGAGCACGGACTTGTCGAAGGCAACGTTGGCGTCGCCGGACTGGACGAGCTGCCACACGATACGCCAGGCGCGCTTGATAAAGCGGTTGGCGCCCTCGACGGCCTTGGGATCCCAGTCGAAGTCCTTCTCGGGCGGGGCGATAAACAGGATCGCCAGGCGCATGGTGTCGGCGCCGTAGGGCTCGATGACCGAGCTCGGGGGCACGACGTTGCCCTTGGACTTGGACATGGTGTCGCCGTTCTCGTCCTTGACCATACCCTGGCACAGCAGGTTGGTAAAGGGCTCGTCCACGCTCAGCAGACCCAGGTCGCGCAGCGCCTTGGTAAAGAAGCGGCTGTAGAGCAGGTGCAGAATGGCGTGCTCGATGCCGCCGATGTAGTTATCGACGGGCATCCAACGGTCCGCGGCTTCCTTGGAGAAGGGCAGCTCGGTGTTGTGCGGATCGGTATAGCGCAGGTAATACCAGCTGGAGCAGGTAAAGGTGTCCATGGTATCGGTCTCGCGCTTGGCCGGGCGGCCGCAGACCGGGCAGGTGGTCTCGTAGAACTCCTTGCACTCGGCGAGGGTCTCGCCGGCGCCCAGGTCCAGGTTCTCGGGCAGCGTTACCGGCAGCTGGTCCTCGGGCACGGGCACGATACCGCAGTGCTCGCAGTGGATGGCCGGGATGGGGTTGCCCCAATAGCGCTGACGGCTGATGAGCCAGTCTCGCAGACGGAACTCGACCTTGCGACGACCGCAGCCCATGGCCTCGAGGTCGGCCACGATCGCAGCCTCGCCCTCGGAGTGCTTGCCGCCGCGCATGCCGGTGTACTTACCGGACTGGACGAGCGTGCCCTCGGCAGCGTGCGCGCAATCCCAGTCGACGGTCTCGGCATGGAAGGTATCGATGGTCTCACCGTTAGCCTCGACGGCTGCGCGGTCGTCATCGTCCAGGATGATCGGCACGATCGGCAGGTCGTACTTGCGGGCGAACTCAAAGTCGCGCTGGTCGCCGCAGGGAACGGCCATGACGGCGCCGGTGCCGTAGTCGGCTACGACGTAGTCGGCAACCCACACGGGGACTTTCTCGCCATTGACCGGGTTCACCACGTAGCGGCCGGTAAAGGCACCGTGCTTCTCGAGGGTGCCCTGGGCACGCTCGACGGCAGAGATATGCTTGGAGTCCTCGACGATCTTGGTCACGGCCTCCTCGTACTCCGTACCCTCGACGAGCTCGTGCAGACGAGCGTACTCGGGAGCCAGGACAAAGAAGGAGACACCGAAGAGCGTGTCGGCTCGCGTGGTGAAGACGGTGATCTTACCCTCGTCGCCCTCGATGGGCTCGCCATCCTGGTCGCACAGGGTAAAGTCGACCTCGGCGCCCTCGGAACGACCGATCCAGTTGGCCTGCATCTGCTTGACGCGCTCGGGCCAGCCGGGGAGCTTCTCCAGGTCATCGAGCAGCTCCTGAGAGTACTCGGTAATCTTGAAGTACCACTGCTCCAGGTCGCGCTTCTCGGGCTCGGTGCCGCAGCGCCAGCACTTGCCCTCGGTGACCTGCTCGTTGGCCAGAACGGTCTTGCAAGTGGGGCACCAGTTGACCGGGTTCTTCTTGCGGTAGACCAGGCCCTTTTCCCACAACTTCTCAAAGATCCACTGACCCCAACGGTAATAATCGGGGCTGCAGGTCTTGACCATGCGATCCAGATCGTAGGAGAAGCCCATGCGCTTCATCGTGGCGAGCGCCTGGTCCATGTTCTTATACGTCCAGGCGGCAGCCTGCGTGTTGTGCTTGATGGCAGCGTTCTCGGCGGGCAGGCCAAAGGCATCGAAGCCGATGGGATGCAGCACGTCGTAGCCGCGCATGCGGGCCTGACGGGCCATGGCATCGCCGATGGTATAGTTGCGCGCGTGGCCCATGTGCAGGTCGCCCGACGGATACGGGAACATCTCGAGCACGTACTTCTTGGGCTTGCTAGCGTCGGTGTCGACCGCGAAGAGGTTGGAGTCCTCCCAGGCCTTCATCCACCGGGACTCAATGGCCTGCGCGTCGTAGGCAGGGATCTTATCCTTATGATCTGTGCAATCGCACATATCAGCTCCTTTGTTAGCTGGGTTGGGGCGGAGCGTTCTTACCTTTACTCGCTGCTGCGGACAGTCCTGCTCGCACGAAGAGCACATTAAGTGCTCTTCGGCTCGTGCGGAACTTGCAGCGAGCAAAGGTAAGAACGCCCCGCCACATCGTTAACTCGCATGATGATAGCAAATACGACAAGCGAGATGCCTGCGACTTGCAGGCATCTCGCTTTATCTAAATAACGTGGTTGATACTCAACCTTTATGTGCAGCTCTTATCTTAGCGGTAGGACACAGACTGCTGAGAGTCTTTCACGACAACGTCGTGGGCGCCGCCTTCGACGATGGAGGTGGAGCTGACCAAGGTCAGGCGTGCCTTTTCCTGGAGCTCGGGGATCGAAAGGGCGCCGCAGTTGCACATCGTGGACTTGACCTTGTAGAGTGTGCCGCCCACACCGTCCTTGAGGGAGCCGGCGTAGGGAACGTAGGAGTCGACGCCCTCGACGAAGCTGAGCTTCGCGGCGCCGCCCAGGTCGTAGCGCTGCCAGTTGCGGGCACGCGCAGAACCCTCGCCCCAGTACTCCTTCATGTACTGACCGTTGACGTTGACGCGCTCGGTCGGGCTCTCGTCAAAGCGGGCGAAGTAACGGCCCAGCATCATAAAGTCGGCACCCATGGCAAGGGCGAGCGTCATGTGGTAGTCGTAGACGATACCGCCGTCGGAGCACACGGGCACGTAAACACCGGTCTCCTCGTAGTACTCGTCACGGGCGCGGCAGACGTCGATCAACGCGGTGGCCTGGCCACGGCCGATGCCCTTGGTCTCGCGGGTAATGCAGATGGAACCGCCGCCGATACCGACCTTGATGAAGTCGGCGCCGCAGTCGGCCAGGAACCGGAAGCCCTCGGCGTCGACAACGTTACCGGCACCGACCTTGACGTCCTCGCCGTAGTTGGCGCGGATCCACTCGATGGTGCGCTTCTGCCACTCGCTGAAGCCCTCGGAGGAGTCGATGCACAGGACATCGGCACCGGCCTCGATGAGCAGCGGCACGCGCTCGGCATAGTCGCGGGTGTTGATACCGGCACCAACCATGTAGCGCTTGTCGCCGTCGAGCAGCTCGTTGGGGTTGGTCTTGTGGCTGTCGTAGTCCTTGCGGAAGACGATGCCCATGAGGTGATCGTAGTCGTCGACGATGGGCAGGGCGTTGAGCTTATTGTCCCAGATGACGTCGTTAGCAACCTTGAGGCTGATGTTCTTGTCGCCCACGATGAGCTGCTCACGCGGGGTCATGAACTCGGAGACCTTCGTCTGGTGGTCATCGCGGCTGGGGCGATAGTCACGGCTGGTGACGATGCCCAGGAGCTTACCCTTGGGAGTGCCGTCGTCGGTGACCGGCATGGTGGAGTGGCCGGTCTTCTCCTTAAGCTCGATGACCTGCTCCATAGTCATGTCGGGGGTCAGCGTGGAATCGGACTGAACGAAACCGGCCTTGTGATCCTTGACGGCCTTGACCATAGCGGCCTCGGACTCGGCACTCTGGGAACCGTAAATGAAGGACAGGCCACCCTCGGTAGCGAGCGCGACACCCATGTCGACGCCCGAGACGGACTGCATGATGGCGGAAACCATGGGGATGTTCAGGGTGATTGCCGGCTTCTCACCGCGCTTAAAGCGGGTCAGCGGCGTCTTAAGAGAGACGTTGTTGGGGATGCACTGCGAGGACGAGTAACCAGGGACCAGCAGATACTCCGAAAACGTGTGGGACTCACCGGGAAAGAACGTAGCCATGTTTCTCCTTTTTCCATGCGACCGGTCGGCTGCAGGCCTCGTAGGACCCAGCCCAACCTTGGGCGCCCAATACTGGGGAAGTATCTTAACGCACTTTGACTGCTACAATGCATGGTTTAGAAAGAGCACACGAGGGTTTGACGCAGGCTTTGCGTTTGCCCAGCAAACACTTTAGCGGAGAGACGTGAAGCACATGGAGTACAAGACGACGGCAAAACTGGTCATTCAGTCGTGCGACAAAGATCTGCCGGGCGTGTTCGGCCACGGCTGCGTCTTGCTGCTGCAGGGTATCGCCCGCGAGCACTCGCTCAACCGCGCCGCCAAGAGCATGGGCATGGCATATTCCAAAGCGTGGCGCATCGTGAATGAGGCCGAAGAGCAGCTGGGTTGCAAGCTCATCGAACGCGACGGCGCCCGCGGATCCACGCTCACCCCCGCCGGCGAGCGAGCCATCGAAGTCTACGAGACACTGCAGGCCGAAATCAACGACGTCATCGCCGCCAGAGCCAACGACCTCATCGCCAGCATCAAAGAGTAGCTAATTTGCGGAGGGCGTTGTCTAGGGCGGCGGCTACGGTTAGGGGGTCGTCGGTACCGGCGAAGAGGCGGATGGTTCCCCTCTGCTTGCCGCGTGGGGCCGAAAGGCGTGTCGTTGCGCCGCCGGCGGGCGACGTGCTGAACTCCCCCGGCAATGTGTCGAACAGCTCACCCGCACTTCGCTCGATAAGGTCAAACTCAACCGCCGGGCCAAAGCCGTGCTCGAGGATTCCCGTTGCAACCGCATGATCGGGATGCGAACCCAGCCCAGGATAGCGAACGTTACACACCATCTCGTTAGCAGCCAGATACTCGGCCAGCGCACGGGCGCGATCGAAGTGCGCCTGCATGCGAGCATCGAGCGAGGACAGCCCGCGTTCTAGCACGTCGGTCTCCTCGGCAGACAGGCCAAGCACAGACGCACCGCAGTCCGCAAGCAACGCGTGTGCGCACTCTGCGGCGGCATCCACGCGATGGCGCTTGAGCTGCGAGCGCGCCACCGAGACGGCGACGAGCTTGCGCGGAGCTTCGCCGGCACACACACGGTCGAGTGCCTCGAGCGACAGGACGGCACCCAAACGCAGCGGATCGCACCCAAAGACGCTTGCCACGGTGTTATCCACCACAAGCAGCGCACGGGCCTCACGCGCCGCCCGACCCAGCGCACGCAGATCGGACACGCGCAGACCAAACCCGCCGATGGAGTTGACGAACCACCACAGGTGCGGACCCTCGGCATCAAACGAAGCATCCAAGCCCTCGGACGCGGCGGTAAACGCCGCAACCGACGGCTCCCCCACGAGCACAACGTCGCAGGCATCAAAGCCGCGCGCAAACGCATCGGCAAAGTCGTCCGCAAAGGCCACCAGGCGGTCACCAGGACGCACAATCCCCAACAGAGACAGCGCCGCCGGCACATGCGAGGCCGCAACAAGACGCGCCTCACGCGCACCAGCCCTTATAGCCCAGGCCTCTTCTAGCTGTTGCACGTCCACGCGGCACCATCCCTTAATTAAAACCGAACCAAATAAGCTTTCCAGGTTGAGGATAGCTAGCGAGCGGGCAGCTGCCGTGGCGAGGTGCCGCGAAAGAGGAGCGAAGCGTACTTCATGTACGCGAGCGACGGTTTGAGCGGCAGATCGCCCGGCAGATGCCCGCGCAGCGTCGAGCGGTCCGGCGTTCGTTAGAACACCGGAACATAGTTATCCATGATACTCGCCGTTGTACTGGATGAGGGTCAGGTCCTCAACGCCATCGAGCGTGCGAATCGCGTCGGCATAGGGCATGTCCACGCCGTCCGAGAATACCTCCACGGCCATCTCGACTTTGTCGCCGCGCATAGTCTTGGACTTAACGGTGAACTTGGTGCGCCCAAATGCACGCACGATATCGTCGCCGGTGGTCTGGCCCGTGTAGTGAATGACCATCATGTACACGCGCGACTTGTCCTGGTGGCTCGCAAAGCCGGCGATCATCACCACGATCACCACCGCCGTGAGCCCCACGAGCGCATACATGCCGGCGCCGGCCGTAATGCCCGTGGTAATGGCCCAAAACAGATACAGCAGGTCGAGCGGGTCCTTGACCGCCGTACGGTAGCGGACGATGGACAGAGCACCGACCATACCGAGCGAGATGACCACGTTCGTCGAGATCGCGAGCGTGACCATGCAGGTAAGCACGCACATGCCCACGAGCGTCACGGCAAAGCTACGCGAATACACCACGCCGGTAAAAAAGCGCTTGTACACGTAATAGATCAGGATGCCCATGGCGAGCGCCACGAGCAGCGAAAGGCCGATCTTGGCAGGGTCGACCTGGCCAAACGCCTCCAAGACGGAGTTCTTAAAAAAGTCCCTGGTGCTCATGGTCTAAATATCCCCTCGGTTCTCAAAATCCGATTCCCAGTAGTTAAAACCGCGCAGGTAGGCGGTCTTTTCGTAACACAGGCAGTACTTGGAGACCGCCGTAAGCTCGGCCGCGCCCGGCGGCACCATATCGCGCACGAGCTGCGGGCAAAACTCCGTAAACTTGACCTCCATCACCAGCTTGCCGGGCTCCAGGACCGGCAGCGCGGGCAGCGTCGCGTCAAAGATATCGAAGCTTCCCACCGCGGCACGCACGTTCATGTCAAACGTAATGCGCACGGTGCCCTCATCCATCACCCACGGCTCGCGCTCGTAGTCCACGATGGTCCGCGGGCGCATCATGTTGCAGATGCACTCGATGTAGAACTCGCGGCACAGCTGGTGGGGACTTGTCAATAAAAAGTCGTACTCGCCGGCCAGGATGCGCTCAAACTCGACGCGCGTGAGCGGCGCGTCCTCCTTGTAGATCCAGCTGCCGTACTTCTTTTTGCGCTCGAGCTTAATCACCTTGTCGCTGCCGTTATAGATGCGCACGCGATACTTTTTTCGCATGAGAATGCCAGCATCTTTTTCCTCGTACGCCGAGTTGCAATAGTCATCGAAGTACAGGCTGCGAATGGTGTAACCGCCCGAGCGCGCATGCTTGTCCAGCTTAAGCACCGGCGACATGCGGCAGGCAAGCGCAGCGTGCTCACCCTCGTTAATGAGATATTTGAGCTCGTGGCGGTAGCGCTCCTGCGTGCTGCGCTCGGGCGGAGCCGCCAAGTGCTCAAGCAGCGTGCTAGCCCTCCGCATACGTGTCCTCCACGACCTTGCCGCCATCTTGCACGTAGAAGCACTTCATGCCGTACTGCTTGCCGTCGTCGGTCACATAGTAATCGAACGCATCCTGCGTATAGCCGTCGGAGTTGGTAGCACGCACGCGCGCAAAGTACTGGCCGGTATCGGGCGCATCGCAGGTCACCTCGGGCAGCAACACGTCCTCGGCCTTAAAAACCACGTCGGTTATGGCGTAATCGCGCGCCAGTTCCACGGTATAGCGAATATCGCGCGCCTCAAAGTCGTAAGACGCATCCCAGTTAATGCGCAGTTTGCCGTTCTCGATCTGCGGCACGCCGATGTAGAACGGCATGGGCTTCTTATAGCTCTCGCGATAGCTCTTGTAGTTTTCCTCGATCTCGGAGGGAATCGCCGCGGCAATCTGCTCGTATTCGTCCTTGGTCACGGGCAGGTGGTCGATATCGGGTGATGCAAATACCAGGGACTCGGTCACCTCGCGATAATGCTTGATCATCTTGGTCAGGCGCGTCTCGGTTAGGTAGGAGCGCATGTCCTTGACGGCGTCGTCAAGCTCGCGACGGAACAACTTGCTCTTTAAGGCACGCCGAAACAATACGTTGACCCAGTAATTGCTGACGCCGCGTTCCCAGCTCGAATAATCCGTATGGTCTTGAATCTCGAGCTCACGCTTGCGCAGCATACCGTCGTTATCCCAATCCAAGAAGTACCAAACCTTGGAATTAAGCGGGCTATACAAATAGAAGTTACGATTCTGCGTATCGCAGTTGCCCGTCAGAATCTGAAACGCCATCCAATAGACCAGATTCTCAGAATCAAAATACGTTACGAGCACGTCATCGATTTTTTGCGAATCATCATTGAGCGCATCGAGCATCTCGATAAGCTTCGAATGGTCGGAATCACCCTTTGTTTCCAGCAGATAGTCAAAATCCGCCTGATTAAACGATGGGTCATCAGCCAGCTTAATAATATCCTTATAGCGCTCAAACTCAAAGTTGTTCACCTTGTACAGATGCCCGTCTTTATCGAGCCCATGGGCCTTAAGAGCCGTCTTATTGAGCTGCTCGACCTGAGTAAACAGGCCGTAGTCGGCAAACGTATCATTCGACTTTTCGGTTTGGTCGCACACCCACAGATGCACAAACTGCGTGCGCAGGCCCATCATCTGGGGAATCCCGCGAATCAGGTCGTAGGCCATCTTATTACGAAAGCGCAGACCCTCACTCATATGCTTATTGAGCGCGATGGAACGCTGCTGACGCCACGTACCCTTGCCATGCTTAAGCTCGACTTTATAGTTCTTCTGAACGCCTTTGCTCGAGGATTGACCGCGCACCTGCACCGTAGCATTGGGCGCCTCCTCGCCGTAACCGACCTCCCCCGCCACGGGACCGTTATCGTCGCCGGCCTGCAGCAGCCCCAAAACTTGATAGCGCTCGACATCCATTGCCTGATAGTCGTAGACCGAGTACGTGTTGATCTCAGCCCAGGAGTGATCGGTGTTCTCGGAACTGTTGCCGCGCGAGACGGTCAGGTACATGGTCACGATGCCTGAGTCGTCGTAGACCTCGTACAGCTCGTCCTTATCGCGCAGGTGCTTAGTGCTGTCCGATGCCTCGGCCTTTTTAATCTTGTCCTGCTTTTTGACCTTGTTAGTCGAGGATTCGTCCTGAGACGAGCAGCCCGAAAGCAACAGCGCGCCGGCAGCCGCCTCGATCAGACAGCGGCGAGACATCATCTTATCGATCATCAGAACCTCCCCAAAGGATTCGATACACGCGAGCCACCGTGCGCTCAAACGCGCCATGTGGCTCCCGCTCTATGCGCCGTTCCTCATAGCGCCCCTCAACATGCTCGAGCATGCGGCCCAGCTCGGTAAACCAGCCTTCTTTGCCTGTCGCCACGATAGGCTGCTGGCTCAGGATACGATACGGCAAGTTGGCAGTATAGGTATCGAGTCGCAGCAGCGCCACGATAAAAAACACCGCTGCGCCCAGCAAAAAGCCAAAGCCGTAAAACTGCACGGGAAATGCCAGCGAGATACCCGTCGCCAGCCCCGCCACACCCGCAAACAGACCAGAGGCAGTCACGGCGCCCCTGTAGTCGGTAAAGTACAGCAAGATCAACAGGATCGTGTTGCCCACGGCATACAGGCCGTAGCCCACGCACAATGTACGGAAATACCCGTGCATCAGGTTATTAAAGCCAAGAGGCAAGGCCGACAGCACCGTGGTCTCGAGCGAGATAACCGCCGCCGTCACAAACAGCTGCTTGAGCGCACAAAACCGCAGTTCCCGGTTGAGCGTGGCGAGCATTTCCTCCTCGGCAACCATAATGTCGCCCACCACGCCGCCGTCGTTAAACAGGCTGTAGTAGTTGCGGTAGCACGGATAAAAGTTGACCTCGACCGACACCACAAAGTTGACGGTCGTGACCAGGATGGTCAAAAACGCGATGAGCGCCGGCACATCGTGGTAGGGCGCACCGTAAAACAGGCCTTTAACCTGCACGCCGATGGGCCCAGCCCAAATGATCACCAAGTGCGCAAAGAGGCCCAGGTTAGTAAACAAACCCGTCAACGCCAACGGCATATACTGGTCCAGCCAGCGCAAAAAGAGCCAGGGGTCGCAGTCGCTCTGCGGAAAATACCGGTAGAGCAGCACCACGTCCCAGACGAGCATGACGCCGTAGCCCACGGCGATCGAAGCCAGCAAACTCTCCACCGGCGGCAGGCCCAACGTCAGCGCAACAAGCGCGCATACGCAAGCCACGGCAATCGCGCAGGCAAAACTATACAGAATGCCGCGGTAGTCCTTAATAGCCGTGAGGTAGCTCATGCCGTTCCAGTTAACGATCATGATGTTGAACAGCCACAGGCACAGCAGCCCCTGCAGCAGCGTGGCGCCCGAGAACAGCAAAAAGACGCCGTAGAGCACGGTGCCCGCGACGAGCATGATGACATTGGAGCCCCAAAACGAGGGCAGGATCTCATCCTCGCGCTCGGCGAAGAGCATATCGGCCAAAAAGCGTGTGACCGGCATGGAGAAAAAACTCGACAGCACAAGCGACGCCAGCAGCGTATAGGTCACCATGCAAACCAGCAGGTCCTGGCTGGCACGGTCCACACCCCACATGCCGCACAGCACCAGAATGCCCACCTGCAGCAACACGCCCAGGAGCATAGGTCCCGTGCACACGATGCCGGCATAGCCATAGGCGCGCATCGTGGCAAACAGGCCTTTACGCTTAAAGAGGCGCTTGAGCTCAAAACCGATTCCAGCCATGGGCTACACCTCCTTCTTGGGTAAACCGAACGCGCGCGCCGTCTCGTCGTAGAGCGCACGGTAGTTGGCGAGCATCTGCTCGTGCAGGTAATACGTGGCCACGCGGCGCTGGCCGCGCTCCCCCATCTCCAGACGACGGGCACGACTCGCGCACATGCGATCCATGGCATCGGCCAAGCCCTTGCGATACATGGGCGGACATACAAACCCGGCAATGCCAAAGTCGTCGCCCGGTGCGCCCTCCAGCAGCTCGCGACAGCAACCGACCTCGGTCGTCACACAGGGGCGACGCGCGGCGAGCGACTCCAGCACGCTCAGCGGCTGGCCCTCGGAGATGCTCGTCAGGATCGTAAAGTCGAGCTTTTCCATGTACTCAACCACGTCCACGCGGCCGGTAAAGATCAGGTCGCGCACGCCCAAGGTGTCGACAAGCGCATGGCACTCAGCCGCATATTCCTCGTCGTCCACGCCGCCCATGATGTGCAGGCGCACGTGCGGCAGGCGCTCATGCAGCTCAAAGAAAGCGTAAATCATGGTCTTGACGTCCTTGATGGGCGCCAAACGCACCACCGCGCCAATGTCCACCCAGCCGTCATCGGGCTTTAAGGGAATGTCCTTAAAGCGAGCGAACTGAATGCCGTTGGGGATGACCAGACATTTGTCCGCATCGCAGCCCATGTCGATTTGCGTCTTGCGAGCGTTATGGAACAGACTCGTCACGCGGAAGGCGCGACGGTAGATCTCCTCGGACAGCAGATAGAAAAAGCGAATCCAGCGGTCCTTAAACGACGGCACCACCCAGTCGGCACGAATAATCTCCTCCTCGCGCTCGCGGGTGTAGATGCCGTGCTCGGTCAACAGCGCCGGCGCGTCATTCATGCTGGAGCCAAGACTTGCCAGCAGGCCGCCGTAGCCGGTCGAAATCGCGTGGTATACATCAGCCACCGGCACCTCGCTGCCCAGCAGGAAAAGCACGGGCAGCAGCATAGAGCGCATGGTGTGGAACGCGTCGGCAAAGGGCGTGTAGGGGTACTCGGCCAGACATACGTCGCAAAAGATGTCCATAAACGTGCGGCTCTGCAAAAACGAGAGCGGATGCACGCGGCGGCGGTGGAAGATATCGAACAGCACGTCCCAATCCGGATTAGAGAGCGACACCAGGCGGCGCAGCGCCTCACGCTCGCGGTCATTAAAGCTGGCTTCGTGCTGCTCGCCCGAAAGGCGCAGGGCGTCATCCAAAAACACCTCGTGCACCTCGACCACGTTGTCGGGCAGCTCGTAGACAAACTTGCCGCGATCGGCAGCATGCGCGCCGATCACCCACAGCACAAACTCATGTTCAGGCATAGCCTGGATATAGCCATGCATCCAGGTGGATACGCCGCCGTGCACATAGGGGTAGCAGCCCTCGAGCACCAAGCAGATTCTCATCAGTCGCCACCCTCCTTGCGCTCAATGGTCACGGTCTTGTCGTTTGCCTTGAGCAGGTACAGGTCGCCCGTCAGATGCGTAATCTCGCCACCCGTGACTGCACCCGGCTCGCCATTGTTGGCGCGGAACATAAGCCACGCCTCGTCGTGGAAATTGCCCAGGCTAAGCGTCCAGGCATCCGCGCTGGTATCCACGCTCACCGTCACGGACGAAAAGCGCTGGATGGCACCCGAGCATTCCGAGCCGGTCTGTTTACGCAGGTCGGGTGCGGACGTGGTCAGCCAATCCAGGTAGTCGGTCAGGCCGCCCTTGTAGACTTCCCAGCCCTCCTTCGCACCGCGATCGGGATCCAGCAGGTCGTCCGGGTGCATAAAGTGCGTGCTCACGAAGTGCATGTTGAGCTCGGACACGGCGGCCAGGCGCATGTAGGAATCGTCGACCATGCCACCCGAGACAATGCGCGGTTGCTCCACAATGCCATCACTCGCCACGCCAAACTCCTGTACATAGGGCAGATCGGTGCCGTCATCAAAATACGTACTGGCGATGGTCTTAATGCGCGGAACATCGGTGCCGATAAGCTGGCGCGCGCGGGCCGAAAGGATATTCGACGGCGGCACGTAGACCGATCCGTGCGCGTTGGGCAGCACCTCGTCTTGGAACGCGATGAGCTCGTTGAGCGCCGCGACGAGCGTCTCCTTGTTCTTCCAGGTCCTGTAGTCGTACAGCGTGCCGTAATCGGTATCCGAGAGCGCCAGCGGCTGATGGTTGTAACCGTGAAAGCCCACCTCGCCGCCCATCTGCAACAACATGCCGCCAAAGTAGCGGAACTGCGTGGTATCCGCCTGACGCGCCGGCTCGACCTGGTTGACAACGTCCTCGTAGTTCTCGATCATCACGCCCGTGTAACGAATGTCGTACTTCTGCGCGAGCTTTTGCAGATCGGGCCACCACACCTTGGTGTAAAAATCAGCAATGGAAAGGCCGTAGTCGCGCTTGATGTAGGTGCCGTCGCCCGAAGGCACGGGGCTCGGAAAGTCGTCCAAGTAGAACACGGCGCTATTGATGACCGGATAGGCCGTGGCATCACCCAACAGACTGATCGCCGCAGCGTAAAAGCCACGCATGACCTTGCTGTAAATGCCAATGTTACACACCACGGTATGACCGCTGCCGCAATCGCTCGACCAAACAAGGGGCGCACCCGTGTCGCCGGTTTTGGCCCACACGTGCGCCGTCTCGCGCAGCGAAACCAGCAGGGACGATTTAAAGGGGTCCGAAAACTCGTAGCGTTGCCCACCGCCGATCATAAAGTCCTTGCTCGGGACGATGCTCTCGGCAGTCGTGTACTCATATCCCACGGTATCGATGCCAAACTTGGGCGCAACGGCTTGCAGATAGCCGGAGTTCTCCGGCGTCATGCCCAGCATGAGCGAGCCGCCGGCATTCACCCAGCTCATCAGGTCGCCCAGATGCGTACCGAGCCCGTCGAGTGAGGGCATGAGCACAATCACGCGGTCAAACGACGTGAGCGAAGGGATCGCATCCGCGCCATCGGTGGCAATATCCACATCGCGGTGCGCGATCTTCATGTCGAGCAAAATCTGATCGAACTGGTCCCTGACGTCGTCAACGCCGTCCTGGTCCGAGTCGGAAATAACCAAGCACGTGGGCTTTTGGCCAAAGATCGCCGAGGAGGCCGGCACTGCATCGTTGGCGGCAAGCATGCCCAGCTTATGCTGGCCCGCACTGTACTGCACGCCAGCGCGCTCAATTAACAGCACGGCGGCCATAGCGATAAAGACCGCCCATACCACGAGCAGCCCCATCCAGCGAAAGCGACCCGCATGGTCGCGCACACGATGTACCAGACTCATCGGGCCTCCCCTCCGTCGCACCAAAACGCCAGTTGCTCACGGTTCTCGGCACTCAAATACACATGTTGGTTGTCGATCGCGTCAATCACCTGCTGCACAGCCTCGCCATCGCGGCGCATCACAGCCAAGCGCAGGCAGAGCATCCAAGCCTCCTGATCGTCCGGCACCTCGGCCACAAGCTGCGTAATCACGGCCTCGGCCTCGTCCAGCTCGCCGGCATCGGCCAGCGCCGTTGCATAACGGATACGCAGTGCAGCCCCATCCTCGCGTTCGCAACGGCGCGCGAGCAGCCGCGCGTACTGCTGACGTTGAATCTTCGCCACGCGACCCTCGGCCAGTCCGGATGCAAGGTACTCGCCCAGATAGTCACAGTACGCGTCCAGGTTTTCCGTACTGGGATCGGTCTTAAACGCGCGCTCCAGCTGCTGCAGCTTAAGGTCGGATTCCTTGGAAATCTGTGCCACGGCCGTCGCGGCATAATGCGCCACCTCAACGTCATCGTTGAGCTTGGCTGCTTGCAGCTGCGCCAGATAGGCATCTGGGTCCTCGGTGAGCATAGAGAGCATCAGACGGCGGCGATCGCTAGGGTCATTGACGATCAGCGCTTCCTCGAGCGGCACCACGCCGGCATCGCCCTCGCGTACCTGCACCTGCATGCCGCGGCGAATTTCGTCGTTTAAGCGAAGCGATTCCAGTGTGCCGTCCTCAAGCGCGTCGCCAAACGCCTCGCCACGCGCGCAGAGCACCAAGAGCAACGGGCCCCACAGCGGAACCAGAACCATCGCAGGCAACATGTGTCCACGCACCGGCAGCATGCCTAGTTTTACGAGCGTCGATAGTACCAGACACACCAGCGTGTGGATCAGTAGCAACACCGCAGCGATAACGAGCGAAATCAAGCGCTCTCCCCCTCGTCTTCGCGGGCGGACGCAATCTGTTGCAGCAGCGCCACTGCAGCCTCACCATCGACGTGCTCGACGGTGATATGCTTGGCGGCCAGGCGCGTCTGAATCACGGGCAGATCGCCATCGTTCGCCTGGCGCATGAGCAGGTAGAGCATGTCGCCATTGACCAGACCCGCGGCATCGCTCTCGCGAATCGTCGACCCAATTGCCCCGACCAGCTCGCCAACAGGATCCGACCCCGGCACCACGCGCAGGAGCAAATAGCTGCCCATCTTGTTGTCCGCAAGCGTCTGAGCTGCCAGCAGCTCTTGGGCAAAGGCATCTTGATTGAGCACGCGCGTGCCCGCAATGCACCGCTTGCCCTGTGCCACGGCCTCGTAATCAAAAGCGCGACCCAGCGCGCTTTCTACCAAGCCGCACAGAATACGGAAGAGGTTTTGGTAATAGAGCGTCATCTGGCCCTCGGCCGCGCTGCGCACAAAGATAAAGACCGCGGGCGCCCCGTCGCGCTCCATCACGTAGGCAAACATGGGAAGCCCCGGCACCAGCTTACGGTTCACCCACAAGCCCGAGCGGTCCTCGCCGCCCATCATGGCCTTTAGATCGTCGAGCGCTAACGAACGCAGCGCATCGCCAGAAATTGCCGGACTCGCGGCGACCAAACGAGTAAACGACTCACCCGAAACGTGATAGATCGTTACCGTGTCGTTATCCAAAATCTCACCCAGCAGCTCGCAGCACTTGCGGTAGATGTCGCGCGGGTTGAGTACGTCGAGCTCTTGCGTCACGGCGAAGATCTTGCCAAAGCTATCGTGACGCCCCACAATCTGGCGTTTGTAAGCGCGCTTGCCCTCGATGGCATCGTGGTAGAGCTGTGTGAGAAACATATTGCGATTACGCACGAGCTCGTTCTCGTCACGCTCTACCTTAATGGCCTCGCTGTTGCGCAGCTGAACATAGCCGCACACGGCGCCCACCACAAAGTAGGCGATAACCGGAAGCCAGTTGGACGGCTCGTAAAACAGGCCCTGGAAAGTGTAGCCGTACTGGGTAAAGTAGCTCGCCGCTAGGCCAATCGAAGCCAGCAGCGCCGCGACCAAGCCAAAGTCCAGGCCATACAGCGTGCCGATCAGCACCACGTAGAGCAAGCGATAATCGAGCACGTTGAGCTGGGCCGATTGGGAGAAGAGGTGCTCCAGCACCTCGAATAAGACCCAGGCAACGCCCGTCTCCAGGCATTTAATAGGCAGCGTGCGCATTTGAATGCGGTCGATGGCCGCGCGCAGCGGATTGGTCTTTTTGGTGCGCGCGTTGGCCCAACGAGCTTGGATGGTCGAAAGGTCGCGCAGCAGATCGTAGCGCTGGAACCAGCCGTAGCGCACGCGAACGGTATCGTCCGCGGGCAGGGCGTAGCCAGCCGACTCGCCATAGGCAACCGTGAGTTCTGGAAAGAGCCCCTGAAGCGCCTCGCCCAGCTCGCCCGTCGTATGGCCAAAAGCGTCTGCTACGTCGAGCGTCTCAAAGCTGGCATCCCAGCTGTCAAAGATACGATGCACCAACACCGCGAGTTCCTCGGCACACAGCAGGGGAAACGGCGCATCTGCCGCACCCTGAAGCGCGACCGAACCGCCCGAGCACGCCTCGAACAGCGGCACCAAAAATGGGTCGGTTAATGCCGGCGATGCGGTATACAAATACGGCACGCGCAGGACTTTGGCTTGGATGCCGTCGCGGGCTGCATAGTGACGGCACAGGTCGTTGGCCGCGCGGGCGATAATGCCCTTGCCCGTCTGGGCGCCGCTGGCGGTCGTGGCATCGTCGTCATGGCTGGCGCCCTCTGCACCCGCGGGGCCCGCAATAAACAGCAACTGCACATTGCGGCCCGTACAGGCGCGAAACACAGAGCGCAGCAGCTCGATGTCACCAAAGGTCTCGGTATGCGGGGTGAGGTAGGTAGAAAGGTAGACCACGCGGTCAAACTCGTAGGCCTGGTCCAGGTGCTGGAGGAGCTCTTTCCACGAGGCATGGGGCGACGACTCGTCGCGGCGCGCGTCCTGCGCGGCTACGACCTTAACGTGGTCCCCGGGGAACGCCTTGGAGCAAAAGTCATCGTCAACATATGCGGTGTTGCCAACAACCAGCACCTCCATGGCGCACCCCTCCCCGAAACTCTACTTTTGCCATAGTCAAACATGCGTATTGTACGCTGCCTGCGCATATGCCCAAAATCTTTAAGGCTGTTTTAAGAACTTTTTTAGAGGATGTGGAGACACCGAGGGCGCTAAATGAGATCGCGTCGGAAATGTTGGTGTAAGCGCGCCGACGGCTGACCGCCAAACGCAAG
>UQIL01000003.1 GCA_900541025.1 uncultured Collinsella sp. | reverse complement strand
GAGCCCGAGCCGGAGCCCGCGCCGCTGCCGCCCGACCCCGAGCCGATGCCCGTCGAGGAACCTCAGCCGCCCTTGGGCGTGCCGAGGTGCGTGCGGGTGGTGCCGTCGCGCCCCGAGCCGGATGTGGCCGAGGATGCGGCCTCGGCACCGCAGAGGGGCTACCGCGTGGTCATCGAGTGCGCCACGGCGGACGAGCTTCGCCGCGTGAGGGCCGTCATGGTCGAGAACGGCATCCACGGACACGTAGAGAGGATGTAGGACATGGAGGAGAAGAACCTGCCGCCGCTCCGAACGCCGGAGCAGCGCAAGGAGGCGATGGCCAAGGCCATCCACACGCGCCGCGAGCGCGCCGCGTTCAAGGCCGCCTGCAAGGCGGGGAACATCCCGCCCGAGGTCGCCATCGAGGCACCCATCGCGGCAAAGCTCAAGGTCGAGGAGTTCGCCCGCTCGTTCCCGGGCATCGGCCCGGTCACGGCGCAGAAGATCGTCAAGGCGCTTGACATCCCCGATGGTCGCCGCGTGAGCGGCCTGGGCTACATGCAGGGGCCGCGCCTCGTCGAGGCAATCAAGAGCCACATGACCGCGAAGGAGGACGGGCAGTGAGCATCAACCGAGTGAACATCAGCGGCAACCTCACCCGCGACCCGGAGCTTCGCGCCACGGCGGGCGGGACGCAGGTCCTGTCCTTCGGCGTGGCGGTAAACGGCCGCCGCCGCAACGCGCAGACGGGCGAGTGGGAGGACTACCCCAACTTCGTCGACTGCACCATGTTCGGCAACCGCGCCGAGGCCGTTGGGCGATTCCTTGCCAAGGGGATGAAGGTCGCCATCGAGGGCAAGCTGCGCTACAGCTCCTGGAAGAAGGATGGCCAAAAGCGCAGCAAGCTCGAGGTGATCGTCGACGAGATTGAGGTCATGGTGCGCCGTGAGGGGCAGACGCAGGCCCAGCCGCAGCAGAGCCTCGCGGACACGGTACCCGTGCAGTCCCGGGCGCAGGCAGCGCCGCAGTGGAGCGCCCAGCAGGCCTACGCCGCGGTCCCGCAGTCCGAGTTCTACGACGAGGACGTGCCGTTCTGATGAGGCACGTACCCGACATCATCCGCGACCACTGGGAGGCGGCCCTGTTCGCCGCCTCCTTCTCCGCGGGTTTTCTGTTCTTCTCTTCGCTTCTATGGGGGTGGTTCTGATGGCCAACGACTTCACGGTTTTCGCCAGCTCGATAGCCGAGCTCTACGACGATTACGACCCGAACGACCCCGAGGACATGAGGGAGCGCATGATGCTCGCGGACGCGGTGCTCATGTACGGTCTTCACGGTGTCGAGATCGAGCTGCCCAAGAGCGTCAAGAGGGCCTTCAAGGGGCTCAAGAACGCCATCGACAACTCCAAGAACAAGCGAGAGCAGGCCAAGAAGGGCGGCAGGCCCCGCAAGGCCAAGGCCGAGCCGGAACCTGAACCCGAGCCTGAGCAAAAACCCGAAACCGAGGTTTCCGAAAGCGAAAACCAAGGTTTTGAAAACGGGAAACCTAGGTTTTCAGAACCCGAAACCGAGGTTTCCGAAAGCGAAAACCCTAACCTAACCTGTCCTAGCTTAGCTTTACCTAGCCTAGCTTGTGTTGATGGTACGCGCGGCGGCGGCGACGCAGACAGCTTCGCCCCGCCGACCCTCGAGGAGTGCCGCGCGTACTTCGCTGCCAACTGCATCAGCGGCGACCCCGACAAGTTCTGGGCGCACTACGAGTCGCAGGGCTGGATCCGCTCGAACGGGATGCCCGTGACCTCGCTCAAGGCCGCGGCGATGCTGTGGAACGGCAACCAGAAGCGCCTCGACGCCGAGGCCCATGCCCGCGGCAAGCCGACCGATGCCGAGATTCAGGCCGCCACGTTCAAACCGACGAGGACGCCCGAGCAGACGAGGGCGGAGCTCGAGCGCAGGTGGCGCGAGGAACATCCGGGCATCGACCCGGCGAAGGTGAAGGCCCCGAGGGGGACGACCGCCGATCCGGTGGCGCTCAAGGCGTACCAGGACGCGCGGCGTCTGTTGGATGCGAGGGCCGCATGCGAGAGGAGGGCGTCATGAGCTTGGACGACGAGAGGAGCGAGAACATGGGCAGACCGAAGGGGTCCGCGAGCATCTACGACGACGGGCCGCGCAGTGCCCGCTGCGAGACGTGCGGGTTCTGCGCCGTGAGTGAGGCGGTCATGACGGCGTCTGGCGAGGGCCGCAAACGGTACACGTGCATGCGCTGCCCCGACTTCGTGCACGCCACGCAGGGGCTCGCGAGGTGCAACTACTGGGAGGCGCGACATGAGGGCTGAGTCGCTGGACAGGCGCGGGGGCTACGTGCTCGTGTGCGGGCAGTGCGGCAGGCGGTTCCGCACGGCGTACAGGAACCAGAGGTACTGCTGCGGGTGGTGCGAGAACGTGGCGCGAAGGGACGCGAGCAAGCGGCCCGTGGACGTGTACCTCGGAACGAGGAGTGAGTCGGGCCGAGAGATCAACGCCATGCGTGCGGCGCTGGCGGAAGGGAGGCGCATCTGATGCGCGACGGATACAGGTTCGAGTTCGGGGCGTTCGACAAGCCGGACGAACCCAGGGTGCAGGCGCTCAAGCCGCTCGAGGAGGCGGCCGAGGTGTTCGGCGTGTGGCAGCTACACGACGGCATACGCCAAAGCCAGATCATGACGGCGCGCAGGGAGTACCGCGAGAGCCTTATCGACGAGTGCATGGACGTGGTCCAGGCGGTCGTCAGCCTGCTCGATGCCGAGGGGTTCACGCAGGAGGACGTGGACGCGGCAATCGAGCGCTGCAACGAGAGGAACCGAGAGAGGGGACGTTTGTGATGGAGACTTTGGATCAGATCAAGGCCGACGCGGTCGAGGTGTTCCATTTCGACCGCGAGTGCAGGCCGCAGGACAGGGCGCACGCCTACCTGGGGAAGTATCGCGTCAGGCGCGGCTACAACGACACAGCGATGCAGGTCGCGGTGACCGACATGATCGAGCGCGCCTACGAGGCGGGAAGGGCGGAGGTCGCCGACGCGAACCTCGTGCAGAACCTGCGCCGCCAGCTGACGAGCATCGAGGCGACCGTCGGGGATGCCATCGACCTGCTCGACGAGAGCGCTGGGGCGGTGGAGTGCGATGAGTGACTCGAGGGTCGGAGGCTACCCGATGGGGGTGACCGACGCCGCCATTGAGCGCCACTTCGGCGGGGCCTGCGAGCCTAGGATGTGCGGGAACTGCAGGCACTTCTGCGGCAGCGACATCCACGTCGACTACGGCTACTGCCACCTCGAGTTCGAGCGCGCCTACGACGCGGAGGCGCCCGACCGCAAGGAGGGGCGCTGGCGCCTGGCGAAGTGGGCCGCGGCGTGGCTTATGGGAAACCTGCTGTACTGCGAGGACGAGCGCGACGAGTGCCGCGACTACGAGGAGTTTGGGCTATGAGTGTCGAATTGCCGAGAGATGCCGAGGGACGAGAGATACCTCTAGATACCGTGGCGCTGTTCAACCGTGTCGGGAACGTATATAGCATCGTGCGCTGGACATTCACCACGGACTTTGATTTGAGTGACGGATGGTCGAACAAATGGCGTGCGATTACCGACCGTGGATTTGCACTCGATCCGGCACTCGTGTACCTCACCACGCCAGACACATGGGAGAAGCTGGAAGAGGACTTGGGCAGGGGCGCGGACGCGCTGAATTATGAAGCCTGCGCCTATTTTGGCAAAAGCGCGTGCGACTGCTCATCGTGCATTTCCGACAAAGGCGAAACCTGCGAAAGGATTGTCATGCGTGACATCGCCGACCGCATCCACAAGCTGAGGGGTGAGAACTGATGAACTTTTCCGATTATGCCGAATTGGAAAAACGCGCGGAGGCACACGGCCTAGGGGACGACCCGTCGCTGGCGCAGCTCCTGCACATTATCCAGTTCAAGGAGGCCGTTGTGAACGGACATAAAAGGACGATGCGCGAACTCGCCGTCTGGGAGAGGAACATCGCGGAGACAGTAGAGCAGCGCATAAAGGAAACGGAGGCTGCAGATGGTCAATGATGAGAAGCGGCGCGAGGTGGCGAAGAAGTTACGCGAAATCTCATACAAGCCCGGGTGGTCACTTGGCGATTGGTGGTTACGTGTTCATGGGGCCGTGGTCGGTTCCGAACACTGTCTGTGTCCCCAAGAGGACGTGGCTGTAATCGCCGACCTGATCGACCACCCGATGTGCCACGACCTTGTTGAGCACAAGCAAGACCCGTTTATCCCAGGCAAGCGGATGACCGACGGCTACTTCCATTGTTCCGACTGCGGATGGGATGGGCAGATCTGGGAGCATATCGGCTTCGGGGACATGCTTGCGTATGAAGCCGTCCATTGCCCGAAGTGCGGGGCGATAATCGAGCGCCGTGCGTGAGGTAGTCCCCGGCGCTTGGTATGGTGGTCGAAGCAAACCGAGCGCGATGGGGGTATGCGAATGGCGTGTAGGCTACCTGTAGGAGATGGGCCAAAAAGCCCATCTACAAAGTCAACACATCCGTTGAGGGACGAGTGGGCGCTCCGGAAGGGGCGCTCATCTTACGTCCTGTGGACGGATGAGATGATAGGGCGGATGCAGGCGCACCCGGAGCGGACGGCGGCGGAGATCGCGGCGGAGCTCAGGGTGACGCCGAGCGCCGTGAGGCACGCGCGGCAGCGGTACGGGCGCTTTTCGACCGGAACGGATGGGCTGTGCATCGTGTGCGACGCGCGGCCCGTGTTCGACACGTCGGCGCAGGCGAAGAAGTGGAGGCTGTGTAAGGGGTGCTATCTGGCGGAGCGGAAGAGGCGGCTCGAGGAAGAGGCGGAGAGCAACCGCATACGTCAGGCCGCGCACAGACGTCAGAAACTGGACGGAGACGCTTGAGAGGCTGGCCGGTGCAATCGGAATCAAGCCGACAAAGGTCGAGTAGCCGAAAGGCCCCGGGAAACCGGGGCCTTTTCTTTAAACGTTACCCCCTTTTTACGCTCGTGGGCAAACGCACGCGCTTGTCCACGTGCGTAAAAAGGTGGGAACGTTCGCGTTTCCATATGGCTATCTACCAGCGGAAATGTGATTTTGTGGCGGGAAAAGGGCGTGAAAAACTGACCAAGGAGGGCATCGAGGATGCCGTCCGCCTGTGCCGTGCCGGAATGACCGACAGGGACATCGCCGCATATCTCGGGGTCGCACGCGAGACGTACAGCCGCTGGATCAACCACCCCAGAACAGACAATCAGCGTCAACTGTGTCACGTTCTAAAAAAGGCCGAGGTCGAGCGCAAGGCGACGCTCGTGGGCCGCATCATGGACGCGAGCGGCGACAGCTGGCAGGCGGCGGCGTGGCTTTTGGAGCGCAAGTACCCGCAGGAGTACGCCAAGGCGCAGCGCATCATGGATACCACCGACACGGCGGTACTCAAGGCCGCCAAGGAGCTGGTGCTGTCCGTGCCGTCTTCAATCGGCGGGGACGAGTAGCCGATGCCGCTCACGAGGATGCAGCGCGAGTACCTCGCCAACTGCACGCACCGCTACAACGTGAAGTGCGGGGCGACGGGCTCGGGCAAGAGCTACGTCGACATAGCCGTGACCATACCGCAGAGGCTCCTCGCCATGAGGGGCGAGGGGCTGGCGGTGATGATCGGGAACACCCGCTCGACGCTCGAGCGCAACATCCTCGAGCCGATGCGCTCGCTCTACAGCGAAGACGTCGTCAGCCAGATCGGGCGGGACAACACGGCCCAGATATTCGGGCGTAAGGTCTACTGCCTCGGGGCGGATAAGAAGACAAGCGTATCCAAGATTCAGGGCGCAACGTTCGAGTGGGTCTACGGCGACGAGGTCGCCACGTGGAGCGAAGATGTGTTCCAGATGCTCAAGAGCCGCCTGCGCTGCGAGCACAGCCGCTTCGACGGCACCTGCAACCCCGACAGCCCGAACCACTGGTTCAAGCGGTTCCTCGACGGCGACAGCGACATCTACAGGCAGGACTACACGATCTGGGACGGTGCGCTGGCACCGGATGTCATTGAGGCCCTCATCAAGGACTACGGCAGCGGCGTGTACTACGACCGCTACATCTTGGGCAAGTGGACGCTGGCCGAGGGTCTGGTCTACCCCGGGTGGGATGGTGCCCTCGAGAGCCGGTATACGGGCAGCGCCGCCAAGTACGCGGTGTCTTGCGACTACGGCACGCAGAACGCCTTCGCGGCGCTGCTGTGGGCATTTGACGGCAAGGTGTGGCACGTGGTTGACGAGTACCGCTACTCGGGCCGCGACACGGGGCACCAGAAGACGGACGCCGACTACGTGGCCGACATGGCCGACTTCGTGCGCGGGCTGGGCAGGCCGCCCACGTTCATCATCGACCCGAGCGCCACGAGCTTCATCGCCGCGATGCGGCAGGCCGGGTTCAAGACCAAAAATGGGCGCAACGACGTCGCGGACGGCATACGAGAGACGGATGTGTGCCTGGGCAACGGCACGGTGCGCATCTCCGACGCCTGCACGGGGCTGATAGGCGAGCTCGGCGGCTACTGCTGGGACGCCAAGGCGGACGGCGACAGGCCCGTCAAGGTCGAGGACCACAGCTGCGACGCGCTCCGTTACGGCGTGGCAACACTGCGCATGTACAAGCCTGCGAAACGGCAGGTAAACCCATTCTTTGAAGGGAGGTAGCGGCTTGTCTAAGGGGCCTTTGGTGACCGATGGCGACCTCAAGGCGGCGTCGGCGACGGCATTCGCGGCAGATGCCATCGAGCGGCACATGTCGAGCGAGATGTATCGCAACGCCGTCACCGCGAACGAGTACTACCGCCAGCACAACGTCACGATCAACCGTTTCGTGCAGAAGATCTACTCGTGCTCCGGTGCCGAGGCCGAGGACTTCACGGCCTCGAAGCTGAGGCTGGCGAGTAACCTGTTCAAGCGCCTAAACGTTCAGCGCTGCACGTACTCGCTCGGTAAGGGCGTGAGCTTCGTGGACGTCTCGGCGGGCGGCAAGGACACGACCAAGGAGGGGCTTGGCGACCGCTTCGACGACGACGTCATGGAGATGGGGCTCAAGGCGCTCATCCACGGTGTGTCATTCCCGTTTTGGAACCTCGACCACATCGACGTGTTCACCGCTGACGAATTCTGCCCGGTGTGGGACGAGTACTCGGGGGCGCTATACGCCGGCGTGAGGTTCTGGCGGCTCGACTCCGACCACCCGTGGCACGCGACCCTCTACGAGCAGGACGGCTACACGGAGATGGTGTCGGGCGGCAGCGGCTTCGACTTCGAGGTGACCGAGGCCAAGCGCGCCTACAAGGTCACATATCAGGAGATACCGGCGGACGGGATGAAGCTGGCCGTCGATGCGGAGAACTACTCCCGCCTGCCCATCGTGGCGGTCTGGGGCGGCGACGCGCACCAGAGCACGCTCGTCGGCATGCGCGAGAGCATCGACGCCTACGACCTCATCAAGAGTGGTCTGGTGAACGACACGCGCGACTGCGCACAGATCTACTGGCTCATCAACGGAGCCGGCGGCATGGACGACAGGGACCTCGACCTGTGGCGGGCGAAGCTCAAGCTGACGCACGTGGCCGAGGTCGACGCCGAGCAGGGACAGTCCGTGACGCCGTACACGCAGGAGGTGCCCGTCGAGGGCCGCAAGGAGACGCTGGCGCAGATTAAGGCCGACATCTACGAGGACTTCGGCGCGCTGGACGTCCACACCATCGCGGCGGGGGCGACCAACGACCATATCGACGCGGCATACCAGCCGATGGACGAGGAGGCCGCCGAGTTCGAGCGCCACATCCGCGAGGGTATCATGGACATCCTCGCATTGCAGGGCATCGAGGACACGCCCGTGTTCACGCGCACTCGCATCAGCAACACCAAGGAGCAGGTCGAGACCGTGTGCTTGGAGGCCGAGTGGCTGGACGACGAGACGATCCTGCGAAAGCTGCCGAACATCACGCCCGACGAGAGGGCGAAGATTTTGGAGCGCAAGCAGCGGGAGCAGGAGGAGCGCATGGCAGCGCTGCCGCCCGCCCTGGCGGCGAACGCGAAGGGTGCCCAGGAGGGCGACGAGGACGAGGAAGGTGATGAGTGATGGCGGCATTGCAGGTGCTTGACGGCGAGCTGTGGCAGTGGGACACCGGGCGCGAGGTCGAGGTTGTCGGCTGCGAACAGGTGCATTTCGCCAAGTCGACCACGGGGACGTGCTACACGGTCGAGGTCGCCGGCAGCAAGGCGAAGATTCCCGACAAGCTGCTCCAGGCGGCTGGGCGCGTGTACGCATGGGCCTACATCACGGACGAGGCATACGGCGGGCGCACGCGCATCGAGGCGCTCTGGGACGTAAAGAGGCGAGCCAAGCCCGCCGAGTATATCTACGAGCCGAGCGACCAGCGCACCATCAAGGACGCGGAGACGGCGCGAGACGAGGCCAAGGCCGCGCAGAAGGCGGCGGAGGCCGCACGCGACAGGGCTGTCGCCGCCGAGGTCAAGGGGGCGCGCGCCACGACGCTCGCCTCGGGCTCGGAGGCAACGGCGGCGATGGAGGGCAACGTGCTGGTCGTCGGCGTGCCGAAGGGCGACGCGCTGAGATATAGCGACCTCACCGCCGAGCAGATCGCGGAGCTCAAGAAGCCCGCGACGGACGCGGCGGCTGGCGTGAACAAGGTCAACAACGAGTTCAAGCAGCTCAAGGCTTCTGTCGAAACGGCGGAGAAGGGCCGCGCCGACGCCGAGGCGGTGCGCAAGGAGAAAGAGACCGAGCGCGGGCAGAACGAGGCGGGGCGCAAACAGGCTGAGGCGGGGCGCAAGACCGCCGAGCAGAAGCGCGAGCAGGATTCGACCAAGGCCCTCGCCGACGCGCAGGCGGCGCTCAAGGACGCCAAGACGGCAGCCCTGAACTACCAGTCGATTATCGACTCGGCGGCTGCCGTGACGGCGCTGGGACTCAAGAAGGTAAACGGCAAGATTTGCCAGATGCGAAAGGTAGGTGCCTAAATGGCCGATACGCAGGCAACCGAGCAGGCAACCGAGGGGTTCGAGTACGCGGACCCGCTGGCATCGGACAAGGCGGTGTGGGCGCTTGTCGGCGCGGTGAAGAATCTGGGCGACCAGAAGTCGCTTGAGCGCGACGCCTCGACGGGCCGCTACTCCAACGAGAGCGTCGCCGCGATGGTGGACAAGCACAAGACGGGGCTGGTGTACACGTTCCTCTTCCCGGCGGGCAGCCCCACTGACATCCAGCCGATGAGCGCCGCCGCAAAGCGCGTGGCCTCCACCGAGTTCGTGCCCGCGACGGCGACGAGCGCGGCCGTCGACCCATTCGACACCGAGGGCGGCCCGTGGTTCCACGTGTCCGCCAACGCCGGTGCCGACGCCGACGGCGTGCCGTGGGTCGAGGCCATCGACGGCGTCGACTACGGTTTCTCGCGTGTGGACAACGGACACGGCAACAACGTCTACGAGATCGCGCCGGTCGTGTGGCAGGCGGTCGAGGTACTGGCGAACGGCAACCTGCTCGTCTCGTGGTCCGACAGCCGATTCAGCGGCTCGCAGCCGAACCCCAAGGCGTTGCTGCCGGACGGCACACTGCGACCGTACATGCTGACGCCGACATACCCCATGAGCATCGACGCCGACGGGCGCCCGCGCTCCGTCTCGGGCGCGAAGGTCGCCAACCGCACGACGTCGCACGACTCGCTCGTCGACCTTTGCAAGACCGCGACCACGGGCTACTCGGGCATGAGCGCCTACGATCAGTGGTATATCAACTTCCACCAGTTGACCAAGACGCTGTGCAAGTCCTCCCAGGTGGACTTCCCGGGCTGCACGGACTTCAACATCCAGATCCACCCCGCGCTCGCCGAGACGGGCGTCACGCGCGTGGTCGTCACCGCCGAGCAGGCGGCGAAGATTCCCGTGGGTGCGTCGATGATGTACGGCACCGACACGGGCACCACGTGCCCAGACCGAGGCGCCGCAGCCGCATACGACGTGTTCGACGGCGCCGTTGTCGGCGGCAAGGAGACGCTCGCAGACGGCAACGTGGCGCTTCTCATGGACGTCGCCAAGGCGTTCGACACGACCGTGAACACATGGCTCCAGAGTACGCCGTGGTGCACGGGCAACACCGATGCCCTCGTTGGTGACGGCCAGGTGGCGAAGGACGGCAAGCATCCGTTCAAGGTCGGCGGCGTCGAGACGGGACTGGGCCTGTGGGAGTTCATGGGCGATACGCTCTTCGTCTCCGATGGCACGGGCTTCGGCATCGCGGTCAACCCCGACACCCGCAATGAGAAGAAGAACGCCGTGGCGGACGGGGTGACCCCGACGGCGGCGTGCATGCCGACGGCAGATGGCTACATGCTCGACATCCAGTTCGTCAACGGCCTCATCTTGGGAAAGGGGCTCGGCGGCTCGGCGACGACTGGTGTCGGCGACTACTTCTACTTCGACACATCCGGCGGTAAGGTCAAAGGCACAATCCGTCTGGTTCTGCTCCTCGGCGACCTGGGGTACGGCTCGGATGCCGGTCTTCGTTCCGCGTACTCGTGGATCTGGTCCGGTGGGGCCTCTTGGGACTTCGTCTCCCGGCTTTCTGCTACGGGCCGTAGCCGGGGGTGAATCAGGGCGTAGCCCTGAGAGGGGGCTGGCCCCCTCCTAACCCCAAACAGGGATTCACGGTGAGGGCGGCGCTGGTTTCTGGTTCAGCTCCTCGGCAACCTGAGGAACGGCTCGAATGCCGGTCTTCGTTACGCGAACTCGAGGAACAGGTCCGGTAGGGCCACTTGGAACTTCGTCTCCCGGCAATCTGTCTATAAATCTCTACTCGCACCGTGTCTACCGCGCCCGCCGCTTTCTGGCGGGACGCGGCTCAGCCTGACTCCTTTGAGTGAAATTTGTCCGCAAGGCTCACGGGCTGGTAGCCGCAAGGCGAACGCTCGTATGACAGACAGAAAGAGCTTTGATCTATGAAAACCTACTGCAAGGGCCTCGAGTTCACGCGCAAGAGCGTCGTCGAGGCCCTGCACCGATGGAAGAAAAGCGACTCCGGCAAGGAGAACGGCTGGCGCGTCGCCGACGAATACGGCACCGAAACGGCGTTCGTCGACCGCATCTGGCTAGAGCTCTCGACTGAGACGCTTACGTTCGAGCCGATTCGAACCTACCTGAAGCACGACCCGAACAGCGGCAAGCTGCGCGAGATAAGCGTCGAGAGTATCAAGCGGCAGGTGTGCAACTACCTGTGCGTTGGGGCACTCGAGCCGCTCCTTGCCGCCAAGGTCGGCTTCTGGCAGGTGTCGAGCGGCGTCAAGGGCAAGGGTGCGGCGCTGGGGATGCGCAAGCTCAGGCGCGCGGTTCACCGCTTCGCCTACCACGTACACGTCGACATCCGCAACTGCTACGGCTCGATGCAAACGGCGATAGTGGAGGGTCTGGTGGCGCGCTACGTCAAGAACAGCCAAGCCCTCTACCTGCTCCATTCGCTGCTGTCGACGATGAACGGCGTCCTTATCCTCGGCAGCTACCTGTCGCTTCGGTTGGCGGCGTTCGTGATCTCGTTCGCGTACCACGCGGTCGAGGAGGCGGCGAAGGAGCGGCGCGGCAAGCGCGTGAGGCTCGCGGGATGCCAGGTGTGGTACGCCGACGACGGCTATTATCTCGGCAACTCAAAGCGCTCGCTCAGGAAGGCCGCGGCCATCGCCGCACGCGTTTTGGGGCGGCTAGGATTGTCGCTGAAGCCGTGGAAGGTGAGGCGCAACGGCGCCGAGCCCATCGACTTCGCGGGCTATCGCATCTGGTGCGCTCGCGGGCGCCGGGTCGACTTGCGAAAGAGGCTCTGGAAACGACTGCGACGCGCGTTCGCGCGCTACATGCGCAGGCGCACCGAGCGCTTGGCGAGGCGCGTGTGCTCTTACTGGGGCTGGCTGAAAACGGCTGTCATGGAGCACCAGATGAACGTCAAGCGGTGCATATTCAACGCGGCGAGGGCCGTGGGTTAGGAGGAAAAATATGGTTGTGAAGTCGGAGCGAACGGGCGAGAGGCCCGAGACGGTCGAGATCGCGGGGACCGACGTCTGGCTGCGCCGCGGCATCGCCGAGGGCGAGCGCGAGGAGCAGGGAGGCGAGGGCGGTTCCGTCAAGGTGAAGGTGTTCACCTACGAGGAGCTGCACTTCACCGACCCGACGGGCGAGCTGACGGTCGATGGCGCAAAGGCCGACTTTGACACCGTCTGGACGGCACACGAGGCTGACGGCATGAGCATGGAGGAGCAGATCGCATCGCTCCAGCAGCAGGTCGCCGACTCGCAAGCGGCCCTTCTCGAGCTCGGCGACATCGTTGGAGGTGAGTAACTTGGCGAAGATCTACTACCGCGCCGTGAAAAGCGGCAAGCGCACGCTCGAGAGCGTTCCCGAGCGCTGGCGCGACGAGGTACGCCAGATGCTAGAGGCAGACGGCGAGTAGGGAAGGGCCCCGGCTTCGGTCGGGGCCCTTTTCCGTTATGCGCGGGCGACCATGCGTGCCGACGATTGGAGGCGGCGCATGGCGAAGGATAGCGCTCACGAGTTCTCAGACGCCGAGATTCGGGCGTTCGAGCGCGAGGTGGCGGGAGTGTACGGCGAGGCGAGCAAGACGGCCTACGACAACCTCAAGCGCTATCTGGCGCAGTTCGAGGCCGACGACGAGAAGATGCGCGAACGTCTCGAGGCCGGCGAGATCACCAAGGCTCAATACAGGTCTTGGCGAAGCGGGAAGATAGCGGCGGGCAGGCGCTACCGAATCGTCCTCAAGCAGTGCGCCGAGGCCATGACGCATGCGAACGTCGTCGCAGCCGCCGCCATCGAGGGCAGGCTGCCCGAGGTCTACGCCGAGAACTACAACTACGGCACGTGGCAGGTCGAGAGCGCCGTGGGCGTTGACACGGCCTACGCACTGCAGGACGCGTCGACCGTCCAGAGGCTGCTCACCGACCACGACAGCTACCTGCCCAAGCCGTCCGTCAACGTCGCCAAGGACATGGCATGGAACCGGCGGCTCATCGCCAACCAGATCACGCAGGGCGTGCTGCTAGGCGAGCCGATACCCAAGATAGCGAAGCGCATTCAGGACGTGGCGGGGTCCAACCGCGCGGCGGCGGTGCGCCTGGCGCGGACCTCGACGACGGCGGCGGAGAACGCCGGGCGCGTCGACAGTTACAAGAGGGCCAAGGGGCTCGGCATCAAGGTGCAGCAGGAATGGATGGCGACGCTCGACGGGCGCACGCGCTCGAGCCACAGAAAGCTCGACCGCGAGAAGGTGGATGTCGGCGAGAAGTTCAGCAACGGGTGCCGCTACCCGGGCGACCCCGAGGCGCCGTATGCCGAGACGTGCAACTGCCGATGCACGCTGGTGGCGTGCTGCGACGGGCTCGACGTGCTCGACGGCGAGCGTTTCAGCCGCCTGCCCGATGGCATGACTTACGAGGAATGGAAGGCGGGCAAGCCCGCCGCCACCGGCGCCAAGCCCGCGAACCGCACCATCTCCGAGTTCATGGAGATGCCCGGCACCAAGCGCAAGCTGGACGTGGCCGGCGTATCCAGAACCGAGGCGCGAAAGCGGCTCTCGCGGCAGCTCGAGGACTACGGCATACCGTCGAGCGGGTTCAGGAAGATGTCGGCGGGCGACCAGCAGAAGGTGCTGGACACGGCGCTTACGCGAAAGAAACCGACGGAAACGGAGCTCCGAAGGGCGAGCTGCAAGCCGGTGAACGAGGCCCTGTACAACTCGCAGAAGAACTATGTTGAGAGACATAGCGGCTTGGTGATCAGGGGCGACGCCAGCTGGGAGGCCCATCTCGATAAGGAAAAGGTCGATGCGGCCGCCATCGGCGACACGATTATCCTGCGCTCGGACGCGACGACTTCGGAGGTGCTCGAGGAGGTGTTCCACTTCAGACAGCAGCTGCGCGGCGACTACTCCGACAAACCGGCGAGGGTAATGAGGCTTCTTCGCGAGCGTGATGCGCAGAACTACCTGCTAGGCGTCGCGAAAAGATATAATATCCCTGAGCAAGAGACCGAACAGACCCGTTCCGCGCTCGCCGATTACATGAGGGACCTGAAGGAGGCCGGATACGATGAAGATTGATGGGTGCACGAAAATCTCCCACATGACGCTCCTGGCGCTTTCATCCGAGCTCCCGCGCTCAAACTGGCGCAGGGTCCTAATCGATGGGAAGGCTTACGACCCCATCCCCGTCATGGATATGGGCGAGCGGTACGTCGCCGTCGATGGGCATCACGACTTCACCGGCAAGGAGATCCGCTTCGAGTAGCGACGCGCGGTCTACGGCGCTGCTCCTCGCCGCCAACATCTGAACAGGCTTGAACCGAAGCAAAAGGCCCTGCCACGGCGGGGCCTTTTCCATGCCGCGTGACCGCGGCGCGACACTGCCCGCAGAGAGATTGGGGCAGGCATGAAAAAGCTGTTCACATGTGCGAGCTGCGGCGACTGCGCCGTGAGGCTCGGTTTCGGCTTCACGTTCCCGGACACCTACATCTGCACGCAGCGCGGCGACGAGGTCGAGCCCGACGACGGCTGCACGCTCGGGTGCGCCGGCGTGCCGATGCAGGCCATCGAGGCCATCGAGGCGGACGTCGACGGTCGCGTTGGCTACGGCTGCGAGGTGCTCGACTGATGGCTTACGGGCTCGTCGGCGGCGTCGGCGACCACGGCCGGCACGGCACCCTCATCACCGAGGAGATCGTAAACGCCGCGAAGCTGGATACCGCCGAGTGCATCGAGATACGGCAGAACAACATCGAGCGGGTCGAGAAGGCCCTCTTGCGCGCCTACAAGACGGGCCTAGAGGAGATAGGCCTCGTCGCGGAGGGCTACGCCAAGGCGACGTGCCCGGTCGATACGGGCAGGTTGCGCAACTCCGTCACGCACCTACTCAAAGGCTACGACTGCTTCATCGGGACCAACGTCGAGTACGCGCCGTACGTCGAGGAGGGGACTTCCCGCATGAAGGGCAAGCACTTCCTGCGCAAGGCGGCGACTGGCCACGGCGACACGTACCGGGCGATTCTCGAGAAGCACCTGAGGGGCGGCGCATAGGGCCGCGTTACTCCGTTTGGATACTCACCCTTGCCGCGAGGTATTGCGGCGCGGGCCCCGCCAAGGCAACAGGTGGGAACCCGCCCATTCCGAAGCAAGGGAGATTCTGTTGGCACTCACACGAAAGATGCTCAAGGCAATGGGCATCGAGGACGAGAAGATCGACCAGATCATCGACGAGCATGCCGAGAGCGTGAACGCGCTCAAGGCGCAGCGCGACGAGTTCAAGGAGGCCGCGGACAAGGCGGACGGCTACAAGAAGGAGCTGGACGCACTCAAGGCCAAAGGCGAGGGCGCGGGCGAGTACGAGGAAAAGTACAAGGCCAAGTGCAAGGAGCTCGACGACTACAAGGCCGAGGTCGCTGGGGAAAAGGCAACAGCTGAGAAGCGCAGCCTGTACCGAGAGCTGCTCAAGTCTGCGGGCGTCGACCCCAAGCGCATCGACACCGTTCTCAAGGTCTCCGACCTCGAGGGCGTGACCGTCAAGGACGGCGCTATCGAGGACGCGGACAAGCTGACCGAGGGCATCAAGGCCGACTGGGCCGACTTCATCGCAACCACGACCGTCAAGGGTGCCGACGTGGCCCACGCCCCCAAGGGCGAGGGCGGCAAGGACATCAACGAAATGAGCACCGCCGAGTACATGAAGTACAAGGCGGAGCAGAGAGGCTAAGGGGTTTCTATGTCGAACACCATCCTTACACCCAACATCATCGCCAACGAGGCGCTGGACGTTCTGCGCACCAACGCCGTCATGGCCAACCTCGTCCACCGCGACTACTCCTCCGAGTTCGTCGCGGGAGTGGGCGACACCATCACCGTCCGCAAGCCCGCCACCTTCGAGGCCAAGGAGTTCACCACCGAGGTCGAGGTGCAGGACGCCACGGAGGGCAAGGTCCCCGTCAAGATGGACAAGCTGCTCGACGTGACGTTCGCCGTCACGTCCAAGGAGCTGACGATGGGCATCGTCGACTTCTCCGCGCAGTTCCTCGTCCCGGCGATGCAGGCCTTCGCCGACAAGATCGACGGCTACCTGCTCGCGCTCGAGAAGGACGTCACGAACCGCGTCGACCACACCAAGGGCGCCATCGCCGTCTCCGACATCATCGCCGCCCGCAAGTTCCTCGTGGACGCCAAGGCACCCTCCACGGAGCGCCGCTTCGTCTACGGCTCTCAGGCCGAGGCCGACCTGCTCAACACCGAGGCGTTCACCAACGCGTCCGCCGTCGGCGACAACGGCACCGCCCTCAAGGAGGCATCGCTTGGCCGCAAGTACGGCCTCGACTTCTACTGCGACCAGAACGTGCAGAAGACCACGGCAGAGACGGCCAACTACACGCCGTCCATCGCTTTCCACAAGAACGCCTTCGCGCTCGTGACCCGTCAGCTCGAGATGCCGCTTGGCGCTCCCAAGGCGTACTCCACCTCCTACGACGGCTTCGGCCTGCGCGTCGTGCAGGGCTACGACCAGAAGACCAAGACCGACACCGTCTCCATCGACATGCTTTGCGGCGTCAAGACCCTCAGCCCCGAGCTCGCCGCAGTCATCACCGATAAGCGATAGGCGCAGAGATGCTCGAGCAGGTGCTTCTGTCGCTGCGCAACTGGTTCGTCGCCGACAAGCGCACGGGGCGCGTCCGCATCGAGGACGGCCGCCTCGTGCCGCCCGCGGCCCTCGGCCTCAAGGAGGGCCAGTACGTCCGCATCACGGGCTCGACGTTCAACGACGGGCTGCACGCGTGGCCCTACAACTGCCTCACGGACGAGGAGTTCGTCGGCACCGTCTGGGCGCTCGCCATCCCGCAGGCCGTGGTCAACCTCGCCGACGAGATCGCGGCGTGGCAGACAGAGCACGCCAAGGAGCTGGACAGCCCGTATGCGAGCGAGAGCTTCGGCGGCTACAGCTACACACGCGTCGGCGGCGACGGCTCGCCCATCACGTGGCGGCAGCAGTTCAAGGCGCGTCTCGACCCTTGGAGAAAGCTGTGAGCCGCCTGTACGAGCGCATGGCGGTGGCGTGCGCGAGGCTCGTCGCAAAGACCGAGCCTGACGGCGAGGGCGGCTTCAAGACCGTCCTCGCCGTCGGCGACGGCTTCACGGCGGCGATCGTGCGCGACAGCTCGACGGCCTCGCGCATCGCGGAGCACGACGGCGTGAGGAACGTCTACACCGTGACGACCGCCGAGCCGCTGCGCTACGGCGACCTCTTCCAGCGTGCGTCCGACGGGCAGGTATTCCGCTGCACGTCGAACGCGGACGACGGCGCCGCGCCGTGCTGCGCGTCGTTCGGCTTCGGCCAGTGCAGCGCGGAGGAGTGGGAGGTGCCGGATGGCGACTAAGGCGGCAGCGCTGCAGGCGTGGCTCGAGGGCTTCGGGCTGCCCGTGTACCGCGACTCGGCGGTGCCGGGCGAGGCGAAGATGCCCTACATCACCTACGACCTGCCGACCGCGGCATTCGGCACGCAGTGCAACTCCGAGGTGAACCTCTGGTTCCGTACATCGTCCGAGGCCGCGCCCAACTCCAAGGCCGAGGAGGTCGCCCGGGCGTTGGGACTGTCGGGCGTGTTGCTGTCGTGCGACGGCGGCGGCATGTGGGTGATGCAGGGCGAGCCGTTCTGCAACGCCATGGCCGACGAGGACAACGCCGTGAAGCGCCGAATCATCAACCTGACCATTGAGTACATGACCAGCTACTAGGAGGTCATATGTCTAAGTTCACGCGCATCCCCGAGAACACGTTCAAGGAGATCGTCATCAACGCGGGCCTGCTCGCCACGAATTTCAACCCCAAGACCGCCGAGGTCGCGGAGTCCGAGCTGATGGGCGCGACGAGCGGCGGAACCAGCTTCGCCGCCACGCCCAGCTTCATCGACTACGGCGAGGACATCGACAACTGCCCCGCCAACACGATGGAGCTCAAGCGCATCGACAGCATCGAGGCCAAGCTGAGCGGCACCTTCGTAACGCTGAACACCGCGCTCGGCAAGAAGCTCGCAGCCGCAGCCGACGAGACCGAGGGGAAGATCGTCCCGCGCTCCGCGCTCTCGGAGGAGGACTTCGCCGATATCTGGCTCATCGGCGATTACTCGGGCGAGAACGGCAACGGCTATATCGCCATCCGCCTCATCAACGCGCTCAACACGGGCGGTCTGCAAATCACGACGCAGAACAAGGCTAAGGGCCAGTTCGCGTTCGAGTTCACGGGCCACTACTCAATCAAGAACCCTGAGATCGTGCCCTACGAGCTGTATATCAAACAGGAGATTGGAGCCTAACCATGAAGCTGGACAACCTTAACGCCGACGAGTTCCAGAACGCCATGTGCCTGTTGGCGGACGTGGCGGAGGACGTCATGAACGGCGAACTCGGCGCAAAGGCAAAGGCCTCCTACGCCAAGTTCCGCTCCGACTCCGCCAAGGCCAAGGCCAAGGCGACCGCCAAGGCGAAAGGCGACCCCGAGGCCGCGAAGGCAGCCGCTACCGCCGAGGTCAACGGCCTCGCCGTGGACATGGTGGCGGGATTGCTGCCTGACGTGCTGCGCCAGGGCGGCGAGATCAGCTACAAGCTGCTCGCCGCACTCGACGGTCAGACGCTCGAGGAGTACAAGGCCGACTTCACCGTCAAGAAGTGGGTGAACGACATCAAGGATGCCATCGACGGCATCGACGGCATCAAGGACATTTTGGCTCCTTTTTTTGGATAGCCGCCGAGGACCCATCTCACATATGGCTCTGTCTGGGCGAGTACGTCGGGCCACGGCGTGCTCGCCCTTTCTGTAGGTACATGGTCGCGCGGTGGCGCGAGCGGGACGAGCGGGAGGCGTTCCGTGTGTACCTGAGTGAGTCGGTGCGCCTCATGGCGCAGGGGAAGTGGCTCAAGGAACCCTTCCTGAGCATCGTCAACGGCGATGCGGGCGATGGGTCCGAGGCGGAGGACACGCGCGGCGGCGACGAGATCGCCGCAGACATCATCGAGCGGATGGGATTGAAGGTGGTCTAGGTGAACCTTCTCGACCTGATGATTAAGGTCGGCCTCAAGGACGAGGCCAGCGGCAAGGCCGAGGGCGTGGCCTCGAAGGTCGTGGGCACGCTCGGCAAGGCCGGAGCGACCGTTGCCAAGGCGGTAGGCGTGGGCGTCGCCGCCGTGGGGGCTGGCGTCGCTGCCGTCACGGGCATGAGCATGAACGCATACGCCGCATACGAGCAGAACGTCGGCGGCATCCAGAAGATATTCGGCAACATGGGTAAGTCCCTCGAGGATTACGCCGCCATGACCGGCCAGACTGTCGAGCAGTGCTCCGGGAAGTGGGAGCAGCTCGAGCAGGCCCAGACGACGGTGCTGGCCAACGCCGACCGCGCCTACATAACGGCCGGCCTGAGCGCCAACCGGTACATGGAGCAGGTGACCGGCTTCTCGGCAGCGCTCGTTTCCTCACTGGGCGGCGACACGGTAAAGGCCGCGAAGTATGCCAACACGGCAATGGTCGACATGAGCGACAACGCCAACACCTTCGGCACGGCGATGGAGGACCTCCAGAACGCGTACCAGGGCTTTGCGAAACAAAATTACACGATGTTGGATAACCTCAAGTTGGGCTATGGCGGCACCAAGGAGGAGATGCAGCGCCTCATCAAGGACGCGCACGCCGTCAACTCCGCCGTGGACGAGTCGAGTCTCTCATTCGACAACATCGTGCTCGCCATCCATACGATGCAAGAGCAGATGCAGATCGCCGGCACGACCTCGCGCGAGGCCGCGACGACCATCGAGGGCTCCTGCAACATGGCGAAGGCCGCCTGGGAAAACTGGCTGACCGAGCTGGGCAAGGACGACGCCGATATGGGCAAGCTCACCGAGGAGCTGGTCGAGTCGGTCGAGACGGCGGCTTCGAACGTCATCCCGCGCGTTGCGACCATCGTCGGCACGGCGCTGTCGCAGCTGCCGAGCCTTGTCACGTCGGTCGGTCCCGTGCTCGGCCAGGCGTTCGTCGACATTTTCACGCAGGCGCTCGACAGCGCAGCGGCAGCCGTGCCCGGGCCCATGGGCGACATCCTCTCCGCCGTGTCTGACGGCGTGGACGAGATCGGCGAGCGCTTCAAGGGCCTTGGCGAGATCTGGTCGGTTGGTGACAACCCGCTCGAGTCTCTGCACCTCGCCATGGTCTACGGCCTGACGCTGCTCGAGGGCGACCTTTCCACGCTGCAGGAGAACATCACCTCATCGCTGCCCGGCATCGCCGAGGGCTTCGCCGACGTGGGCGGCGAGGTCGTTCCCAGGCTCGCCGAGGGAATCGAGATGGGGCTGTCGTTCCTCTCCGAGACGGCGGCGTCGCTCATGACGTCGCTCGGCGGGTACCTGTCCGAGAACCTTCCCTCCATCATGGAGAGCGGCCTGCAGATTCTCACCGGCCTCTCAGAGTCCATAGCCGAGAACGCGGGCGTGCTTGCCGAGGGCGCGGCGAACCTCATCGTCGGCTTGGCGCAGGGCATAGCTGACAGCCTGCCGACGCTCATCGAGCAGGCACCGGTCATCGTGCAGAACCTCGCCAACGCGATCAACGACAACGCGCCGACGCTGCTCGGTGCCGGCATCCAGGCAATCGTAACGCTGGCGCTTGGCATCGTGCAGGCGATACCGACGCTCATAGCCAACATCCCGGCCATCTTCTCAGCCTTCGTCTCGGCGTGGTCGGCGCTCGACTGGCTGAGCCTCGGCAGGAACGCCATCACGTTCCTGGGCAACGGCATCACCGGTATGGCCGGCTTCGTCAGCACGTGCGGTGCCAACATCGTGTCCGCCATCCGCGGCGCGATCCAGAACCTGCCGTCCACCCTGGCGAGCATCGGACGCAACGGAATCAGCAGCCTGGGCTCCGCCATCCGCGGCGCGGTCGGCTTCGTGACCTCGGCCGCCGCAAACATCGGTAGCGCGATTATGAGTGCCCTGTCCTCAATCACCGGTCGCGTGGCGTCCATCGGCTCGCAGATCGTGCAGGGCATCGCAAACGGAATCAGCGGTGCGGCCGGCGTGGTCGTGAGCAAGATTACCGGCGTGGTGGGCGGCGCCATCGAAGCGGCCAAGAACCTGCTCGGAATCCACTCGCCCTCGCGCGTGTTCCGCAAGATTTTCGGCTACGTCATGGAGGGCGCGGCCCTCGGCATCGACGACACGGCTGACGAGCCCGTGAAGTCCATGAGGTCGGCGGTGCGCAACGTCGAGAAGGCCGCCGTGTTCGGTGTGAGCGTTACCGGCGGCGGAGCATACGGGGCGACCGCCAACGAAGCCGCGGGCTTCGCGGGCGGCGGCAACGTTTACAACCTCTACCTCGACGGCGACCTGCTGGGCGTCGACGGGCGCGTGGCCTCTGCCTTCAGGAGCTTCGTCGCGGCGGTGGAGCAGAGCATGGCGATGGGGGTCGCGTAGGATGGCGCAGGGAAACTTGGTTCAAGGCGGAAGCGGCTATCGCAAGTACTGCTGGTGCGCGTACGTGGACGTTGCTGAGGTCGGGCGCACGGACACCACCGTGACCTACCGCGTCACGCACGGCTACGGCACGCGCTACGCCATCGACTGCTACGCAAACGGCAGCTCGTCGGCGGGCGGCTCGTGGAACGGCTCGGTCTACTCGACGAACAACTCCGGCTGGGTATGGGTGCAGTGCACGTCGCGCGACGTCGTGCTCGCGCGCGGCAACGGCGACGCCTACAACCACACCTTCACTGGCCAGATTAACGTCACGGGCGGCTTCGGCAACGGAACGTCCAACGCATCAAACACCGTCACGGTCCCGTGCCGCGCCTACCACACGCCGCACACGCCGAAGAACATCAGGGCGGAGCGCCTGAGCGACACCAGCGCGAAGGTCAGCTGGGACGTCGACTACACGGGTATGAACGGCGACTACCCTTGGACGACCGTGACCGTCGGCGTGGTGAAGAACGGCCCGGGGAAGTTCACCGACGTCGGCACCGTTAGCTGGGACACCACGAGCCACACCTACAACGGCCTCGAGCCGGGCTGCATGTACATCTTCTCGGCCAAGGCGACGGGCCCCGGCGGCACATCGGACTACGGCGTGAGCGCGCCGGCGATCTACACCACGCCGACGGCGCTCGGCATGCTCGAGGCAGTCAAGGCGGAGGCGGCGAAGGTCGTGCTCAGGGGGCACGACGCGCCGGCCTTCGTCGACAGCTGGGAGTTCCAGCTCACGACCGACGGGCGCAAGACGTGGGTCGATGCGGACGTAAACGCCTCTTGGGAGGACGAGGAGGCACCGGCGGGTACGGTGCGCTACCGCGCCCGCGCGGTCAAGAGCGGCCTCAAGGGACCGTGGACCGAGTCAAACGAGGTCACGACTATATGCCCGCCGCTCGCACCGTCCATCAGGGGCGTCAGGGCGGCTTACGCCACGGGTTCGACCGCGACACTCGAATGGGTGCCCAACCATCCGGACGGCTCGGCGCAGGCCTCCGCTGAGGTGCAGATCACGACACCTGCGGGCACCACTGCCACGACGGTCGAGGGCTCGGCTACGAGCCTGAAGTTGCCGACGGATGCCAAGGGCATGTACACCGTGCGCGTGCGCACCAAGGGCCTCGACGAGGACTGGGGCGCATGGTCGAGCGCGGCGGCATATACCGTGGCGGACGCGCCTCAGGCATTCTTCACCGACCCGGCTGCGGACGGGGCAACCTTGCGAGCGGTGCCGCATACCTTCACGTGGAAGGTGGCCGACGAGACGGGCGTCAGCCGACAGTACCTGTCTTTATGCGACATCAGGGGCAACCTTCTGTGGAGCGGGGCTGTGGACAAGGACGCGCGCTCCTTCCGCCTGGGCTACGCGCAACACGCCTTCGTCAACTTCACGCCGTACAGGGTCATGCTCACGGTCACGGCCGGATCGTCGCTATCGGTCACCGTCTCGAGAACTTTCCGGACCGACTGGGCACCGCCAGCCAAACCGTCGCTAAACATCTTCGTCGACGAGAGGCTGGGATGCCAGCTGTCGGTATTCCCAGGCAAGGCCGACAGCGACGACACGCCCGAGACGTCCCACTTCACCGTGTCGCGCGTCCTGCCCGACGGCTCGACCCTGCAGCTCGGCTCTCACCTTGCGGCGGGCGAGGGCGCGAGCGACCCGCTGCCTCCGCTCAACAGCGAGTTCGAGTACGTCGCGGTCGCCTACGCCGCGACGGGCGTGAGCACGGCGACGAGGGTCAAGACGACCGTGGCGAGCCGCGCGGTGGCTCTCAACTGGGGGGCCGGCGCTGAGAGGACGTGGCTCGGGCGCTATCTCAAGAAGGGCTCGAGCCGCAAGGTGACGCACGGGTACAAGATGCTGCACTTTGCCGACGGCGGGGAAGGGTTGCCCGTCTCGTACGGCATCAACGAACGGGACGTCAAGGACAGCATGGACTTCCTGCTGCTCGATGAGGAGGACTACAAGTCATTCCTCGAGGTCATGAACATGGCGGGACGCTTCTGGGTGCGCGATCTATACGGCGAGCGGTTCCGCGCCCGCCTCAGCTGTAGCGTGAAGCGTTCCGACGGCGCGTGGGTGGCCTCGTGCGACCCGACGTGGGAGATGTGGGAGGAGCCCGCTAATGACTGATAGCTGGACGAGGCCGTTCGACGCCTCCTACGACTTCGTGCGCGTCTCGCGCGAGACGGGGCTCGAAGTCGACTTCGTGCGCGACATCGAGAACGGCGGCTCCATCGAGCGCAACGCGAACACGGCACTCTACGAGACTGCGTCCCTGGACTTCGCCGACAAGTTCGACGTCGGCAACGACTTTCTGCGCGTGTACCTCAACGCCTCCTTCTCGGACGGCAGCGAGAGGCGCGAGTGCCTCGGCACGTTCATGCCCGTGGTGGACTCGGTGGACATTGACGGCGCCTACCGCGAGGGACAGATCAATGCCTACGGCCTCCTGAAGCGGCTCAAAGACGACGACTTCGACGGGCCGTACGTGATCGTTGCTGGCAGCAATCTGGTTGATGAGGCCGTCAAGATAGCCGAATCGGTCGGCCTCACCGTCTACGCCGACCCTAGCAGCCTCCTTCTGGGCAGCACCTTGGTTTTCGGCGTGGGCAGGGACAACGACGCTAAGAACAAGCTGGACGCGGTGGACCTGCTCCTCAAGGCGGCCGGGTTCCGCTCGCCGGCGACCGACCGGATGGGCAACGTGATCTACAGGCGCTACGTCGAGCCTGCCGACATGCCCATCTCGGCGGAGTTCACCGAGGGCAGGGATGCGCGCTTCATGTCGGACATGACCGAATCGACTAACCGCGCCGAGGTCTGCAACGTCGTGCACGTGGACTTCAGCACGCAGGACGCATCGGTGCGAGGCACGGCGGTGGACGACTCGCCCGATTCAGACCTCTCGACCGTCTCGGTCGGTCGTCGAATCGTCAAGAGCTACAGCTACGACAGCCTGCCGGGCGTGGATACCGAGGACGCCAACCTTGTCGAGGGCGCCGCCAACGCCCTCATCGGCACCGGCAAGAAGTTGGATAAGAGCTTCAGACAGAGCGATTCGCACGGCAGCATCCAGACCGTCTACGTCTCCGACTCGCCGCAGGTGGGCGTGCTTTTCGGCATCAAGGTCGTCTCGAGTGGCGGGCGCGTCGGCTTCTGCCAGGACGAGGGGCCGAGCGTCAAGAAGGATACGGACTACACGCAGAGTGTGTGGGTCAAGGGCACTAAGGGCGCGACGGGCATCATACAGTCTTTCTGGGATCAGGAGAGGGCGCTTGGCCCGGTGACCAAGGGGTTCACCATGACTGGCGAGTGGCAGAAGGTCAGCTACACCTACCACGCCACGGAGAACCACAGCAAGGTCAGCTGGGGCTACTGCTACATCGACGGCGGCGAGGCCATCTTCGTCGCCGACAAGGTCGAGGAGGGAGGCAACGCCACGCCTTGGCCCCAGGACGCCATGCAGGCGGCGGCGGACCGCAAGGCGGCGGAGCTGCTCGCCACCGAGCGCGCCGTGACGCGCACAGACGAGTTCAGGAGCGTCTACAAGCCCGTCGAGCCGTGCATGGCGGTGGCGATGAACTACAGGACCGGCGGGGTTGTCGGCAAGCTGGCAATCCAGAAGCAGACGCTGACGCTCGACGCCGGCTGCGTCATAAAGCACACGGCGAGGAGGTACGAGCGATGAGCGATTCGGCAGCCGAGATCAAGGGCGCGGCGGCGCGGCTGGCGGCGGCGATGCCGTCGGGCGGCAAGCGGCTGACGATGGAGTTCGGCACGGTCGTGGGCGTCCACGACACGGCGCTCGACGTGATGCTGCACGGCGCAGTGGTGACGGTCCCGATGGTGCGCTCCTGCACGGGGTGCATCATCACCGACCGCGCCGTGATCCTGTCGCAGGGCCCGCTGGCCGTGTGCGTCGGCACGATGGCGGCGGTGTAGGCTGGCGTTACGGAGGCCTGAACATGCAGTGTGGCGGTGAATGGGGCCCCACCGCACTGCAGAACGGGAAGGAGGCCAGATGGAGGTACTCAAGCTCTTTGCGCCGTACGGACCGGCTTGGCTTGGCGGCGTGCTCCTGACGCTCGTTGCGTTTTACTTCGGAAAACAATTTCTGGAGGAGTACAAACGCCAAAACCAACGGAAGGGCGAGCTCGACCTCAAGCGCGAGGAGCGTAAGCAGGCCGAGGTGGACGAGCGGGCGCAGCGCGACCGTGAGAGATCGCAGATGGAGGGCCGCATCGCCGCGCAGATGGAACGCTCGAACTCACTGATGGAGGCCATGAAGACGTTGATGGAGTCCGTGGTGGCCTCCAACGACGTGCTCCACAACGACCTCGTGCACAGTCAGGCACGAAGCCAGGGCATGGCGGAGCAGGTGAGCCACATCCGCGACAGGGTGGACCTGCTCTACGACAAGGAAACGGGAAGATAGGAGCAATCGAATGACTATGATCCAGGCCGGCCTCACGGTCGCCACGGTGCTCGTGGTGCCCTACATCGTGCAGGCCATCAAGACCAAGGCCATGACGGGCAACGTCGCCCGCTGGACGGCCATCGCCGTCTCGGCGGGGTGCGGCGCCCTCACGGCCATGGCGGGAGGCGTGCCCACCGATCCCTCGGCGTGGGTGACGTCCATCTTCGCGTGTGTCGGCGGCGTGCAGGTGGCCTACGCGGCCTTCAAATCGGTCGGCATCACGGACAAATGGCTGGACGCCCTGCTGGCGCTCGGCGACATCAAGGAGGACTAATGGCAGACTTCGCAAACGTCCAGCCGGACGAGTACAAGCTTCTGGGGCGCAACTTCTCGGCGGGCCGTCCGTTCGGCATCAAGGGCGTCACGATCCACCACATGGCGGGCGACCTCAACGCCGGCCAGTGCAACGGCATCTGGGGCGCCAACGGCTGCTCTGCCCACTACTCGGTCGACCGCAACGGCTACATCGTGCAGCACGTCAACGACACCGACCGCGCCTACGCTTGCGGCGACGGCATCGGCACGGGCGGCGGCAACGACACGACCATCAGCATCGAACACGCCAACAGCGCGCGCGGCCCGTGGACGGTTCACGAGGCCGCTATCGAGAGCGGTGCGCACCTCGTGGCGGCGCTGTGCCTGTACTACGGGCTGGGCCGCCCGGCATGGATGGTGAACGTGTTCCCGCACAAGCACTGGTCGTCCACGGCCTGCCCCGGCGAGCTGGCTGGCTCGCAGCGCGACCACTACATGCAGCGCGCCGTCGAGTGGTACGACGCGATGGTCGGCGGCACGCAGCCGTCCGCGCCGACTGTGCAGCCCGCGGCGACCCCCGCTGCGCCTTCGGCGTCGCAGGGCGCGCCGGGCGGTTTCCCTCGCTCCACTGGCGCCCGTGTTCCCGTACACTACTCGCTGCACCTTAAGGGTGGCGGCTGGCTGGACGAGGTGACTGACTTCGGTGCCGGCGACGACGGCTTCGCGGGCTACCCGTGCCGACAGCATGACCTCCTTTGCGCCCGAGTTGATCGCGGTACGCTCAAGTATCAGGTCCACACCGTCGAGGACGGCTGGCTCGACTGGGTCGCCAAGGGCGACCGCAACGACACCGTAAACGGCTGCGCTGGCATTGCCGGTCATACCATCGACGGCGTGCGCATGTACTACGTGACGCCGAGCGGCGAGGAATACAAGCAGGCATGGTATCGCTCGCAGACCACCGCACGCGCCGGGTGGCTCGATACCGTGTGCGACGATGGCTCCACCTACGGCGGCGATGATTATGCCGGTTTCTACGGTGAGCCGCTCGACCGTCTGCAAGTCTGCGTCACCGACGGGGTGCCGTGGTAATGGCTTTCGTCATGGGCGCGACGCTCGGCGCGATTTTGGGCAGCTTCGTCACGGTTGTCGCGCTCGCCCTGATCTGGGGCGGGAGCGACCGCGGGCGATAACAGCAAAAGGGGCCGTGGCGGTTCGTCGCCACGGCCCCTTTCTCGTATCCCTCGAATATCCTAAGTTGCCGCCAAACCCTAAGTACGGTCAGCGTGTTGCGGTACGTTCAGCGTGTTTTGCCTGTTGCTCAGCATCAATAGCGAGCTGCGGCAAACTGTCTCAGTACTGCCACATGTGGTTGACGGGGCCGGAGCCTTTGCCCATGTCAAAGCCGGCGGCCAGAGCGCCGGTTAGGTAGGCCTTGCCGGCGTTGACGGCGTCGGCAAGATCCATGCCCTGAGCCAGCGCGCAGGCGATGGCGGACGAGAGCGTGCATCCGGTGCCGTGCGTGTTGTCGGTCTCGATGCGCTTGTGGCGGAACCACGTGGTGAGTGGATCTCCCAGATGGTTGCCCTCGTCATCGAGTGGCGCGGGTTCGGCCAGTACATCGTTGGCCTCGTTGACAAGATGCCCACCCTTAACGAGGGATGCGCAACCAAAGCGGCGGGTGAGGAGCATGGCAGCATTTTGCTGCGTGCGCTCGGAGTCGACCTCATAGTCGAGCAGTGCCATGGCCTCGGGAATATTGGGCGTGATAACCGTCGCTAGCGGGAACAGGCGGCGGGTGAGCGCCTCGGCGGCATCTTCGGCAATCAGCCGCGCGCCCGAGGTGGCGACCATGACGGGGTCGACGACCACGTTCGTTGCGTTCCAGGCGCTCAAGCGGTCGGCGATGACTTCGATAATCTCGACAGAAGAAACCATGCCGATCTTGACGGCGCTGGGGCGGATATCGTCAAAAACGGCGTCAATTTGCGCGGCTACGATATCTGGCGAGATATCCTGCACGGCGGTAACGCCCAGGGTGTTTTGCGCTGTGATGGCGGTGATGGCCGTCTCGGCATACAGGCGGTGCGCCGTGATGGTCTTGATGTCGGCCTGAATGCCGGCGCCACCGCTGGAATCGGATCCCGCGATGGACAGGACGGCAGGTACCTTACTACGATCCATGTTCGCTCCCTTGTTCGGTCGGAATCAAATGGGTCTTTAAGCCAGCATTATAAAGATGCCCGGGCCGACTCTATGCCGAACCCGGGCGGGCGATGCAATCTCTACGCAAGTGTAAGTAAATGTTCACAAGTCAACAATTGACAGGCACCAGCTCGCCGCCAGAAGCGGCCGCGGCGACAGGGTTAGTCCTCCATGCCGAGGTCGATCGTGGTGCCCTCGAAGATCTTGTTGACGGTGCGGACGGCGCACATCTTGCCACACATGGTGCAAGTGCCCTCGGTGGCGGCGGGGGACTCCTCGTAGCGCTTCTTGCCCGTAACCGGGTCGAGCGCGCACTTCCACATGGCGTCCCAGTCGAGCTTGCGGCGTGCCTGGCCCATCTTGTCGTCCATGTCGCGGGCGTGGGGCACCTTTTTGGCGATGTCGGCGGCGTGTGCGGCAATCTTGGTGGCCATGAGGCCGTCGAGCACGTCCTGGGCGTTGGGCAGGCACAAGTGCTCGGCCGGCGTCACGTAGCACAGGAAGTCGGCGCCGGAGCTGGCGGAGATAGCGCCGCCGATGGCAGCGGTGATGTGGTCGTAGCCCACGCCGATATCGGTCACCAGCGGCCCGAGCACATAGAACGGGGCGTTGTGGCACAGGCGCTTCTGCAGTTTCATGTTGGCGGCGATCTCGTCGAGCGCCATGTGGCCCGGACCCTCGACCATAACCTGGACGCCGGCGGCCCATGCGCGCTTGCACAGCTTGCCCAGCTCGATCATCTCGGCGGTCTCGGTGGCGTCGTTGGAGTCGTAGAGGCAGCCCGGGCGACAGGAGTCGCCGAGCGAAATCGTCACGTCGTACTCGTGGCAGATTTCGAGCAGCTCGTCGTAGAACTCATAGAACGGGTTCTCGTTACCGGTGACCTCCATCCAGCCAAACAGCAGCGAGCCGCCGCGGCTCACGATGTTCATGAGGCGGCCGGTCTCCTTAAAGGTCTTTGTGACCGACTTGTTGATGCCGCAGTGGATGGTCATAAAGTCCACGCCGTCCTCGGCGTGCGCGCGCACGACCTCGAACAGGTCGTCCTTGGTAAGCTTGACCAGCGGCTTTTCCATGTAGCCGATGGCGTCGTACATGGGGACGGTACCTACCATGAGCGGCGTCTCGTCGATGAGCTGCTGGCGGAACTGGCGCGTCTTGCCCGAGTTGGAGAGGTCCATGATGGCGTCGGCGCCAAAGTCCTCGGCGATCTTGACCTTCTTCCATTCCTCGGCGGCATCGGCCTTGTCGCCCGAGATGCCCAAGTTCACGTTGACCTTGGTGGACAGGCCCTCACCGACGCCAAAGGCGCGCATGCCTTTTTTGATGTGCACGATGTTGGCAGGAATGGCGATGCGGCCGTCGGCCACGCGCTCGCGGATGTACTCGGGGTCGCGATGCTCGCGCTCGGCGACCTCCTTCATCTGCGGTGTGATCTGCCCGGCGCGGGCGAAGTCGATTTGCGTGACGAGCTTGGGCTCGGTCTGTGTGCTCATTGGCACGGCTCCCTTCGTTGGCATTACCCATATCAGGTTTGCGGGTCAGGGCGGGCGCGCCCAATCTCAGCCTGCCGTCTTGTCCTGCAAGCCCCCCGTTTATGTAATGGGCTCAAGTATAGCTCGAATGGGTACGATTGGCCTAACGAGCGTGCCTGTGAGGAGGCGAACATGGAAGACAAGCATCTATATCGAGAGACGCAATGGGATGTATCGGCCGAGGAAAGCCGTGCGCACCATGGCCTTGTCGCGATCGGTTTTGCGGTGCTTGCCGTGCTGGTGATTGCCTTTTGTATCTGGACGTTTGGTGGTCGCGGCGGCGCTGCATGGGAGTTCGAGGCTGATGATAGCCTACCGATTATGACGGTGAGGAGTACTGGCGGTAATGCCAATACGCTCGCCGTTCCGGGCGATTATTGGTACCCGTGCGATGAGTTTGTGCAGTTGCAGCTGAGTGGTGGGTCTATTCCTGGTGAGGAAATCGAACGCGTGACGTATGATGCGACGTTCAAAACGTTGACGGTGAAGCTCAAAGATCAAGGGGATGTGCCCACGACGATGGATATCGCGCTGACGGAATGGCGCCTGGAGCCCCCGTCGGGTGTTGCGGTGTCCGAGGTCGAGCACGTCAAGATTGTCTATCAGGACGGTTCGACAAACGGGATTGCAAAGGCCGACGGTCTAGCAGAATAGGTGTCGAGCCTAGCAGCCAATTCATAAAAGTTGCGGTGGAATAGTTCCTGATTGTGCGAAAAAGGCTCAAATAGGAATTATTCCACCGCAAGTTATATAGAGAAGGCTGAGCGGGTCAGTGTTGGGTGCCGGCTCTAGAGCATCTGTTCGTTGATGAACATGAGGGTGCCTAGGTATGAGAGCTCGGGGACGTGGCGATAGCCGATGTTGAATGCGGTAAGTTCGCTTGCATCCTCGAGCTTGTTTTCTGCCATCCACCGCACCATGGAGCCGCGCGCCTTTTTGCTGGCGGTCGACCGTTGGATGGGCTTCCCGTTGCGGATACCCTCGCCAAAGAGGCACGTGACGGCTGTGGCGTCGCCCGCGAGGTGGGGCAGAACGGCTTTGGCATACTCTACGCTGGCGAGGTTGACGATCGTGGTGTTTGAACCTGCCGGGGCGATAGCCCGCGCGAGCTTATCGCTCCAAAATGCGTAGAGGTCTCGGGCGCGGTCGACGACAAGCTTCGCGCCCATCTCCAGCCGATACGGTTCGACGGCATGAAAGGGACGAACGCACCCGTAGAGGCCGGAGAGGATCCACAGATGGTCTTGCAGCCATGCGAGCTGCGCGGAATCCATCACCTCGGGTGCCATGCTCTGGTATTGAATGCCGTGATAGGACATGGCGGCAGGGGAGAGGTGACGGGCGAGTGCGGGATTGTCGAGATCGCCGCTTTTCAGGATGGGCCCGAACTCATGCAGGGTGTTGAGGCAAGGTCCCAGCAGTTTGTCACTCACGTTCCACAGCGCCTGCAGGCCGCCGCTGCCTTCATTCCGCTCGATATCTAGCAGTGCGCGGTGGAGGCGAGCCGTCTCGCGCACAAAGGGTGGGATGCCCAGGACTTCAAAAGCATCTTGGGCCGCGCGCATCTGCTTGGCGGGCGAAATGATGACCTGCAGCATGGGCTCTCCTCTGCCAAAAAAGTTGCGGTGGAATACGGTCTGTTTTGGCTGTTTATGGGCCAGTTTAGTCCGTATTTCACCGCAACTGATGAAGGGTTGGTTAGGCTCGCTCGATGAAGGCCTTGTAACCGCGATATGCCTCGTAGATGTCGGCCTTGTTGGCGACCTCCCACAGGGCGTGCATGGACAGGACGGCAACGCCGGAGTCGATGACGTTCATGCCATACTTGGCCATGATGTAGGCAATGGTGCCGCCGCCGCCCGCGTTGACGCGACCGAGCTCACAGGTCTGGAAGTCCACGCCGGCCTCGTCCATGATGTCGCGGACGAGGGCCACGTACTCGGCATCGGCGTCGTTGGAGCCGCCCTTGCCGCGGCTGCCCGTGTACTTGTTAAAGCACAGGCCGCGACCCATAAAGGCCGCGTTCTTGGTCTCGAACTTGCCGGCATAGCCCGGGTCGAAGCCGGCGGACACGTCGGAGGAGAGCATGCGGCTGCGGGCGAGTGCGCGGCGCAGGGCCAGCGGGCTATCCTCGCCGGCGAGCGTCATGATCTCGGCGACGGTGTTCTCGAAGAAGCGGCTCGTCATACCGGTGGCACCCACGGAGCCGATCTCCTCCTTGTCGACGATGAGCGTGATGCTCGTGCGCTCCACGTTGGCGACGTCGATCTGGGCGAGCATGGAGGGGTAGGCGCAGACGCGATCGTCGTGGCCATAGCCCAAAATCATGGAGCGGTCGAGGCCCATGTCGCGGGCGGGGCCGGCGGGCACGACCTCGATCTCGGCGGAGAGGAAGTCCTCCTCCTCGACGTCGTACTGCTCCTTGAGGATGTCCAGGAACATCTGCTTGACGGGCTCCTTGGGGGCGTCCTTGTCGTCCCCATCGAACTTGACGGGACGACCGCCCACGATCACGTCGAGGATCTCGGCATCGACGGCGTCCTTGGCAGGCTTGGACATCTGCTCGCTCGAGAGGTGGATCAGCAGGTCGGAGATGGTAAAGACCGGGTCGTCCGCCTTGTCGCCGATATTGATGTCGACGGTGGTACCGTCCTTTTTGCAGATGACGCCCACGAGTGCGAGCGGGGAGGCTACCCAGTGGTAGCTCTTGACGCCGCCGTAGTAGTGCGTGTCGAGGTAGGCCATGTCGCCGGCCTCGAAGGCGGGATTCTGCTTAAGGTCCAGGCGCGGCGAGTCCACGTGGGCGCCCAGGATGTTAAAGCCCTGCTCGAGCGGGGCGGTGCCCAGGTTGACGAGCATAAGGTCCTTGCCGTGGTTGGCGGCGTACACCTTGTCGCCTGCCTTGAGCTCGCGGCCCTCGGCGATCACGGTCTCCAGGTCGACGTATCCCGCCTCCTCGGCCATCTTGATGCCGGTCTTGACGCACAGGCGCTCGGTCTTGTTCTCGCTCAAAAACTGCTTATAGCCGCGGCAAAGCTCCTCGAGCTCCTCGACTTGCTGTGGCGTGTACTTTTTCCATGCGCAGGGACGCTCCATGACGCAGGCTCCTTTCGGATCGATTGTGCTGGTTGATGTACCGTGAGCCATCGTATCACGCGCGGGCTCACGGTGGCGGGGGAGCTTGATGTGAGGTGGCCGCGGGGCGGGGAGCGTGTAAACTGGAGTGAGCAAACCGTGCCCAGCCCAAAGCGAGGTATTTAATATGTCTGACAAGCGCCGCACTTTTGCCGTTATCGACGGCAACTCGCTCATGCACCGCGCCTTTCACGCCGTGCCGCCGACCATGAACGCGCCGGACGGTCGCCCCACCAACGCGATCTTTGGCTTTCTGAACATGTTTCTTAAGATGATTGATGCCTTTAACCCCGACGGTGTGGTCGTGGCGTTTGACAAGGGCAAACCGCGCGTGCGCATGGAGATGCTGCCGCAGTATAAGGCGCAACGCCCGCCCATGGACCCCGATCTGCATGCGCAGTTTCCGATGATCAAGGAGCTGCTCACCGCGCTCAACGTGCCGATTCTGCAGTCCGAGGGCTGGGAAGGCGACGATATCCTGGGAACCATGGCGCGCCTGGGTGAAGAGGCCGGCTGCGACATGCTGCTGGTGACCGGCGACCGCGACATGTATCAACTCGTGACCGAGCACGTCAACGTGGTCTCGACCCGCAAGGGCCTGTCCGACGTGGCGATCATGACGCCCGAGAGCGTGGACGACCTGTATCACGGCATTACGCCGGCGCTCGTGCCCGATTTTTACGGTCTAAAGGGCGATACGTCGGACAACATTCCCGGCGTACCGGGCATCGGCCCCAAAAAGGCGAGCGCGCTCATCGCACAGTACGGCAGCTTGGACGAGGTCATCGCGCATGCCGACGAGGTCAAGGGCAAGATGGGCGAGAACCTGCGTGCGCACATCGACGATGCGCTGCTGAGCCGCAAGGTCGCAACCATTCGCACCGATGCGCCCGTCGAGCTCGACTTTGACGAAACGTCCTTCCCGGCGTTTTCTGCCGACGAAGTGTCCGCGGCGCTGGGCACACTTGGTATCACCGCCATGCAGAACCGTTTCTTGGCGCTGGTCGGCGGCGAGGGCGGGGCTGCTGCTGCCTCCAGTGTGGTTGAGATACCTGCTATGGTTCGCGCAGCCGCCGGCGATGCCGACGCGCTTGGTGCCGTTGCGGCTGAGGTCTCCCGCGCGATTGATGCCGGCGAGTGGGTCGCCGCCGTGGTGGACGACGACAAGGAAGAGGGCGCGCTCTTTGGACTGACGCGCACGCTGTGGTTGGCGACGTCCAAGGGCCTGTTCGCGCTCGAGGAGGGCGACAGCTGTGCGGCGGCTGAGGTTGAGGGCTTCAACTTCGTTCACGGCGTGATTGCCGGCGTGCTCGCGCGTCTGTTTATGGAGGGTCGCGTGGCGAGCCCGGATATGAAGGCGCTGTTGCACGAGCTTTCGCCCGTCGATTCTTCTGAGCCCGAGCTCATGGATCCGCTCGCTACCGATTCCACGCGTATCTTCGATACCGTGGTCGCTGCCTATCTGCTGGATTCCGATCGCTCCGAGTTCGATGAGGCATATCTTGCCGATACGTATCTGCAGATGGCGCTGCCTGCGGCGCGCGGCGCAGAGGGTGCCGGTGAGGACGCTCCGGCGCCTGCCGCCCGTACTGCGGCTCTGACGCTGGCGCTCGTGGCACCGTTGCGCGAGTGCATGGCCCGTGAGAATGCCGCCAACGTGTTCGATGGCATCGAGATGCCGCTCGTTCCGGTACTTGCCAAGATGGAGCGCGCGGGCATGCTCGTGGACCCCGACCGTCTGCACAGTCTGTCCGAGGGTCTGGCGACCCAGATTACCGAGGTTGAGCGCAGTATTCGCGACCTGGCGGGTGACGAGACCTTTAATATTGGCAGTCCCATGCAGCTGTCGCACGTGCTCTTTGATGTGATGGGGCTTCCGACCAAGGGCCTCAAGAAGACTAAGCGCGGCTATTATTCGACCAACGCCAAGGTGCTGAGCGACCTTGCGCGTGACCACGAAATCGTGCGTCTGATCTTGGACTGGCGTGAGAAATCTAAGATCAAGTCCACCTATCTGGACACGCTGGGCCCGCTACGCCGTGGTGACGGTCGCGTACACACTACGTACAACCAGACCATCACGGCAACGGGGCGTCTGTCCTCGAGCGACCCGAACCTGCAGAACATCCCGACGCGCTCGGAGCTGGGTCGTACCGTCAAGACGGCGTTTTCGGCAGGCGAGGGAAGCGTCTTTTTGGCGGTGGACTACTCGCAGATCGAGCTGCGTCTGCTGGCGCATCTCTCAGGTGACGAGCACTTGGTGCGCGCCTTTAACGAGGGCGAGGACTTCCATGCCGAGACGGCGGCGCGCGTGTTCGGTGTGCCGGTGTCCGAGGTAACGCCCGACCTGCGCAGTCGCGCCAAGGCCGTGAACTTTGGCATCGTGTATGGCCAGCAGGCCTACGGCCTGTCGCAGTCGCTGCATATCTCGATGGCCGAGGCACGCGACATGATCGACCGCTACTACGAGGCCTACCCGGGCGTGCGTACGTTCCTCGACAACGTAGTGGCGCGCGCCAAGCAGACGGGCTACGCCGAGACCATGTATGGCCGCAGACGCCATATTCCCGAGCTCAAGGCCAAAAACCCGCAACTCCGCGGCTTTGGCGAGCGCACGGCCATGAACCACCCCATGCAGGGAACCGCCGCCGACATCATCAAGATCGCCATGGCCCGCGTAAGCCGCCGCCTGGAAGAGGAAGGCTTTGCCGCCCACATGATCCTGCAAGTGCACGACGAACTGGACTTTGAGTGCCCCATCGACGAAGTCGAGCGCCTAACCACCATGGTCCGCGACGTCATGGAACACGTAGTAGACCTCCGCGTCCCCCTAATTGCCGAAGCCAGCACCGGCATAACCTGGGCCGACGCCAAATAGGGAAGTGCCCACAACCCCAAAGTAACCAAAACAGAGGGGAGCCCCTTCCAAAAAGGGGCTCCCCTCTGTTCAAATAAATTCAGCCAAGTATCTAGACACTCAAGAGGCCATCTTGGCGGCAAGTAAAGTCAACATGGCCATGCCCGGGGCCGACCGCTTGATTTTTGTAGATTCCGCACGAGCCGAAGAGCACTAAATGTGCTCTTCGTGCGAGCCCAGGACTTGACCGAGCAAAAATCAAGCGGTCGGCCCCGGGCATGGCGACGGGATAGATTAACGAGCCGCCAAGATGGCGTCGATGAGCGTCAGTACGCCCCCGTCGTTGTTGCTCGGAATGCGCCACTTGGCGTGCGCGTTCATGTGCTCTTCGGCATTGTCCACGATAAAGCTGTGACCGACGCGCTCCAGCATGGGGATGTCGTTGTACGTATCGCCCACGGCGGCGGCGTCGGCAATATCGATGCCCAGGTGCTCGCACAGGTGCGCGACGCCGGCGCCCTTGTCGACACCCAGGTTCATAAAGTCGATCCACTCGCGCCCGGCGTTGGTGACGTAGAGCTTGTCCGAGAACTCGGGGCTATAGGTCTCGCGGAAAGCGGGCTCGGCGTCGTAGCCGGGGAAGAAGACCGAAATCTTGTTGGACTCGAAATCAATGCCCTCAAAGCTGTCGACGTAGTTGATTGTGTTGTAGTAGACGCTGATCTCGTCGTGGTATTGATGGTCGCGGGCAAGCACGTAGAACTCGTCGAAGCAGCACAGGACGGGGACAGCGCGAGGATCCTCCGAGGCACGGTTCAAGACCTGCTGATACAGCTCCACGTCAATATTGCTTTTATAGATATAGCTGCCGCGATAGATCACGCAAGCTCCGTTGTCGGGACAAAAGGCGAGGCGGTTCTTGATGCCCTCGAACATCTCCTCGAGCTTGGGGGCGGGACGTCCGCTGGCGGGGCAGAATACGATGCCGGCGTCGGCGAGCTTGTCCAGGCGCTCATCAAGACCCTGGGGCAGCACACGCTCGTCGGTCAGCAGCGTCTTGTCCATATCGACGGCGAGAATCTTAATGTTGCCGATGTTGGCGTCCGATTCGTAAGTTTGCATAAAAATGCGCCTTTCGTTTCGAGATTGTTTCAGACGTTATAACCATCAACTAGTAGTCGAGCGTATTTTCGCAGGAATGGTGCGTATTTGCACCACGCTTCACAAAGTAATGAAAAAACTTTTCAGAAATTTGAATTTGTCGCTTGTGCTGCGGGCACTTTAGCGTAATATAGCGACCATCGAAAACGGAGACGGAAAAACAACCGCTTACCGAGTAAAAGGTACCGTTTACGATATTTGAATTGCGCCCGGCGATACGTGAAAGGAGAGGCAGATGCAGTTCGTAAAGATCATCACCACTGCAGACAATGCCATCCGACGCCAGCGCGCAATTTCCCGACGACGATAACAATCGTCTCTGTCCGCATGGGGCGAATTGCCTCAACAGAGTCATTTTGAGGTCGTTGGGTTTTAGCACGACATTGCTGCATGTTTCTAGGGCATGTATGTGCTGATTTTTGCTATTTAACCTGATATTGCACGGTATATGACCTTGAAATGACTTGCAACTGACCGATGTTCTAACTAGCTACCAAGGGCGAAAGGAAACAGCCATGAGCAAGGAAAAAGTCGTTCTCGCATATTCCGGTGGTCTTGATACATCCGTATGTGTCAAGTGGCTCCAGGACGAGAAGAATCTCGATGTCGTTTGCGTCTGCGGCAACGTGGGCCAGGAAGAGACCGGACTGGATGCCAAGAAGCAGAAGGCGCTCGACCTGGGCGTTCTCGATTGCCAGGTGCTCGACCTGCGCGACGAGTTCTCCGATGAGTTCCTGACCAAAGCCATCGCCGCAAACTCCATGTACGAGAATAAGTATCCGCTGCTCTCCGCCCTGTCTCGCCCGCTGCTTGCCAAGAAGCTTGTTGAGGTCGCCCACGAGTTTGGCGCGACCTACGTCGCCCACGGCTGCACTGGCAAAGGTAACGATCAGGTCCGTTTTGAGGCCGCCGTCAAGGCCCTCGACCCCGAGCTCAAGGTTATCGCCCCGGTTCGCGAGTGGGACCTGAAGTGCCGTCCCGACGAGGTCGCCTATGCCCACGCCCACAACGTGCCGGTTCCCGAGGGTGCCAACGACAACCCCTACTCCATCGACGACAACCTGTGGGGTCGCGCCATCGAGTGCGGTCACCTGGAGGACCCTTGGAATGAGCCGCTCGATGACGCTTGGGTTATGACCAAGAACCCCGAGGACACGCCTGACACCCCGACCTATACCGAGATCGAGTTTGAGGCCGGCAAGCCTGTCGCCGTCGACGGCAAGAAGATGAAGCTCTCCGAGATCGTCATCGCCCTCAACAAGATTTCGGGCGACAACGGCTTTGGCCGTCTTGACCTGGTCGAGGATCGTCTGGTGGGCCTCAAGAGCCGCGAGTGCTATGAGGTTCCCGGCGCCCTGACGCTCATCACCGCCCACAAGGCGCTCGAGGACATCTGCGTCGAGGGCGACCTGCTCAAGACCAAGATCAAGCTCGAGCAGGATTGGGCCACCGCCGTGTACAACGGCCAGTGGTACAGCCCGCTCAAGAACGCGCTCGACGCCTTTATGGCCGATACCCAGAAGTTCGTGACCGGCACTGTCCGTCTGAAGTTCTTTAAGGGCAACTGCCATGTCGTCGGCCGCAAGAGTCCCTTCAGCCTCTACGACTACGGCCTGGCTACCTACGACCGCGACACCACGTTTGACGAGAAGGCCAGCGCCGGCTTTATCGAGATCGATACGCTGTCGCTCAAGACGTGGGCAAAGGTCCAGGGCCCCAGCTCTGCTGCTGCCCAGGCCTAGCGCCTCCTTCCCTTGGTATCCGCGCGGCCCATCCGCGTGATACATAACGGGCGCACGGGGTCCCTACCTTTCGTTATGCTTGCTGACACTTCTTAACATCGGTGGCCCCTACGTTCCGCCCGCATATATGATGCCGCGTCTGCGGCTGAGTCCGAGCCCCGTCGGGGTTGTCCGGCGGGGCTCCTTCTATCAATTTGGCGGCTCTGTGCCTATATATATGAGGAGTATCCATTATGTTCAATGCTATCGCGCATGCTTTGCTTGCCCTCGCGCCCGAGTTCGATGCTGTAAGGGTCGAGGACGTTCCTATGAGCCTGAAGGCCTGGATCGATGGTTCGCAGGGCAACATCCGGAGGGAGACGTTGGGCGCCAAGTGCATGGTGCGTCACTTCTTTGCAAATTAGCCACATGGCCCCGCGCGCGGCAGGGAGTGTGTAAAACTAGCGGTTGATAAATCGCTTTAGCGACAGGGCACATTGCTTTGGACGCTTGTTTTGGTATTTGGAGAAAGGAGACGGTTCCATGGCTCTTTGGGGCGGTCGTTTTGAGGCGGGCGTGGCCGAGGTCACGCAGGAGTTTGGCGCGTCGCTGCCGGTCGACAAACATCTCTATAAGCAGGATATCGCCGGCTCTAAGGCGCATGCCAAGATGTTGGCCGCCCAGGGCATCATCAGTGCCGAGGACGAGCAGGCGATTGCCAAGGGCCTGACCGGAATCGAACAGGATATCGATGCCGGCAACTTTACCTTCGACATCAACGATGAGGACATTCATATGTCCATCGAGAGCGAGCTGACGCGTCGCATCGGCGAGGCTGGCAAGCGCTTGCATACTGGGCGTTCGCGCAACGACCAGGTGGCGACCGATACGCGCCTGGGCGTCAAGGCGCTGGCCAAGGAGCTCATGGAGGCCAATCTTGAGCTGCGCCATGTGCTGGTGGATGCGGCCAAGAAGTACGACAAGGTGATTCTGCCGGGCTACACGCACATGCAACATGCTCAGCCCGTGCTGCTGTCGCATCACCTGCTGGCGTATTCCTGGATGTTCGCGCGCGACTTTACGCGTTTGAAGGCCGCCTTTGATGCTGCCGACAACTGCCCGCTGGGTGCCGCTGCGCTTGCCGGTACGAGCTATCCGCTCGATCGCCAGATGACGGCTGCCGAACTTGGCTTTGCGGGCGTGATCCCCAACTCGCTCGATGCCGTTTCCGACCGTGATTTTCTGCTCGATCTGCATTACGCCGGATCCGTCATGGCGATGCACCTGTCGCGTCTTTCCGAGGAGATCGTACTGTGGTCGAGCTCCGAATTTGGCTTTATCACGCTTTCCGACTCGTACTCCACTGGCTCGTCCATCATGCCGCAGAAGAAGAACCCCGACTTTGCCGAGCTTATCCGCGGCAAGAGCGGTCGCGTGTACGGCAACCTGGTGCAGCTGCTGGTAACCATGAAGGGCCTGCCGCTTGCTTATAACAAGGACTTGCAGGAGGACAAGGAGGGCGCGCTCGATACCGCCCATACGCTCATGCAGTGCCTGTCCGTTATGGCTGGAATGATTTCGACTTGGACCGTCAACGAGGATGCCATGGCGCGCGAGTGCGGCGTGGGGCACCTTGCCGCCACCGATGTTGCCGATTACCTGGCCAAGCGTGGCCTGCCGTTCCGCGAGGCACATGCCGTGGTGGGCCATCTGGTCCTGATGTGCGAGAAGCGCGGCTGCAATCTTGAGGACCTGCCGTTTGAGGTGTTCCAGGAGGCAAGCCCGCTCTTTGAGCGCGACATTACCGAGGCGCTCGATATCCCGTCGATTGTCGCCGCGCGCACGACCGAGGGCGGCACCGCTCCTGCTGCCGTTGCCGTGCAGTTGCAGCGTGCCGAGGCACAGCTCGTGGCTGACGAGGGCGTGTTTGGATCGCTGACCAAGGTCGTCGAGATGGGTCACGGGGCAAAGTAGAGGTTTGGCTGAAGCCGTTTTGGCCATGTATTGATAAATCGTTTTCGCTTTACGGGCGCCTGCTGATGTGGGAGCCCGTATTTTGTTGCTATGGGGGAGGGGCTTGTCGAGAACTTCTGTAGGACCTTTGGGCAGGTTGTGAAGGGGATACGTTCGCGGGCGGCAACCGACCGCCTGCTCTGTTCGGCGCGGTTGATGGGCGGTCGGATGGTACTCTAATCGGGCTTCGAAACAGAAGTGACACATATGGAGCGCTTTAATAAATTGCAACGTTTCAATAAACAGCTTTTTGTTTAACTGCAGCTAAAACTCTGTTACGATGCAGTCCAGGCGGGTGCCGGAATGGGACTTGGGCACGCGCGAACCTACTTGAAAGGCTACTTTTATGGCTATCGAGAAGACCTTCATCATGATTAAGCCCGACGCCGTGCGCGACCGCAAGATCGGCGAGATCGTTGCTCGCATTGAGCGCAGCGGCCTTGTCATCGAGCGCATGGAGATGACCACGCTCGAGCGCGCTACCGTCGAGGAGCACTACGCCCATCTGGCCGACAAGCCCTTCTTTGGCGGTCTCTGCGACTTTATGACGAGCGGTCCGGTCGTCAAGATGGTCGTTTCCGGTCTCTCCGCTGTTGCTAAGATGCGCACCCTCATGGGCGCTACCAACCCGCTTGAGGCTGCTCCTGGTACCATCCGCGGCGACTTTGCCGTCGATGTCAACGCCAACGTGATCCACGGCTCCGACTGCCTGGAGAACGCCGAGATTGAGATCAAGCGCTTCTTTGGCTAAACCAGCTTTGACTCCTTAAAGCTGTTAGCGTGTGGCTTGGGCGCCGCGGAACTCCATCCGCGGCGCCCTTTTATTCCAAAATCTATGCAGGGGCCCGCTCGGACATGTGTTCCGAGCGGGCCCCTGCTGTTAGCTTGTGGCACTGAATAGTTTAGGCTTCGTCGACGATCTTAAGGGCGCGCGTGTGATCGATCTCGTTGAGGAGGTTAACGCGACGCTCGTGACGACCGCCCTCAAACTCGGCGTCGAGCCACTCGTCGACGATCATCTTGGCGAGCTCGGAGCCCACGACGCGGGCGCCAAAAGCGAGCACGTTGGTATTGTTGTGCATGCGGGAGAGCTTGGCGCTGAAGGGCTCGGAGCACACGACGGCGCGTACGCCCTCGACCTTGTTGGCAGCCAGGCTGATACCGACGCCGGTGCCACAGATCAGGATGCCTAGATCGACGTCGCCGTTGGCAACGGCCTTACCCACCTTGTAGCCGGCGATGGGGTAGTCAAAGCTCTCGGAGGTGTCGGTGCCAAAGTTCACGACCTCGCAGCCGCGCTCCTTCAGGTGCTCGGAGATGATGTTCTTGAGCTCGACGGCGGCGTGGTCGTTACCGATACCGATCTTCATGGATAGTTCCTCTCTGGTCTGTGCGGCGAGATTGCTAAAGGTTTTACCGCGTTCGACTGCATGATAGCGCGACTTTTGTGTAAACGCTTGGGCGTTTTTTGGTCAAACGCTTTAGCATGCAACAAGACCGGTTTCTCATGAATGAATGCCGTCAGTTTGCGCCTGAATGCCGTCTACCGGAACCTGGGTTGCGGTTTTTGATGCATTGTTATCAAATAAAAGAGCTAATTATTATTGAGAGCCCAGCCCGTTATACAAGTAGGAGATACCTATGCCTGCCGATTCCCTTCGTGATGCCGCGTTTTGCGATGTTTTGAACCGCGAACTTGTTTGTGCACTCGGCTGCACCGAGCCCATTGCCGTTGCTTATGCAGCGGCGCTGGCGAGCCAGACGCTCGGTTGCGAACCCGATCATATGGATGTTGCCTGCTCGGGCAACATCATCAAGAACGTCAAGAGCGTGACCGTGCCCAACTCGGGCGGTATGCACGGTATTGAGGCCGCGGCCGTGCTGGGTGCCGTGGGCGGCGACGCCAAGAGCGCGCTCGAGGTGCTCGAGAGCGTCGATGACGCGGACCGCGCCCGCGTGGCCGAGCTGCTTGCCGATGCGGACTACTGCGATGTGTCGCTTGTCGAGGGTGTGCCCAACCTCTACATCAAGGTGACTGCGACGGCCGGGGGCCATACCGCGGTCGTCGAGATTACCGATCACCACACTAATGTCACGTGCCATACGCTCGACGGTATTCCGGTATGCGGTAAGTCGGCGGGGGAGTGCGCCGCCTGCGCCGAGCGCGTGGTGGCCGAGCGTGCGGCAGATAACGCCGACACGCCCATGTCGATCGAGACCATCATCGACTTTATCGAGGACGGTGACATTGAGGACGCCCGCGCTGCCGTTGAGCGTCAGATTGAGCTGAATGGCGCGATCAGTGCCGAGGGTCTCGCGCACGCTTGGGGCGCCGAGGTGGGCCGTACGCTGCTGGGTGCTCGTGCCGATGACGTCGCCTGCCGCGCCCGTGCCCGTGCGGCCGCCGGGTCCGACGCCCGCATGAACGGTTGCGCGCTGCCGGTCGCCATTGTGTGCGGCTCGGGCAATCAGGGCATTACCTGCGCATTGCCCGTCATGGAGTATGCCGAGTACCTGCGTTGCGACCACGAGCGCCTGGTGCGCGCCGTGATGCTGTCCGATCTTATCGCCGTGCATATCAAGAGCTATATTGGTGCGCTTTCGGCGTTTTGCGGTGCTATTTGCGCTGCGTGCGGCGCCGGCGCTGCGATTACCTGGCTGTGCGGTGGCACGCGCGAACAGATTGGCGCGACCGTCTCGAACACGCTCGGTAACGTGGGCGGCATCGTGTGCGACGGCGCCAAGGCGAGCTGTGCCGCCAAGATCTCGGCTGCCGTCGATGCGGCGATTCTGGGCCATGATATGGCCATGCAGGGTCGCGGCTTCCGCGCCGGCGAGGGCCTGATCCAAGATACCGTTGAGCAAACAATCGCCAGTATGGGCTACGTAGGCCGCGTGGGCATGAAGGACACCGACATCGAGATCCTCAACATCATGATCGGCAAAACCCAGGTGTGCTAGTTACGCGGTTTTACCAAACCGCGTAACCAGTCGACGCTGCAAATGCCCCTAAGCGGCAATCTGCCTTTCAATCGTCGGGCATGGCCAGAAGGCCTATGCCCTCCTCTTTCAAGGCACATTGCTCGCTTAGGGGCATTTTCGCTGACTTGTGCTCAACCTGCGGCGATATTTGGTTTGGAGCGAGGGGTCCTACGACAGTTCGTCGGCTACTTGGTGTTCGTAGAAGGCTTCGATTACGGCGTTAAAGTCGCGGGCGAAGTCTTCCATGGTTCCGCACCAGGTGGCTCGGCCGGGTTTTCCCTGGCCAACATAGGCAGTTTGAATGCCGCAGGCGGGACTGGGGAAGTCGCGCTTGGGATCGTTGCCCACCATAAGGACCTCGTGTGGCTCGAGCCCCATCACCTGAAGCTGCTCTAGATAGTAGGTGGCATCGGGCTTGCAGCGGGTGGCGTTTCCCATGTGCGTCACGAGTTCAAAGGGGGCGTCGGCCAGGTCGCCCCAACCCATGCGGCACTCGATGGCCCCCTGGGGAAAGCTGGGGTTGGTAAAGAGCGCGCAGCGCAGCCCTGCGTCCTGTACGGCCTGGAGCGCGGCGTGTGCGCCCGGCATGGCGTGGGCGTTAATGATATCGTCGTTCTTGTACGGAAGAACTTCGCGGTCATAGTAGGTAAACGCCTCGTAGATGAGGGGATCGGAGAGGCAGATCCCGCATCGGCGCTCGACCTCTTCTTGGTAAAACTCAAGATTGGTGCGGTTGTCCGTGCCGCTGCGGCGATTGGCGTTGAGGTCGACCAGGATGGTGCCGAGGCGCGCCATCGTGCCACCGCGGCTGCGGCGCCCGATATCCGCGAGCATCGAAGAGACATCCTTAAAATAGCGAAGGATGAACGCGTTGAGGTTGATGCTGAGAAGCGTTTCGTCCATATCGAAAACGACTGCTTTGAGCACGCGGGCACCTTTCTCGAAAAATCGATCTAGAATCGTTGGCTCCGGATACTTTACCCCAAAGCCGAATGCCTGGCTGGTTATCGTCAAGTTGCGGAGACGTGTGTTCATAAGATTACGAAAAAGTCTCCACACGAGTAAAAAATCGCAGTTCACGCTTGAAATCGAACTCATTTCCCCGTAACCTATACGAACGTGATTGCATAAGCGTCACATTAGTATCTGTCGGCTCCCGAGTGTTCCTAAACGTTGTGTGCTTGTCGCACCCTTCTGTAGGTCCTAGCAATCGGGGCCCCGTAGTTCGAAAGGGGTCCACCTTTGAGTGAGATTCAGAACTCGTCCATTTTCTCTCTTGACGATGTCAACGAGGAGGAGATGAACAACCTCATCGACGGTACGATTACCGACTTTGATGAGGGCGATCTCGTTAACGGCACTGTCGTTAAGATCGAGCATGACGAGGTGCTCGTTGACATCGGATTCAAGTCCGAGGGCGTTATCCCGGTCCGCGAGCTGTCCATCCGCAAGGACGCTAACCCTGCAGACATCGTTGCACTCGGTGATCCCATCGAGGCTCTGGTACTCCAGAAGGAGGACAAGGACGGTCGTCTGGTCCTGTCCAAGAAGCGTGCCGAGTACGAGCGTGCTTGGAACCGCATCGAGGAGAAGTTCAACTCCGGCGAGAACGTCGAGGGCGAGGTTATCGAGGTTGTCAAGGGCGGCCTGATCCTCGACATCGGCCTGCGTGGCTTCCTGCCCGCCTCCCTCGTCGACCTCCGTCGCGTCAAGGACCTCACCTCCTACATGGGCACCCGCATCGAGGCCCGCGTCATCGAGATGGACCGCAACCGCAACAACGTCGTCCTCTCCCGTCGCGTCGTGCTCGAGGAGTCCCGTAAGGCCGAGCGCTCCGAGATCCTGTCCAAGCTCAAGTCTGGCATGCGTCTCCAGGGCACCGTTTCCTCCATCGTCGACTTCGGCGCCTTCGTCGACCTCGGTGGTATCGACGGCCTCATCCACATTTCCGAGCTCTCCTGGAACCACGTCAACCATCCTTCCGAGGTTGTCAAGGTCGGCCAGGAGGTCGAGGTCGAGGTTCTCGACGTCGATCTCAACCGCGAGCGCATCTCCCTGGGTCTCAAGCAGACCACCGAGGATCCGTGGCGCGCACTGGTCAAGAAGTACCCCGTCGGCGCTATCGTCGAGGGCACTGTGACCAAGCTTGTCCCGTTCGGCGCTTTCGTCGATCTGGGCGAGGGCATCGAGGGCCTGGTGCACATCTCCGAGATGGCCAACAAGCACGTCGATCAGCCTTCTCAGGTCACCCACGTGGGCGACAAGGTTCAGGTCAAGGTCATGGAGATCGACCTCGACCGTCGTCGTATCTCCCTGTCCATGAAGTCCGCTGCTGAGACTCTGGGCGTCGAGATCGAGGTTACCCCGCTGCCTTCCGAGAAGAAGGACGAGGAGACCGACGCCGAGTAAATCGGTTTGACGATCACTTGTTTTAAGGGATCCGTCCGCAATGGACGGGTCCCTTTTTGCATTTGGTGCCGAGATGCGCGATGCTGCCCGGGCTGTCCACAGGCTATTGGGTTGTCAGTGCATGAAAAATGCCGACATCCCGCCTCGGGGAGGAGGCGGGAACACACCGAGTAGACGGAGGGGTGTGGAGCGCGGTCGCGTCTCGACTGACGACGTTGCCCATCGACAGGACCATTGTAGCGCATGGCGGTTCTTGGTTTATCGTGTCGAGCGTTTGCGTTGTGCCATTGCCTGCGGCAACGGTGTGTTACACTCTTGCACTGCTGAGTGGGCCAGACGGTCGCGCGATGTGCTGCTTGCAGCACGCGTGAGGAAAGTCCGGGCTCCAGAGGGCGGGATGCCGGCTAACGGCCGGGCGGAGTGATCCGACGGAAAGCGCCGCAGAAAAGAAGACTCCCACCTGCGCCGCAAGGCGTAAAGGGAAAAGCTGAAACGGTGGTGTAAGAGACCACCAGCGTCGTGGTAACACGGCGGCTTGGCAAGCCCCATCCGGAGCAAGCGCGAATAGGAACGCTATGGGCCGGCCCGGTCCGCGTTCGGGTAGCGTGCGTGGAACTGCACGGTAACGTGCAGACAAGATAAATGACCGTTCACGACAGAACCCGGCTTATCGGCCCACTCAGCACTTTGTTGACGCTGCGAACCCGTCAGCGCGGCAATCTGCCTTTCAAGCCTTCGGGCATGACCATAAGGTCAATGCCCTTGTCTTTCAAGGCACATTGCTCGCGCTGACGGGTTCTCGCTGTTGGTGACGGTATCATTGGCGTTTCCGTTCTTGTTGGCGAGGTCAACGGTGCTGTCTTTGCCGTATTATTGAGGCTGTTTGTTGCTGCGCTTTATTTTGTTGAGGGGCTTTGTTGGACAGCTATTTTACTCTGCAATCGAATATTGAGGTTTCGGGCGAATTTGTGGACCGCAAGAGCCGGTTTATTGCCCAGCTGGTCCATATTGAGTCCGAGGATGAGGCGAATGCCTTTATCGAGACCGTTCGCAAACGTCATTACGACGCTCGACACAATGTTCCCGCGTGGATTTTGGTCGATGGACGCGAGCGTCAAAGCGATGACGGTGAGCCGAGCCGCACGAGCGGTATGCCGACGCTCGAGGTGTTGCGCGGCGCGGGGCTCAAAAATGTTTGCTGCGTAGTGACGCGCTATTTTGGTGGCACGCTGTTGGGGCCTGGTGGCTTGGTACGCGCCTATACCGCGGCGACGCAAGCGGCGGTGGCCGCGGCTCGGGAGGCCGGGCAGATCGTCGAGATGACGAGCGTCGTGCCTGTTGACGTGCATGTGGCCTATCCGCAGTACGAGCAGGTGCTTCGCTTGGCGCAGGATTCGGGTGCCAAGGTTTCGGATACCGATTACGCGGATGCCGTGACACTTCACTTGGTGTTTAAGGCGGGGGAGCAGGAGTCTTTTTGCGCCAGGATGCGCGAGCTTATGGCGGGGCGCGAGGAGATCGAGGTCGGTGCTCCCGTATTTGCCGAGTTCTAACGGCGACGGCCGGCGTGCTTTTGGATGGATCCCAAGCGCGCCGGCCGTCGTTTTTCTGTGCTGCCGTTTACTCGGCGAGCTGCTTTAGTACATCACAGGCGATTTCGACGGCATCGTCGATGCAGCCGGGGCAGCTGCGAAGCGGACCCTTGTCCGATCCGATGCCCTTGAGCGTGCCGCAGACGGTCGTCGTGTTCTTCTCGCCAAAACGCTTGGCGATTTCGCGCGACAGCTTGTAGGTCTGGCCCTTGGTCTTGGGGTTTTCCATGCCGTCGCTCATCACGAAGCCCATGATGGCCACGGCGCCCGAGATGGCGCCGCAGGTTTCGGTCATGCCGCCCATGCCGGCACCAAAGCCCTCGGTGAGGGTAAAGGCGATCTGGGGGTCGAGTCCGACGGCAGGCGCGAGGGTGCAGGCGACGGCTTGGGCGCAGTTAAAGCCGCGGGCGTGGTATTCGGCAGCCTGAGCCTGACAGGCGTTGATGTCGAGCTGGGCCGTATCGATTTGCTTCATCGTTGTCTCCTTGGTTACGGTGTACTCGCCTATGGTACCCGTGACGGTGCATGTAATCATCGAGAGCTTCATGTATGCCTCATTTTTATCTATCGAGCAAATGCCCAAGGCTTGAGATAAAACCCTTGATTAATTAGTCCCATAACCTACCTTTGGGATGGGTTGAGAGGGGTGCAGGGTAGCGGTATCGTGAACCGAATAAAACTAAAACCCAGGCAAGGGAGCAAGATATGAGCGAGCAGACTATCGGTACCACATGTGTTCAGGGCGGCTACCGCCCGGGTGACGCGGAGCCGCGCCAGGTGCCTATCTACCAGTCCACCACGTGGAAGTATGATACGTCCGAGCATATGGGCAAGCTGTTTGACCTGGAGGAGTCCGGTTACTTCTACAGCCGCCTGCAGAACCCCACGTGCGATCTGGTTGCTGCCAAGATCTGCGAGATGGAGGGCGGCACCGCCGCGATGCTCACGAGCTCGGGCATGGCTGCGAACTTCCTCGCCATCTTTAACGTCGCCGGTGCCGGTGATCACGTGGTTGCGTGCTCTGCCATCTACGGCGGCACCTACAACCTGCTGGCTCACACTATGGGCCGCATGGGCCTGACCTGCACGTTCGTCGCACCCGACTGCACCGATGAGGAGCTGGAGGCCGCTTTCCAGCCCAACACCAAGCTCGTCTTTGGCGAGACCATCGCTAACCCCGCGCTTGCCGTGCTCGATATTGAGCGCTTTGCCAAGGCCGCGCACGACCACGGCGTGCCGCTGATGGTCGACAACACCTTCCCGACGCCCGTGATGTGCCGTCCCTTTGAGTGGGGCGCCGACATCGTCACGCATTCCACCACCAAGTACATGGATGGTCACGCGGCCTACCTGGGCGGCGTGATCGTTGATCACGGTCAGTTTGACTGGATGGCCCATGCGGACAAGTTCCCGGGTCTCACCACGCCCGACGAGAGCTACCACGGCGTGACCTATGCCGAGAAGTTCGGCCGCGAGGGCGCCTTTATTACCAAGGCTACCGCGCAGCTCATGCGCGACCTCGGCCCCATGCAGAACCCGCAGGCGGCGTTCTTCCTGAACAGCTCGCTCGAGAGCCTGCACGTGCGTATGCCGCGCCATTGCGAGAACGGTCTGGCGGTCGCCAAGTTCCTGCAGGGCCACCCCAAAGTGCGCTTCGTGAGCTATCCGGGCCTAGAGGGCGACAAGTACTACGACATGGCTCAGAAGTACATGCCCAACGGTACCTGCGGCGTCGTGAGCTTTGGCTTTACCGGTGGTCGTGCGGCGGCCGAGACCTTTATGAAGAGTCTTAAGCTCGCCCAGATTGCCACGCACGTGGCCGATGCCCGCACCTGCTGCCTGCACCCGGCAAACGCCACCCATCGCCAGATGAACGACGAGGAGCTCATCGCCTGCGGCATCTCCGCCGATATGGTGCGCCTGTCGTGCGGCCTTGAGGATACGGCCGATTTGATTGCCGACCTTGAGCAGGCACTCGAGCAGTGCTAGGCTAGCGTGCGTGCGAGGCGTGGGACGGCTTTTCGGCTGACGACGTCCTCATAGTTCCGATTCCGTAGGCGGGACCCCGATCGTGTCCGTTTGTAGGCGATTGGGGTCCCGTTTTTGCGTTGCACGATAGAAAGGATATACATGGAGAAAACTGCCGAGCAGCTGCGCCGCGAACACATTGCCCTAGAGGGCGACACCCACGGTAAGAATAAATGGGCGATTCTGTTCACCGTGCTCGTCATGACCTTTATGGTGTGTTTGGATTCGACCGTCGTGACCGTGGCGCTGCCCGTGATGCAAAAGGAGCTGGGCGTGGGCCTCGATCGCATTCAGCTGGTGAGCTCGGTGTACCTGCTTGCGACATGCGTGGCTATGTTGCCGTTTGGCCGTCTGGGTGACGTGCGCGGCAAGGTGAATGTGTTCCAGCTGGGTGTCATCGTCTTTTCGGTCGGTTCGCTGCTGTGCGGCCTTTCGGCCTCGCTCGAGGTTCTTATCCTGGCACGCATTGTTCAGGGCGTCGGTTGCGCGGCGGCCATGGCTAACAACATGGGTATCATCACCGAGTCGTTTCCGGCGCGCGAACGAGGCCGTGCTATGGGTATTCTCGCGACCTTTGTGGCCCTCGGCATGATGTGTGGCCCCGTGCTCGGCGGCATGCTGGTGGCAAGCTTTCCTTGGGAGAGCATCTTCCTCATCAACCTGCCCATTGGCGTCATCTCGTTTATCGTGGGGCTCTACACGCTGCCGCATGTAAAGCCGGAGGCCGGCGAGCGCCCCATGTCGCTGGCGGAGGCCGCGCGTCGCTGCTTTGCAAATTCGGCCTTCACCATCAACCTTGCCTGCATGCTCATCGTGTTCGTTGGTATTGGCGCATCCGAGTTTATCCTGCCGTTCTATTTTCAGGACGCCCACGGCTTTGGTTCCGACATTTCCGGATTGCTGTTTTTGGCGCTGCCGATGGTGAATGCCTTTATCGGCCCGCTTTCGGGTGCGGTTTCGGACCGTGTTGGCTGCGAGGGTCCCACGGCGGTCGGCCTGGGCGTGTACGTGTGCGGGCTCTTTGCGGTAAGTACGCTCGACGAGCACTCTTCCATCCCTGTGATTGTGTGCTGTGCCGCGTTTATGTCGTGCGGTACGTCGATTTTCCAGAGCCCCAACAACTCGCTGTATATGGGCTCGGCTCCGCGCGAAGCGCTCGGCTTTGCGGGCAGCCTGGGTAGTTTGGCACGCTACGCCGGCATGGCGCTCGGCATTACGGCGGCGTCGCATATCCTGTATGGGCAGATGAGCGTGGCAATGGGCGAGGCCGTGACCAGTTTTGTTACAGGTCGTCCGGACGTATTCCTATTCGGCTTTCGCTCGGTGTTCTACGTACTCATGGCTGTGGCCGCCGTGGGCTTTGCGCTTGCCATGGTGCGTTTGGTGAAGATGCGCGCCCGCCATTAGCATGTTGGGAGGCTGTCTGCCACGATTCGCGCCGTCCCAAAAAGACTGGTTTGTGGTGCGATGTGGCTTGTGGGGCGGGCGGGGGTCGGTCCGTGGTAGACTATCGAACAACGTTTATTAATCGCGCGGTATCGTTGCCGCGAGAAGGGGTTGCGCCATGCAGGAGCTTGAGGATCGTATTCGCCATGACGGCATCGTAAAGGCCGGTAACGTCCTTAAGGTTGATGCCTTCCTCAACCACCAGTGCGACGTTGAGCTGTTCGACCACATGGGCGCCGAATGGGCCCGTCTGTTCGAGGGTGTCGAGATCAACAAGATCCTGACGATTGAGGCTTCGGGTATTGGTATGGCCTGCATCGCAGCTCAGCATTTTGGCGGCGTGCCGGTGGTCTTTGCAAAGAAGGCCCAGTCCATCAACCTTGACGGCGAGCAGTATGCCACGACCATCTACTCCTTTACCAAGCAGAAGGAGTACCCGGTCATTGTCGGCAAGCGCTTTCTGTCCGAGGGCGATAAGGTCCTGATTATCGACGACTTCCTGGCCAACGGCTGCGCGCTTGAGGGCCTTATTAAGATCTGCGAGGCTGCGGGCGCCGAAGTTGCCGGCATTGGCATTGCCGTTGAGAAGGGCTTCCAGGGCGGCGGCGATAAGCTCCGTAAGCGCGGCTTCCGCGTTGAGAGCTTGGCCCGTATCGCCGATATGGACTGCGAGAACGGCGAGATCACCTTCGCCTAAGCGCGCAACATAAGCGATTGGTATGCGATGTGACAAAGGGACTGTCCCTTTGTCACATTTTTTGTATGAGGGGAGGTGTTGATATGGACGAGAACAAGATGGGCTGGCGCGAGTATGCGCGCTTTGCCGAGATGTCGGTTGAGGAGCTGGCGCGCGATTGCGAGGTACAGGTGTTTCGCGCGACGGGTCCGGGTGGGCAGGGCGTGAACACGACGGACTCTGCGGTGCGCATGAAACATGGGCCCACGGGGATTGTCGTGACGGCGCGTGAGAGCCGCAGCCAGTTTCAGAATCGCGCGAGCTGCCTGCGTAAGCTGCGCGCTGAGCTTGAGCGTCGCGGGCGTCCACCGCGTCGACGCGTAAAGACCAAGGTGCCTCAGCGCTCTCGCCAGCGCAGGCTTAATGACAAGCACTTCAACGCCATTAAAAAGGCCAACCGTCGCAAGCCGGGCGGGGAGGAATAGCCTCCTCGTAAGTTGCGGTGAAATAGGGACTGTTTATGCAGCTAAAGCCGTAAGACAGTCCCTATTTCACCGCAACTTAGGTGGGGTTAGCGGGTGGGGTGCCAGACGTGGAGGGCGCCGGCGAGGATGTCGACCTCGATGCGCGAGGCGACAACGGGCTCGCCGTCGGCCTGAATGGGGTAGTCGGGCTCCTCAAAGGTAAGCTCGGCATGGCGACAGCGGCGCATGCGAACCGGTGGCAGCTTGGTATGGTGGCCATCTTTGGCCGAAAGGAACATGGGAAGCGCGACCGCGCGCGGAACGGGGCCGCAGGCGTAGCAGACGTCGAGTATGCCGTCGCACGGGTCGGCGTTGGGACAGATGCGATAGCCCGAACCATAGGTGGGTCCCAGCTGGATGGCCATGATAATCGCCCGCACGCGCTCGGCGGGCGCGCCATCAAAGCTGATGGTCATGGGGTAGTTGCGATAGCGTAGGCCAAACTGCTCAAGTCCCGAGAGAGTGTAGAGCGGAGCGCCCGTCAAGCCCGTCTTTTTGCGCAGCTTGGTGGTGCCCAGGCCGATGGCGGCATCGATGCCGACCGAAAGTGTCTGGTCGTAGTACTCAACGGTAGCCTCGCCGCTGCCGCTCGCAGGGCTCCACGAGCGAATGCGCCCGATGTCCTGACGCTGCAGCTCGCAGGTGAGCAGCGCGCCAAAATCCTTGCCGGAGAAATCGTCGATGCCGAGCGTTTGGGCAAAATCGTTGCCGGAGCCCACGGGCAGGACGGCAAGGGCGGGGCGGGTGCCCTCCTCTTGCGTCATAAGCCCGTTGACGACCTCGTGAATCACGCCGTCGCCGCCAAGGGCGATAACGGTGCGATAGCCCTGAGCCTGTGCGGCCAGCTCCTTGGCGTGTCCCATGCGCTCGGTCAGCACCAGGTCAAACTGGGATGCGCGCGCGGTCATATCCAAAAAGCGTTGCAGGCGCTCGGCAACTTCGCGCGCCGCACCCGACTGGGCGGCTGGGTTGGCGATGATGAGCGTGCGGGCAAAATCAGTTGCATGCATGGGGCGACTCCCGGCGTATGACGTGACGGTGCGGTCGCGCTCAGGTCGAATTGCCCCCGATTGTGGCTGCACGGCGAATACTAACGTCTACTCTATCAGGTCGTTGTGGCGCTCGATGGCATCCGCTACCGTACCGCCCTCATCCACAATAAGCGAACGGCGCTTGGGTGAGATGATGCGCTGGGCGGGGTACACGCCGCGGTGTCCGCCGGTTAGGTAGCTGATAAAGGCCACGATGACAAAGAACCCGGCGGCCGTGCCGTGGAACAGGTCGATGGCCATCATGCAGGTGGTGATGGGCACGTTGAGGCCGGCGCAGAACACGCCGAGCATGCCGAGAGCCGCCAGAAAACTGGGGTCGAGCCCGGTAAGGCAACCTATCCAGCCACCGAGTGCCGCACCGATGCCAAACAGGGGCGTGACCTCGCCGCCTTGGAAGCCAGCGCCCAAGGTGAGCGCTGTGACGACCAACTTGATGACTGCGTCCGCCAGGGTGGTGTTGCCGGCAAATCCGGCGCCGGAAAGCCACGTGGAAAGGCCGGCGTAGTCCCAGGCGTCGAGGAGGGCATAGGCGGCCAAAACCACGAGTGCGCCTATGAGTGCGCGAACGAGGTAATTGGTGATAAAGCGACCGTACAGGCTCTTGACGGTTCGAACTGACCAGGCAAAGAGGCGTGCCGTCAGACCGAAGATAATGGCACTGATAACAACGATGACAACCGTCCGTGGTGTCATGTTGGGAACGCTGGCGATAACATTCGCCTCGTACTCGGTTCCCAAGGCAAGCGACGTAAAGTAGCCGGTAAACGAAGCGACCAGGCAGTAGATGCCCGCGGTGTAGTCGATCTTGCCGATGAAGCACATCTCCATGCCAAAGAAAGCCCCGGCAAGGGGCGAGCCGAACACGGCGCCAAAGGCCGACGAGATGCCGGCGAGCATGAGGTCGTGGTGGTCATGCTTTTTGAGGTGGGCGAGGCTCGAGATGTTGCTGGCGATGGTGCCGCCAATCTGCACCGCAGCTCCCTCGCGACCGGCCGAGCCGCCGGTGAGGTGCGTGAGCGTGGAGCAGACGAAGGTGAGGATGGCCATGCGCATATGGATGAGGCGTGTGCCCAGAGCGGAGTCGATGACCAGGTTGTTGCCACGCTTGGCGGCGAGACCGTGGTTTTTGTACACCCATGCGGTGGCAACGCCAACAACGGGAAGCAGCGCGTAAATCCACGCATGGTGCTCGCGATAGTCGGTCGCGATATTTAATGAGGCCAAAAACGCCCAAGCGGCAACGCCCATGGCGAGCGAGACGGTGACGACGAGTACGAGCAACTTAGTGCTCGCTAGTAGGTTGCGGGCGTTGCGGCGCGTGTCGGCAGCCAAGAGATGCTCGGAGCGGGTAAGTTGATGCCTGCCTGCCGTGATGACGTCATTAAGGGAGAAAAAACCGCCGTCGTCGAGCGGCTGGAAATGATCCTGCGCTTTGTTTGCGCTTTCGGGTTTGTCGTTATGAGCCATACGTTCCTCTTTTAGGTTGCAACGCAAGCAATTATAAAACGCGGTAAACGCGACGAGCCGGTGGGTTGGTTTCCATTCTGTTTCGCGGCCTGCAACCGACAGGTGTATTTGCTGGTACAGGCCGAGTCGCGGTCGTGCGTCGGGGGATTATACTGAGACAAGCATAAAGAATTGGCGCCCCTGTTGTGCGCCGTGGCATTAAGAGGTGCATATGGCAGAGAAACTCATACCGTTGGAGGATGCGCAGTCGATTGTTTTGTCGCACGTTGCTCCGACGGATCTCATCGAGATTCCCGTGTGGCAGGCGGCTGGTTTTCCCTTGGCCGAGGACGCGGTGGCCGATATCGACATCTCGCCGTTTGCCAACAGCGCTATGGACGGATATGCCGTGCGCTCGGCGGACTTGGCGCAGGCATCTGGCGAGGCGCCGGTGACGCTCGACGTTATCGGACACGAGGCCGCGGGCCATGTGTTTGAGGGCGCAATCGGCGCGGGCGAGACGGTCCGCATCATGACGGGCGCGCCGGTACCCGAAGGTGCCGATGCCGTGGTGAAGTATGAGATCGTTGATGTGCTCGACGGTGACGGCAACGAGGGCTCGCGTGTGAGGTTCTCGGCGCCGGCCAAGGTGGGGGAGAACGTTCGCTCGGCTGCTGAGGAAGCTCATGCCGGCGACGTCGTGATGCGCGCCGGCGAGGTTGTGGCTCCGGCGGGCGCCGGCCTGCTGGCGAGCGCCGGGTATGCGAACGTGAAGGTGCATGCCGCTCCGCGCGTGGGCATTATCTCGCTGGGCACGGAGCTGGTCGCGCCGGGTGAGCTGCCGGCGCGCGGGCAGATTCGCGATTCCAACTCGTCGGCGTTGATGGCCGAAGCACTCGATGCCGGCGCGGAGCCCGTGTTCTACGGCATTGCGCCCGATGATGAGCAAGCGATCGCCGAGCTGGTGCATCGTGCCGTGCAGGAGTGCGACTTTGTCATTACGAGCGGTGGCGCCTCGGCGGGCGATTACGACTATGTGACGGCGCTCGTCCGGCGTGAGGGCGAGGTGCTGTTTGACCGCATCTCGATGCGTCCGGGCAAGGCCATCACGTTTGGCTTGCTCGGGGGTAAGCCCTACCTGGGGCTTTCGGGCAACCCGGCCGCGGCGTATGTGGGCTTTGAGATGCTTGCCCGTCCGGCGATTCGCAAGATGCGCGGTTTTGCCGAGGTTGCGCGTCCCGTGCAGCAGGCGACGCTCACGCACGGCGTGAAAAAGCGACAGCATCGCCGCTTCTTCGATCGCGCCACGGTTTTGCGCGACCCCGAGACCGGTGAGTTGTTGGTGACCGAGGCTAAGACACAGAATTCGGCGCTGCTTGGAACTATGCAGCGTGCGAACTGCCTGCTGCGTATTGACGAAGGACCGTGCGAGCTCAAGGCGGGAGATGCCGTGGACGTTGTTCGCGTCGACCTGCCCGAGGGCGCCGTGTTGTAGGGGGAATGCTATGGAGCTGAAGATATCGATCGTGACGTGCTCGGACACACGCGATCTTTTGCAGGATGAGGCCGGAGCCGCACTCGAGGAACTTATCGAGGCACAGGGCTGGACGGTCGCCTCACATGTGGTCGTGCGCGACGACGTCAGCGAGATCGGTGATGCCATTATGGAAGCCGCCGATGAGTGCCACGCCAATGTCGTGCTCACCTGCGGCGGCACGGGGCTTTCGATGCGCGATGTAACGCCCGAGGCGACGCGTTCCGTCTGCGACCGCGATGTGCCGGGTATTGCCGAGGCAATTCGTGCCTACTCCATGACCAAGACGCGCCGCGCCATGCTCTCGCGCGCTATTTGCATGCAACGAGGTCATACACTTGTCGTAAACTTTCCCGGTTCTACGAAGGCCGCCCGCGAAAGCTGGGAGGCCATAACAGATCAGCTGGAGCATGCGGCTCAGATGACGGCGGGCGGCGGACATACCAACTAAGCGGTTTACCTGCGACCGGGCGACCTGAACGGCTGCTCCGCCTTTGTTTTCCGCCGAATCGACGCCGAGGTGCACGCTAACTCGAAACTATATTCTCTGACGAGAATAATATCTCACTATCATTATTCGCGCAGAAGTATAATCTGATTGCAGATTAAAGCCCGAGGCGGGGTGCCCGGGCATAGCGTTCGAAAGGGTTGAACATGTTCGATATGGTTTCTCGCCGCGGATTCGTTTCGCTTTCTGCTGTCGCCGCTGCCGGCCTTGGTCTTGCCGGCTGTTCGGGCAGCAAGACGTCCGAGCCGGCCGGATCCGATGTCGGCTCCGCCAAGGCCTCTTCCAAGAAGGAAACCGTCGAGCTGCAGGTCTTTGCCGCTAACTCCCTCGAGAAGGCCCTGCCCGAGGTTCAGGAGCTCTACACCGACCAAACCGGCACCACCTTTGCCGACACGCAGTTTAAGGCCTCCGGCGACCTCGTCGAGCAGATGAAGGCCGGCGCCACGGTCGACGTGCTCATCACCGCTTCCAAGGGCACCATGGATGACGCTGAGACCGCCGAGCTCGTCGACACCGACACCCGCGAGGACATGTTCGTCAACGATCTCGTGATCATTCGCGCCGAGGGCTCCGATACTAAGGTCGAGGCCATCGCCGACGTCGCGAATCTGGACGGTAAGATTGCCATCGGCGACGCCAAGACCGTCCCCGCCGGCAAGTACGCCAACCAGGCGCTGGCTTCCGTGGGCCTCTATACCGGTACCGAGGGCGACGACGGCGAGTACGCGCCCGAGCTCGCCGACAAGGTAGCCCTGGCCGACAAGGTCGGCACCGCTGCGTCTTACGTCTCTACAGGCGACTGCGTGGCGGGTTTTGTCTACAGCTCCGATATCTTCCGCTACGACGGCATCGAGGAGGCCTTCGTGTGCCCCGAGGACTCGCACAAGCCCATCGTGTATCCCGGCGCTGTCGCCGATAGCTCCGAGCATGCCGACGAGGCCAAGGCGTTCATCGACTTCTGCCTGACCAACAAGAAAGCCCAGAAGATTTGGGCCAAGTACGGCTTTGAGCTTTCCGAGTAGTGCGAAAGGGCACTGTATAACGATATTCTTGAGGGCGGGCGTTCTTGCGATCGCCTGTCCTTTTTGATTGAACCGGCGTGCCTGCGCGCCGTTGCCCTGTGTTTGAGGAGTCGCCCGTGTCAAGGAAAACGATTCGCCTGCTCGCCGCGCTGGCAGCGGTTCTCTTTGCGTTTACCTCGCTGCCTGGGGCTGCCTGTGCCGAGGCTCTCTTTACCACCGCCGATGGGTGCCAGGCGACCGAGGACTCCGCGCTTATCGATGGCGTCGAGTTTGGCCTCAACGCGTTTGAGCGCAATGCCAAGGGCACGGCACGCTCGTTTGCAGGTCAGCCCGAGGGCTATCGATTTCCCATCTACAAAAAGACGACGCTTGTGACGGTGACGACGCCTTCGAACATCGTGGTGTGGGTTGATGCACACGCCGCTAAGGACGCGGGGCTCGACATTACAAACGCCTCTGACCAAAAGGCGCTTAAGAAGATGCTCACGGGGCTCGATAAGTCTCACTCCATGGGCGGAGCGCTGCTGGAGGACTCCAGGCTTGAGTGGGTGTTTACCTCGGACAACGAACTTGTGCAGGGCGATTATCGCTATCAGTTTAAGGTGAAGGGCGAAGACGCCGATTGCTACACGGTGGTGAATGCCGCCGAGGCCGCGAACGCCGAGCTTGATCTGGGTGGCGGAGCCCTGTGGAGCGACAACGCCGCCTTAGTGCCGTATGCGAGCGTCTCGACGACGGAGCCACCTTCGCTGGCGGAGTGCGCCCAGACGTTTTTTGGCGGCATCGACTACCGTCCGTTTTGGGTTTCTATCAAAACGAGCGGCCTTGCCCTGCTGATCTCCTTTGCGCTGGGCCTGTTCGCCGCGTGGAAGACTATGGGTACCTCGAGTCGCATCAAGGGCCTGCTCGATTCGGTCTTTACGATTCCTATGGTGCTGCCACCCACGGTCTGCGGCTTTTTGCTGCTTATGCTATTTGGTCGATCGACCGGGGTGGGCCAGTGGCTTATCGCGCACGGCATCTCGATCGTCTTTACGTGGCCCGCGGCGGTCATTTCGGCCGTCGTCGTGTCGTTTCCGCTGGTTTACCGCACGGCGCTCGGAGCCTTCGAGAGTCTTGACGCGCAGATGCTCGACGCCGCGCGAACCCTGGGATGGTCCGAGCGTCGCATCTTTGCCAAGCTCATGATGCCGCTTGGCTGGCCCTCGATTGCCGCCGGCACGGTGCTCGCCTTTGCCCGCGCGATGGGCGAGTTTGGCTGCACCCTGTTCTTTGCGGGCAACTACGCCGGTATTACGCAGACCATTCCCATTGCGATTTACTTTGAGTGGATGGGCGGCAATACGTCGGTGGCCCTCTTTTGGGTCGTGGTCGTAATCGCGTTCAGCTTCCTGGTCATTCTGTTCATCAATATGTACACGGCGCATTCGCAAAAGTATCGCGAACGTGGCCTTTCCCGTGCGGAGCGCAAACAGGCCAAAGGTCTCGCCGGACAGGGCGATTCGCTCGACCCAGTCGGCGGCGATGCGCTGCGTATCGATCGCGAGGCGCTGGCCGAGCTCATGCGTGATGATGCGGCGCCGCGGGGAGGTCGATAAGCTATGTCGCTCGTTTTGGATATTAAGAAACGTTATCCCGGGTTTGTGCTCGACATGCAGCTTGAGGCCGGCGAGGAGCGCGTGGCCCTGCTGGGCGCCTCGGGTTGCGGCAAGAGCTGTACGCTGCGCTGCATCGCCGGTGTGGAGACGCCCGACGAGGGCAAGATTGTCGTCAACGGCGTGACCTTTTTTGACTCGGCGGCGGGCATCAACCTGTCGCCCCAGGCGCGCAAATGCGCTCTGCTGTTCCAAAACTATCAGCTGTTTCCTAACATGACAGTGGCCGATAACGTATGCGCCGGTGTAAAGGACGCGGGTGACGCCGCCGCGCGCAAAAAGCTCGCCGAGCGCTATCTGAGCATTTTCGGTCTGGCCGATTTTGCCGACCGCTATCCCGCACGTCTCTCGGGCGGGCAGCAGCAGCGCGTGGCGCTTGCCCGCATGGTGGCGGCGCATCCGGGCATTTTTATGTTCGACGAGCCCATGAGCGCACTCGATTCCTATCTTAAGAGCGCCCTCGAGCAGAACATGCTCGACCTGTTCGATGTGTGCAACCGCACCGTACTCTACGTGAGCCACGACATCGACGAAGCGTGCCGCCTGTGCCAGCGAATCTGCGTGATGCACGACGGGCATGTGGAGGAGATCGGCTCCGTCGAGGACGTGGTTCGCCGCCCGCAGACGCTGGCGGCGCTGCGCCTGACGGGCTGCAAGAACACAAGCCGGGCGCGCAAGATCGGCGACGAAGAAGTTGAGGCCCTCGACTGGGGCATGACCTTCAACGTGGGCCGCGAGGTTCCCGATGACGTGGCATACCTGGGCATTCGCGCAAGCTACTTCCATGTTGACAATCGCGCTGAGCGGGGCCGCAACAGCTATGACTTGCACGTGGCCCGCGTGAGTGATTCGCGCTTTGAGCGGCTGGTGTTGCTGGACGTGCCGCGCGTCGATGCGCCCACGCGTCTGCAGTGGAAGGTCAACAAGGTGGGCATGCCTGTCGACGCGCTGCCGCAAGCAGGCGAGACGCTGCGCATGCATTTTGATGCCAGCAGGATCCATTTGGTTTGTCGATAGCGCCGGGTAATGCCGTCGGGGATATAAGCCTCGGCGGCTTTGTCTTGCCGCTCGCCGAATGAGGGACGACAAACTCTTACCAATCAAGATAATTTTTTATTAAACGACGACGCACGACGCTGTCGTACGAATGTCAACGGTGTTCGTCTGGACGATGACCGTTGATATAGTTGACCTTAACTTGTAAAGGAGGGTGCGCACATGCCGCAGACGACATACATTCGCCGCGTTGCCGCGCGTGCCCTATATATAGCTCGGAGTCGCATATGAGCAGGTATGTTCACGGCTCCGGGAGAGACGACGAACAATTAAATAATCGACCGCAAAGCAGGTTCCCTAAAATTCCGGGTTTAGGCGCGGCTGGGTTTTCGCCACCCACCGTGCAGCAATACCGTAGCTATTCAATTTTGGTTCGAGAGGGGAACCGTCATGGCTGAAGAATTCGATTTCCATCCGATGTGGGAGAGCCTCGGCATGAATCTTGCCGACCACGACATGCTGCTGGGCGCCGTGGGTCAGATGTACGGCGATATGTTTCTGATGCAGCACAATCGCCCCAAGTCCACGTCCTACCTGGACTTTGTGGCCACCAACATCCATAGCGGCCGTATTAAGGAGATGCTCGACAAGAAGGAGGCCGGCGAGGCCACCAAGATCGTCGGCTCGTTCTGCGTGTACGTGCCCGAGGAGATCGTGCTTGCCTGTGACGGCATTCCCGTGGGCCTGTGCTCGGGTGCCGATTGGGCAACCGATAAGGTCGAGGAGCACCTGCCGCGCAACACCCGCCCGCTTATCAAGAGCTTTGCCGGCTTTAAGCTGGGCGAGGTCTGCCCCTACATTGAGTCGAGTGACTTGGTAGTCGGCGAGAACACCTGCGATGGCAAGAAGAAGGCCTACGAGTTCTTTGCCACGCAAAAGAACATGTACGTCATGGATATTCCCAACGTACACGACGAGTCGACGCTCGTGACCTGGAAGGCCGAGGTTAAAAAGCTTGCCGCCAAGATCGAGGAAGAGTGCGGCGTCAAGATTACGCCCGAGCGTCTGAAGGCCGCCATCCACGCCGTCAATGAGAAACGTCGCGCCCTGCAGCGCCTGGCTGCCACGCGCGCTGCCGACCCGGCGCCCATCAGCGGTCTCGACAGCCTGCTGACCGTTCAGGCAGCCTTTATGGACGACACGCCGCGTCTGACCGGAGCTATTAACGATATGGCGGCTGAGTGCGAGCAGCGTGTCGAGGCCGGCGAGGGCGTGGCGCCCAAGGGGACCAAGCGCATCCTGTACACCGGCACGCCCATGGCCGTGCCCAACTGGAAGCTGTTCAACCTCATCGAGAAGGCCGGCGGCGTTGTGGTGGGCGAGGAGTCCTGCACGGGCTCGCGCTACTACAAGGACCTGGTCGACGAGTCCGGCGAGACGGTCGACGAGATGCTCGATGCCATCGCCGAGCGCTACTTTAAGATCAACTGCGCCGTCTTTACGCCCAACGACCAGCGTATGAAGGACATTGTCCAGATGGCCAAGGACCTGCATGCCGACGGCATCGTCGACGTGGCTCTGCAGTTCTGCACGCTCTACGAGATGGAGTCGTTTGCCGTGGAGAAGGCCGCCGAGGAGGCCGGCATTCCGTTTATGCACATCACGACCGACTACGCCGGCGAGGACGCAGGTCAGCTGCAAACCAGGATCGAGGCTTTCTTGGAAACCATTTAGAGCTATCCGTCTTGGCGGCTTCCCCAGGCACCCGGTCTTGCCGTTCAAACCGTCGCTTGCGTCCCAAAGTACGCGGCGTTTCTCTTTCACGGCAACCTCGGGCACCTGGGAAAGCCGTTTCCTTGGTTGGTTAAAAGGTTTGTTAAGGAGCTATATGCCGGAATATATTGAGCAGCCGTTGCCGTCCACGTTTGAGGAGTTCAACGAGCAGCGCAAGGCGGCGTTTATTCGCGTCAAGGATTATAAGCAGGCGGGTAATCGCCTGGTCGGCTTTTTGTGCAGCTATACGCCGCTCGAGATTATCGATGCCGCGGGCGCCGCAAGTGTGGCCTTGTGCGGTACATCCGACGAGGTGATTCCCGAGGCCGAGAAGGTGCTGCCGGCAAACCTCTGCCCGCTCATCAAGTCGACCTACGGTTTTGCCTACTCGCAAAAGTGCCCGTTTACGTACTTTAGCGACATGATCATCGGCGAGACCACCTGCGACGGCAAGAAGAAGATGTACGAGCTACTCAATGAACTCAAGCGCACGCACATTCTGCATCTTCCGCAGGGTCGCGATCGCGCCTACGAGCGCGAGGGCTGGTACGAGGAGTGCCGCCTGCTCAAGGAGGAGCTCGAGGGCTTCTACGGCATCACGATTACCGACGATGACCTGCGCGCTACCGTCCGTCGTCGCAACCGCTTGCGTGCGGCCCAGCTCGAGATGTTTGCGCTGCAGGCCAACCAGCCGGCGGCTATGAGCGGCGTCGACCTGATGAGCACCATGTTCGCCGGTACGTTCAGCTTTGATATCGAGGCCTATACGCAGCAGCTGGAGCAAAAGGTCGCCAAGCTGCGCGAGGCCTACGACGCGGGCGAGCGCCTGGTTGCGGCGGACGCCAAGCGCATTCTGATCACCGGTTGCCCGGTGGGCGGTGTGATCAACAAGATCGGCCGCACCATCGAGTCCAACGGCGGCGTGGTCGTGTGCATGGATGACTGCTCGGGCGAGCGCACGGCGGCTATGATGATTGACCCGGAGGCTCCCGACATCTTGCGCGCCATCGCCGACCGCTACTTGGATATCAACTGCTCGGTCATGACGCCCAACGATGGTCGTATGGAAAACACGCTGACCATGTGCGAGAAGTACCATGTCGATGGCGTGGTAGAGAGCGTGCTACAGGCCTGCCACACCTTCAACGTTGAGAGCATGCGCATGCAGGAGGCCGTCGAGGGTGCGGGTATTCCGTATATGAAGATCGAGACCGACTACAGCAACGGCGACATGGGTCAGATCGAGACGCGCATCGCCGCCTTCATCGAGACGCTCTAGCTTCTTTGGGCACCGGATCTTGCCCCTCAAACCGTCGCTTGCGTACCCATAGTACGCTGCGCTCCTCTTTCGGGACAATCTCCGGCACCTGAGAAACCTAGAGCTAAGGCGCCTGAACGCGCCGCTACCTTTGATGTTTAGATTGGGAGAGAGCCATGATAGGGATCGGGATCGATATCGGGTCTACGGCGGCTAAGGCTGCTGTGGTCGACGGGGAGGGTTCGGTGGCGTGGACGTGCGTGCAGCCAACCGGGTTCTCCTCGGTCGATGCTTCCGAGCGGCTGCGCGAGGCGCTGGCAGCGGCCGGCTATGACGTGACGGGCGACGATGTTCGCGTGGTCGCGACTGGCTACGGCCGTGTCGCCGTGCCCTATGCGCACAAGGTTGTGACCGAGATCACCTGCCACGGTACCGGTGCCGTGCGCCTATTTGGCGACCACGGCACCGTGATCGATGTGGGCGGCCAGGACACCAAGGTCATTCAGCTTAAAAGTGGCCGCGTGGCCAAGTTTGCCATGAACGACAAGTGCGCCGCCGGCACGGGGCGCTTTTTGGAGATTATGGCCGACCGCCTAGGCATTTCCCAGCAGCAGATGGCCGACCTGGCGCGTTCCGGCGAGCCCACCAAGATCAGCAGCATGTGCACGGTGTTTGCCGAAAGCGAGGTCATCAGCCTGATCGGCCGCGGTGAGCCGCGCGAGAACATCGCCCGTGGTGTGATCGAGAGTGTCGTGTCGCGCGTTGCCACTATGGCCGGGCAGGCCGCGGGCGCCCCGTACTACCTGACCGGTGGCCTGTGCGAGAACGCTTACGTTGTGGAGAGGCTGGCAGCGCTGCTGGGGTCGCCGATCACCACCTCGCCCCAGGCTCGCTTTGCCGGTGCCATCGGTGCGGCGATTCGCGCCCAGGCGCTCAATTAATGCATCCGCCGTCGGCTCGCATTCATGCGTATACTGGGAGAAAATGATTGACCGATGAGAGGAGGTATCGATGGCTGACGATCAGATTAAGCTCACGTCTATGACGGCCGCGAGCGGTTGAGCCGCCAAGCTGGCTCCCGGAGCCCTCGCCCAGGTCCTGGGCGATTTGCCCAATGTGCATAATGACAACTTGCTCGTGGGGTTCGATACCTCCGACGATGCGAGCGTCTTCAAGGTGGGGGAGAACCTGGGGCTCGTGCAGTCCATCGACTTCTTCCCGCCGATGGTCGACGACCCGTTCCTCTTTGGCCAGATCGCCGCCGCCAACTCGCTGTCGGACATCTACGCCATGGGAGGCACTCCCTCGCATGCCATGAACCTGCTCTGCATCCCCAGCTGCCTAGGGGTGGAGGTGGCCGGTCAGATCTTGGCGGGCGGCGCCGACAAGTGCGTCGAGGCGGGCTGCACCATCGCGGGCGGCCACACCATCAACGACGACGAGCCCAAGTACGGCCTGTCCGTGAGCGGTTTTGTGTCACTCGACCGCATGCTCGCCAACAGTGGCGCACGCGTGGGCGATGTTCTGCTGCTGACCAAGGCGATCGGTTCGGGCATCATCACCACGGCCATTAAGGGCGAGCTCATCGAGCAGGACGAGGCCGCAGCCATGTTTGACTCGATGAGCACCCTCAACGAGGCGCCGATTCGTCTGGCCGAGGGACTTGAGCTTCACGGCTGCACCGATGTCACGGGCTTTGGCCTGATCGGGCACGCGTGCGAGATGGCCGAGGGCTCGGGCGTGCAGGTTGAGCTTGCGCCGGGGGCGGTGCCGCTCTTTGACCAGGTACTCGACATGGCGCGTCTGGGCATTATCCCCGCGGGCTCCTACCGCAACCAGGACTTCTTTGGCCCGCGCGTGGCTGCCGACGAGGACCTGGAGCCGGGCATGTTGGATGCGCTGTACGATCCGCAGACCTCGGGCGGCTTGCTCATCGCGGCGCCTGCTGCCGATGTGGATGAGCTTGCGCGTCGTTTGCATGCCGAGGGGCGCGTTGCCGCCGTTGTCGGGCGCGTGTGCGAGGCGGAGCCGGGCGGTCCTGCCGTTCGCGTTGTTCGCTAGCCCGCACGTTTATGTAACTGTTTACCGTTCTCTAGAACGGTTCTTTCGAAAGGATTTTGCTATGTCTACCAAAATTGAAGTCAATGCCATGGGCGATGCCTGCCCGCTGCCCGTCGTCAAGACGCTTAAGGCACTCAAACAGCTCGATGGCGAGGGTGCCGTGGTGACCTCGGTCGATAACGAGACCGCCGTCAAGAACATCTCCAAGATGGCGCAGGAGAAGGGCTGCACGGCCTCGGTCGAGAAGATCTCGGACGTCGAGTGGCACGTGACTGTCGTGACCGCCGGTGCCGTGGCCGTTGCGGACCCCGAGCAGGACGGTGCCGCTTTCTGCGACGCCAGCGCCGGCAATGGTAAACTCGTCATTTCCGTCTACACCGATTGCATGGGCCGCGGCGACGACGAGCTGGGCCACAAGCTCATGAAGGCCTTTATCTTTGCCGTGACGCAGCAGGAGGAGCTGCCCGCGACCATGCTGTTCTACAACGGCGGCGCCAAGCTCACCGTCGAGGGTTCGCCGGTGCTCGATGACCTGAAGGGGCTGGCGGAGCAGGGTGTCGAGATTCTCACCTGCGGTACCTGCCTGGACCACTTTGGCATTAAGGACCAGCTCGCGGTGGGCGATGTCACGAACATGTACGTGATCGTGGAGAAGATGGAGCAGGCCGTGCGCGTCGTGCGCCCGTAGCGTATTGGTTGGAGTTGCCATGAGGGAGAAGCGCCCGGCGCTTGTCATCACGTTTCCCACCACGGCGGCCGCCATGGGCTGCGAGTCCCTGTGCATCGAGCGCGGCCTTCCCGGGCGAACGATTCCCGTGCCCGGGGAGGTCGCTGCCGGCTGCGGTCTGGCGTGGAAGGCGTTGCCTGCCGATGAGGAGCTGCTGCGCAGCGAGCTTGCCGCGGCGGGCGTTCCCACCGAGGGCTATACCGTGATTGATATGTGGGAGGTCGTGCGATGATCTACCTGGATAACGCGGCGACGACCATGCACAAGCCGCAGACGGTCATCGATGCCGTGACGCAGGCGATGTGCTCGCTTGGCAATGCCGGGCGCGGTGCCACGTCTGGTGCCCTCGATGCCGCTCGTACGATTCACGCTTGCCGTGCCAAGCTCGCGCGCCTTTTGGGTTGCCCGAGGGCGGACCATGTGTGCTTTACGCCCAACTCTACGGCGGCGCTCAACACCGCCATCAACGGGGTGGTGCGCCCCGGCGACCGCGTGGTCACGACGGTGCTCGAGCACAACTCGGTGCTACGCCCGCTCAATCGCCTGGTGACGGAGCAGGGTGTGATGGTTGAGCATGCGGGCTGCGACGCGAACGGCGCGCTCGACTATGACGAGCTTGAGCGCCTGGTCACACCGGGTGCGCGTGCCGTCGTGGTGACGCATGCCTCCAACGTGACTGGTAATGCCGTTGACGTTGCGCGCGTGGCTGCCATGGCGCATGCTGCCGGCGCCCTCGTGATCGTCGATGCTTCGCAGTCTGCCGGCGCGATGCATGTCGATATGCAGGCTATGGGCCTCGACGTCGTGTGCTTTACCGGCCACAAGGGGCTCATGGGTCCACAGGGCACCGGCGGCCTGGCCGTGGCGGAGGGCGTTGACGTGGCTCCGTGGGCCATGGGCGGCACGGGCGTGCACAGCTTCGATGCACTGCAGCCGCTCGAGTGGCCCACGCGCCTTGAGGCGGGCACGCTCAACGGCCACGGTATCGCCGGCCTTTCTGCCGGCCTTGACTTTATCGAGGCCCAGGGCGGGGTGGAGGCGATTGCAGCTTGCGAACGCTCGCTTGCTGATCGCTTCCATGCCGGTGTGCGCGAGATTTCGGGGATTAAGCTTTACGGTGCGTTTGACCAACCCGCGCGCTCGGCGATCGTGTCGCTCAACGTTGGCGATATCGACTCTGCCGAGATCTCGGATGCGCTCATGCAGGGGTGGGGGATTGCGACGCGCCCCGGCGCCCATTGCGCCCCGCTCATGCACCGTGCGCTGGGGACCGAGCGCCAGGGCGTCGTCCGTTTCTCGTTTGGATATTTCAACACTACCGAGGAAGTCGACACGGCTATCGATGCTCTGTGCGATTTAGCCTGTTAAAGCTGCTAGACCGTTTATACTTGCGGGACGGGCCTTTTGCCCGTCCCGTTTTTGTTTCGACCCGAAAGGTGTGCCTATGGCCTCATCCGCCCCGCGCGGTCTGCGCTCCGACCATGTCGTTACCGTCGGCATCGCCCTGTTCTCGATGCTCTTTGGCGCCGGCAACCTCATTATTCCGCCGCTGCTGGCGCTGCAGGCAGGTTCTGCCACGCCGGTCGCCATGCTCGGCTTTCTGATTGCAGCCATCGGCCTGCCCGTCATGGGCTTTATCGCTGTCGCGCTCGCCGGTACGGCCCGCGAGCTGGCCGGGCGCGTGCACCCCAAGTTTGGTGAGTTCTTTGTCGCGGCTGTGTATCTGGCCATCGGTCCGTGCCTGGCCATTCCGCGCACGAGCTCCACGGCGTTCGAAATGCTGGTGCCGCTGCTACCCGAGGGTGTTTCGCTCGGCACGGCACGTCTGGTGTTTGCCATCGGGTTCTTCGTCGTCGCGTTTGCGCTCACGCTGCGTCCGGGCGTCATCACGCGCGTGCTTGGTCGCATTACGGGCCCCGCGCTTATCGCGCTCATCGTGCTGGTTGTGGGTGCTGCCGTGATCTCGCCGCTGGGACCGGCTGCCGCGCCTCAGGCTCCCTACGATGCAGGCGCCGCCGTGCAAGGCTTTTTGACCGGCTACCAGACCATGGACCTGCTCGCGTCGCTCGCCTTTGGCATTATCATCGCCGAGACCATCCACGAGCTGGGTGTTACCGATGACAAGCGCGTGGCCTTCGAGATTTCGCGTTCCGGTGTGATCGCCGGCGTGCTCATGGCCGTCATCTACTGCGGCCTGGCGCTTGCCGGCATGCAGCTCGGCACGGTTATGCCCGATGCTACTAACGGCGCCGCCATCCTCGCCCGTTCGGCCTCTATGCACTTTGGCCTTGCCGGCACGGTCGTCGTCTTTGCGATCTTTTTCCTTGCCTGCATGAACGTGTGCATCGGCCTCATCAGCTGCTGCTCGCGGTACTTCTGCGAGACGTATGTGGTTAAGGGGGGAGCGGAGGCTTCCGAGGAGGCTATGCGCCGTCCCTTTGCGATTCTCGCCTTTGTGTTTGCGGCGTTTTCGTGCGTGCTCTCCAACGTGGGCCTCGACGTGATCCTCATGTTCTCGGTGCCCATGCTCAACGCCTTGTACCCCGTTGCCATAGTGCTGGTACTGATGGGCCTGGTGCACGGTTTTTGCGACGCGCACCCGCAAGTGTGGGTTTGGGTTGGCGGCGTTGTCGCGGTGCAGAGCGTGATCACCTCGGTTCGCGACGCGTTCTTTGCGGACGCGTGGCTGCCGTTCGATGCATTGCCCCTGGCGGATATCGGTGCCGCGTGGGCGCCAGTCGCCGTGGTGGCGTTTGCGATCGGCCTGGCCCATAGCCGGTTTGTCGCACATTCGAGGAGCTAGGGTATCGCCGCTTGCACAGGCGCGAAGTCTCCCCTATAATTTCCTTCGCTTTGGGACACGCAAGGTTTATGCCTTAGCTGCTCAACACCTTCGGGACGTGGCGCAGTTTGGTAGCGCGCCTGCTTTGGGAGCAGGATGTCGCAGGTTCAAATCCTGTCGTCCCGACCATATCTTGCGGGCGTAGTTCAATGGTAGAACCCCAGCCTTCCAAGCTGATGACGCGGGTTCGATTCCCGTCGCCCGCTCCATAAGATAGATGAATGGCTCTGATTCCTTTTGGGACCAGAGTCATTTTCATATACATGTCGGGACCCCACATCCCCTCTTGAGTTGCGGTGAAATACGGACTGTTTTTTGGCTTTTATGGCCCATGTAGTCCGTATTTCACCGCAACTATTTGTAAGGTTGGATTTTGATGCCGTTGGGAGGGTCGTAGTGACCGTCTACCGAGAGTGGAAAAATTTTCTGAAGCTCTGACCTGCGACGTCAAGTTTTTGGTCAGCTTTTGGCAAGGCCTGCGGACGGAAGCATACGATAGCGTAATGGTATTCTCTCCGCCGTGATGGTTATGGGGTTGGCCATGCTCGATAAAGGCAAACATTTTCCTCAGTCATATGCAAGGATGCTATTCTCGGTCCTTGGAATTCATCAAGATGGACAGCTGCTTATAACAATTGATCCTTGGGATGAACGCTGTGCTCGCGAGCTTATGCAGGAAGAGCTCATGCTTCGTCTTTACAACCATGTGTATGCGGATCCGGTCTATTGGAATAATCTTGGGGTTGAAGATCGCATCTTTCAGTTGGCATCCGCTATTGCGGTCGTTGAACCGGATGCTGTGTTTTGCGGATCGACGGCAGCGCTGCTCTACGGCATCGGCTCGGCGTATACGCTTCTGGATAAAGTGCAAGTGCTGCTGCCACGGTCTACAAGGCGCGATACATATGAGTTCGTTGAGTATCGTCGATGGCGCCCGGGCGAGGTATGGCGTCTCGGCCCGTTTACGCTGACAGACCCCTATCGGACGGTGGTCGATATTGCCCGCACGAGTGCATTTCGGTATGCGCTTGGCTACGTCGATGGATTGGCTCGTGAGTACGATGTTGACCGCGAGGAGCTGCGTGCGTATGCACAGGCCAATTGTCGCGGTTTGCATGGCATCTCCCGTGCGTTTGGCGTGTTCGAATATATGGACGGAAGGTCGGATAACGGGGGAGAGTCCGAGGCGCGAGCGGCAATGATCCTTGCAGGCGTCGTTGCGCCCGAGCTTCAGGTTGAGATTGATCGGCCAGGAAACGCCTGCTATTATCTGGCAGATTATGGTTGGCAGATGCCAGATGGGTCATGGATGTTGGCAGAGCTTCATGGTTTGGGTAAGTTTGAGGATGAAACTCAAAAAGATTCGGAACATGCTGCGGCAAAAACCTATCGAGCCGCCTTATTGCGCGATGCGAACTTGCGTGCCATGGGTCATAACGTCATTCATTTCAAGCTATCGGACACCTACGACGTAGAATCGTTCGGTGCCATGATGCGCGGTTATGGCATTCCGACAACAAAACCCTACGCCGACTCCCGATAGCGAAATCGTTCGCAGCCAACCTTCAATATGTTGCGGTGAAATACGGACTGTTGAGGCCTTTAAAGGCATAAAACAGGGCTTATAGGACAAAATGTGTGTCTACTTTAGGGGCATCGGCGCAGGTCGATGCCCCTTTTTCAGCCTAAAACAGTCCGTATTTCACCGCAACTTAGGAGGGGATGGGGTTAGCTGCGGGGTTGGTGGCGGAGCTTGTCGATGGTGGAGTCGGTGCTTCGGCTGCGGGCTTCGGCGGCGCGGTCGCGGGCGTCGGCAGCGGTTTGGCGCTTGCGGCGGTAATCGATCATGCCTTGGATGATGGGCTTGCCAAAGCTCACGACATCATCGTTGTAGATGGCGGTTCGGGCTGCGAGGAGGCAGTCGGTAAAGTCCATATGCGCTTTGCCGAACAGTTTGACGGCAAGGGCGACAACGGTGGGCTCGTCGACCATGACGTCATCGAGCAGCCTTTTCATGGCCGCAGCAATCTCAACGCGGGGAACCTTATAGACGTCTCGCAGTGTGACCACGACGCGCGTGATGATTTCGGGGTAGACGCGAGCGGTGCGCGTGGCGATGACCTTGGCGGCGCGCGGTGAAAGAACTTCGTCGTCGTCAAGCAGGTAGCGCAGGATGACGGTCTCGTCGATGATGGTGCTACTCATGGATATCTACTTCCTCGGGACCCAAAATCGAATCGTCGCTTTCTGTGGCAAGGTATTCAATCCAGGCATTGCGCTCCTCGGAGCGGCGATTGGGGTCACCGTATGCTTTGAGCGATCCATAGGCGGCGGTGCCGTCCTTTGAGCGCACGGCGACCGGCTGAAAGGGGAGCTTGCGCATCAAAATGCTCTGCGCGACAAATAGACGGACGGCCTCGGCGAGCAATGTGCCCATGGCGTCGTAGAGATGTTCGGCATGCTGCTTGTCTTCCTCGCGAATGCGCACCTGCAGGATGGCTCGTTTTTGAGTCGATGACATCACTGGCCCCCTTAATGAGCGTGCAATATAGTCGGTCAAATGCGGCATGTGCCGATACTTGAGCATCTTATAACGATTACTTTATTTCGCTCAAGTAAATAACCATTAACTTGAATACAAGCGTAGTACATCTAAAATGAGAGCGCGTAAAAATCTCTGAGGCGTACGCATGTAATACACTCACCTTTATAGCTTCTAGAGAATAATTCCAACCTGCCAAAACCCCTGCAATACACCCGTATTGCAGGGCCTATGCTCAAGTTTGCCCCCTGCAACTGCGTATATTTAACCTGTATATCGTTGGAGGAATTCTATCGAAGTGCCTGTTTCGCCGCATGCACTCGATACGCCGATGCCGGACCACGGGCGGTCCGGGGCAACGTCGGCAGGGTCTCTCCGGCATGGGATTCAGGAGGGAGTGAACAACATGGGCAATAAACGAGTCGTGGCTGATTCTTCACGCTGCATTGGGTGCCAAACCTGTATGGCGGCGTGCATCGAGGCACACGATATTCCCGGCAACATCGCCGCACCTCGCTTGCGCGTAACGCGCACCTACGAGATTTCCGCGCCGGTGGCATGTCACCACTGCGAGGACGCTCCGTGCGCCAAGGCCTGCCCCACGGGCGCCTTGTTCTTTGATCCAAAGAACCATCGCATCGGCGTCAACGAGGACAACTGCATCGGCTGCAAGAGCTGCGTCATGGCCTGCCCCTTTGGCGCCGTGAGCGTTGCGACCACGCAGGTCCCCGTCTTGATGGGTGATGTGCGCGTGGGTTCGCAGACCAAGAGCTTCGTGCTCAAGTGCGACCTGTGCGTGGACCGTCCCGGCGGTCCGGCGTGTGCCGAGGCGTGCCCGACCAAGGGCCTCACCCTGGTAGACGAGGAGCGCCTGGCAGAACTGACTGCCGAGCGTGCCCGCGCCACCATCGAAAACGAGGCGTAAGCGTCGGGACGACAGGCCCAATGATTGTCAAATTAAATACCGAGCATTCGGTAGCAGAAAAAGGAAGGAGGGTGTCATGGAGAAGCATAAAGTGATCTGCCCGTACTGCGGCGCCGGTTGCCAGTTCAACCTCCTGGTCCAAAACGGCCAGGTCGTGGGCACCGAACCGCTCAACGGCATCACCAACCAGAGCGAGCTGTGCCTTAAGGGCATGAGCGGCTACGACTTCATCAACGACACCAAGATCTTGACTCCTCGCGTACTGCACCCGATGATCCGCCGCACTAAGGGCGCGGATCTTGAGCGCGTAAGCTGGGACGAGGCACTGGATTTCACCGCATCTAAGATGCAGGCCATAATTGACGAATATGGTCCTAACGCTGTCATGACCACCGGCTCTTCGCGAGGCGGCGGCAATGAGGCGAACTACGTCATGCAGAAGTTTACGCGTGCGTGCATCGGCACCCACAGCGTAGACAACTGCGCCCGTACTTGACACGGCCCTACTGTCCTCGGTCTGATGGACACGGTTGGTTCAGGTTGCATGTCATGCTCCATCCCCGGTATGGAGGATGCGGGCTGCATTTTCCTCTTCGGCTATAACCCTGCCGATTCGCACCCCATCGTCGCAAGGCGTATCGTGCGAGCCAAAGAAAAGGGTTGCAAGATCATCGTCGCCGATCCGCGCCATATCGAAACCGCGCGTATCGCCGATCTCTACCTTCCGATCAAGAACGGTTGCAACGTTGCGTTCCTCAACGCCTTTGCCAACTGTCTGGTCAACGATGGCCTCTACGACAAGGAATTCGTCGCCGAGCATACGAACGGCTTTGACGAGTGGTGGGAGACCATCAAGAACTACACTCCCGAATCCGTACAGGACATCACGGGTGTCGAGCCCGCGTTGATCCACCAAGCTGCCGAGATGTACGCCACGGCGAAGCCCTCTGCCATCATTGGCTGGGGTATGGGCGTATGCCAGCAGAAGCAGAACCTGAAGACGGTGCACACCATCGCCTCCATCGCCTGCGTTGCAGGCCAGATCGGCAAACCCAATTCCGGCCTCGCGCCCGTGCGTGGTCAGAACAACGTCCAGGGCTCCTGCGATATGGGCATGCTGCCCAACCTGTACCCTGGCTACCAGAAGGTCACCGACCCGGCAGTGCGTGCCAAGTTTGCCAAGGCTTGGGGCGTACCCGAGGAAAAGCTCCCGCTCGAGGAGGGCTACAAGCTCACCGACCTGGGCCACCTGGTCGACGAGGGCAAGGTGCACTGCTTCTACAACTACGGCGAGGACCCGGTGCAGACCGAGCCCGATTCGGCCGGCATGCGCAAGACGCTCTCCGAGCTGGATCTGTTCATTTGCCAGGACATCTTTATGACGCAGACGACCATGCTCGCCGACGTCATCCTGCCCGCTACCTCTTGGGGCGAGCACGAGGGTGTCTTTACCGCATCCGACCGTAGCTTCCAGCACTTTGACGCGGCTGTTCCGCCCAAGGGCGAGTGCCGCCACGACTGGGAGATCTTCGCGGACCTGTCCACGCGTATGGGTTATCCCATGCACTACGACAACACCGAGCAGATCTGGAACGAGTGCATTAGCCTGTGCCCCAACTTTGTGGGCGCGACCTACGAGAAGATGGCTCCCGAGGGCGGCTACGCCCAGTGGCCCGTCAAGAGCACCGATGTGAACGACCACGGTACGCCCGACATGTTCGCTGGTGGCAAGTTCACCACCAAGGACGGCCGCGCCAACCTGATGGCGCACGACTGGGAGGCGCCCTCCGAGCTTCCCGACGATGAGTACCCGCTCATCCTGTGCACCGTCCGCGAGGTCGGCCACTACAGCTGCCGCTCGATGACCGGCAACTGCAAGACGCTGGCGCTGCTCGCCGACGAGCCCGGTTTTGTCCGCATGAATCCCGCGGACGCCCAGGCGCGCGGCATCAAGAACGGCGACATCGTCTCGATTCACAGCCGCCGCGGCCAGGTATACAGCCGCGCCGACGTGAGCGACCGTATCAACAAGGGCACGGTCTATATGACCTACCAGTGGTGGATCGGCAAGTGCAACGAGCTGACCATGCACAAGGTCGACCCGGTCTCGCACACGCCCGAGGACAAGTTCTCCGCCTGCCAGGTCGACGCTATCGCCGACCAGGTCTGGGCCGAGGGCGAGGTCGAGCGTCAGTACACCGAGCTCAAGCAGGCTCTGGTCGACGCCGCCGCTCCCCAGGACGTTGAGCCCGGCGCCGCCAAGTTCGACGACGAGACGCACGTGAATCAAATCGTGTAGTCCCGTTCTCGTTGGCTTTTTGGGCCGGGCGTCCCGTACGTTCGGGAGCCCGGCCCGTTATTTTGAAAGGAAGTGGGGATGAACCGCTTCATCGACATCAACCCGGAGAGGTGCATCGGCTGCGGAACATGCCAGTCCGCCTGTGCCGACGCCCACCGGATGCAGGGTCTTCAGGATACGCCGCGTCTGGCGCTCGTGAAGACCGGCGGTATTTCGGCCGCCCTTGCCTGCCACCATTGCGAGGGTGCCCCCTGCGCCGAGGTTTGCCCGGTGAATGCCATCGAGCACGATGGCGACCGCATCCACGTCAAGGAGCAGGAGTGCATCGGGTGCAGGCTGTGCGCCATCGCGTGCCCCTTCGGTGCCATCCATCCCGATGGCACGTCTATCGCCGGTGTCGCAGGCATGTGCGATCCGACGCCTTCGTATCCTAGGTCCCTGAGCAGCCTGCTTACGTGGGCTCCCGGCCAGTACACCTGCGCTGTGAAGTGCGACCTGTGTGCCTTCGATCCGGACGGCCCGCATTGTGTGGCGGCGTGCCCCACCAAGGCGCTGACCGTCATGGGCGGCGCGGCCGATCGCGAGCTCGACGAGGCCAAGCGCCTGCGCTCGATCGAAAACGGTCCGGTCGTCGACGTTACCGCTGTGGCCCAGGGCCTGTCCGAGAAAGCAGAAGGGAGCGTAAACAATGGATAGCATGACGCTGTTTATCGCATCGCTTGCCGTCTCGTGCATCGGTGCGCTCGCCTCGGTTCTGCTGATCAAGGCCGATAACGCCGCCAAGACCGCCGGCTGCCTTATCGGTGCCGTCGCCGCGGTGCTTTCGTTTGTGGCCGGTATCCAGGCCGTGCTGGGCGATGTCACGTCGGTCGACACCATCGTGTTTTTCCCGTTTGCCCATTTCCAGCTGCTGCTCAATCAGCTGTCCGGCCTGTTCGTGGCGCTCATCTCGGTGCTCGCGTTTGCCGGTTCGATCTACGGTCTCAACTACTTTGATGAGTATCCGGGCAAAAAGGGCCGCGCCGGCTTCTTCTTTAACACCTTCGTGGCGTCCATGATGCTCGTCATCACCGCCGACAACGTGTTTTGGTTCCTGGTGGCCTTTGAGCTTATGTCGCTGACCTCGTACTTCCTGGTCGTGATCGAGGAGAACGAGAACTCCATCCATGGCGGTTGGCTCTACTTTGTGATCGCGCACGTGGGCTTTGTGCTCATCATGGCGAGCTTCCTCACCATGACCAACTTCGCCGGCGGCTCGTTTGCCTTTGCGGATTTCCGCGCCACGCAGTTTAGCCCCGCGGTCGCATCCGTGTGCTTCGTGCTCGCCTTCTTTGGCTTTGGCGCCAAGGCCGGTATCATCCCGCTGCACGGCTGGCTGCCCAAGGCACATCCCGAGGCACCGTCCAACGTGTCGGCCCTCATGTCCGGCGGCATGATCAAGATCGGTATCTTCGGCATCCTCAAGGTTGGTCTCGACCTGCTCTCCGCCTCGGGCGTTCAGGTCTGGTGGGGCCTTATGGTCATGGTCTTCGGTGCGATTTCGTCGGTCCTCGGCGTGGCCTTCGCCCTGCAGGAGCATGACATCAAGCGCCTGCTGGCCTATCACTCCGTCGAGAACATCGGCATCATTCTGCTCGGCGTTGGCGCCTCCATGGCCGCCATGGCGCTCAACTCGGTCGGCATCGCCGTCCTGGCTCTGATGGCTGCCCTCTACCACACGTTTAACCACGCGATGTTTAAGGGCGAGCTGTTCTTGGGCGCTGGCGCGCTGCTGTACTCCACGGGTACGCGCAATATGGAGAAGATGGGCGGTCTGTTCCGTCGTATGCCGGCAACGGCCATCTGCTTCCTTGTTGGCGCGCTGGCCATCTCGGCCATCCCGCCCTTCAACGGCTTTGTGTCCGAGTGGTTTACCTACCAGTCGCTCTTTAACGCCGCCATGCAGGGCGACAAGGCCGTCATGATCGTGGCCGTGTTCGCTGCCGTCGCGCTTGCCATTACCGGCGCGCTGGCCGTCACGTGCTTCGTCAAGGCCTATGGCGTCTCCTTTGCCTCCGCGCCCCGCTCCGAGGCCGCGGCCAATGCTAAGGAGGTTCCCGCCCCCATGGTGTTTGCGCAGGGCCTGCTCGCGGCCATCTGCGTCGTGCTGGGCATTGGCGCTCCCGTGATCGCGCCCGTGCTGGTCGATGTCGCCGCGTCCGTGCTGCATCCGTACGGTGGCGTGTTTGCCGCCGAGGGCATGGAGCTCATGAACCAGTACTCCGGCGCTGCCACCTCCACGCCCGCGATCGCTATTGCGCTCGTGGTGCTCGTCGGCCTTGCCTGCGGCTATCGCAAGCTCAAGACCGTCGGCAAGGTGCAGAAGTCCCAGCCGTGGGCATGCGGCTATGCTCCCAACGAGCATATGCCCGTCGTGGCCACGACCTTTGCCTCCGAGGTGTCCTGGTTTATGCAGCCGCTCTACACGCTGCGTGACCGCTGCACGGCCGTCTGCTGGTCCATCGCGCACTTCTTCCAGAAGCTCACCGGTGTGGCCGAGGCTGTGGAGCCCGTACCCGACAAGGTTCTCGTCGATGCCCCGCATAAGGGTGTCGAGAAGCTCGCCGACCTCGCGACTAAGCTCGAGGGCGGCAACTACAGCATCTATATCTGCTACATCGTCGCGGCACTCGTGGTGTTCCTCGTGCTCGCCGTGCAAATGGGTTAAGGAGGGGAGAGCATGAACAACATCGTACTTGCCGTTCTGCAAGGCGTGGTCGTTATGGCCGTCGCGCCGTTCTTCTCCGGTCTCGGCCGCGTGATCCGCGCCAAGATGCACAACCGTCGCGGACCCAGCATCATGCAGGACTATCGCGACCTGGCCAAGCTCTTTGCGCGCCCCGAGTCCCAGAGCGAGGACGCGAGCTTTGCGCTGCGCATTATGCCGCCGCTGTTCTTCGCCGTCGCCTTTATGCTCGCGATGGGCCTGCCGCTCTTTACGGCGCAAAGCCCCATCCCGGTCTTTGGTGACGCCATCACCATCATGTACAGCCTGGCGCTCGCGCGCTTCTTCTTCGCCCTCTGCGGTGTGGATTCGTCCAACGCCTACGCCGGTATCGGCGGCGTTCGCGAGCTGCTTATGAGCGTGCTCATCGAGCCGTCCATGCTGCTGGCGCTGTTTGCCGCCGCCCTGGTGTGTGGCTCCACCGACATCGCCACTATGGGTCAGCACATCATGACGGGCGCCGTCGACGCGCCGGTCGCCGTGATCCTCGCCGGCATCGCCTTTGCGATCGCCTGCTACATGGAACTCGGCAAGCTGCCGTTTGATCAGGCCGAGGCCGAGCAGGAGCTTCAGGAAGGTCCGCTCGCCGAGCTTTCCGGCCCGTCGCTCGCCATGGCCAAGCTCGCCATGTCCATGAAACAGGTCCTGGTCGTCGCTTGGTTCTGCGCAATCTTCATCCCTTGGGGCGAGCCCGCGACCGTGGGCGCCGCCGCCGTTCTGGGTGCCGTCATCTTCCTGGTGAAGTGCCTTATCGACTTTGTCGTATGCGGCGTGATCGAGAACTCCTGCTCGCGCTCGCGTTTTAAGGTGCTTGGCAATCAGACCTGGGCCGTCGTGGGCATCGCCGTTCTGGCGTTTGTCTTCGTGGTCGTCGGCGTGTAGGAGAAGGGAGAAACAATGTCATTTGCAGTCAGTCTGTCCCTTCTCGGCTTGGTCGCTATCGCGGCCCCGATGGTGGCCTCGGTGCTCGTCGCCCTGTTCCCCCGTCCGTACGCCAAGTGGTTCAGCGTTTTGGGTGCCGCCGTCTCGACGGTCTGCACCATCGCCCTCGCCGCGAATTTCGCTGGCGCCGGCATGCCCGACACTCAGGTCCCCCTGATCTCGTTTGGGCAGACCCTCGTCATGGGATTCACCTTCGATCGCATGAGCACGCTGCTTGCGCCCGCCTTTGTGGGTATCGGCCTGCTTGTCGTGATCTATTCGATTCCCTATATGAGCGAGAATAACCGTGAGCATCCCGACGCACCGCGTCGTCGCTTCTACGCGTATCTCGCGACCTTCATCGGCGCCATGGCCGGCCTCGTGTACAGCTCGACCCTTTTGGGCCAGCTCGTGTTCTTTGAGATCACGGGTGCCTGCTCTTGGGGCCTCATCAGCTACTACATGTCGCCTACGGCCAAGAAGGCCGGCATGAAGGCCCTGATCATCACGCATATCGGTGCGCTCGGCCTGTATCTTGGCGCCGCCATCGTGTTTGCCCACACCGGCACCTTCGCCATCACCGCGATTGCCGGCCTCGACGCCAAGCTCAAGGCTATCGTCCTTCTGCTGGTGCTCTTTGCCGCTTGGGCCAAGTCCGCGCAGGTCCCCATGTACATGTGGCTGCCTTCGGCCATGGAGGCGCCGACGCCTGTTTCGGCCTACCTGCATGGCGCCTCGATGGTCAAGGTCGGCGTGTGCGTGTTCGCGCGCGCACTCGTCTCTGCCGGCGAGATTCCCGAGATCGTGGGCTGGGTCGCCATTATCGACGCCATGGTCACCATGCTCTTTGGTTTCCTTATGTACCTGCCGCAAAAGGACATGAAGCGTCTGCTGGCCTTCTCCACGATCGCCCAGCTCTCCTATGTGTTCTTTGGTCTGGGCCTTTCGGTCTTTGGCAGCCAGCTGGCCTTTGATGGCGCCGTGTGCCACATCTTTAACCATGCTTTCGCCAAGACGCTGTTCTTCCTGATCGCCGGTTCGTTCTCCTTTACGCTCGGCACGCGTATGCTGCCCAAGCTTCGCGGCATCGTAAAGAAGTACCCGATCTCGGGCGTGGGCTTCGGTGTCGCGGCGCTCGCCATTGCCGGCGTGCCGCCCATGAACACGTTCTTCTCGAAGTTCCAGATCATCGCCGGCGGCTTTTCTGTGGGTGCCGGCAACGTCGCGATCCTGGTGCTCGTGTGCATTATGGTCGCCGAGACCGTCGCCACCTTTGCCTGGTTCCTCAAGTGGATGGGCTATTGCCTGCCCGGCGAGCCGAGCGAAGAGGTCGCTGCGGGAGCCCCGCTTCCCCGCGCGATGGCGTTTGTGTTCATCGTGCTCATCATCATGGTCATCGTCAGCGGCCCGCTTTCGGCCAGCTGGATCGGTTAGGAGGTAGAACGACATGGGTTATTCGATCGTCAACATCCTTGGCGGCCTTCTGATCGTCACGTCCACCATGGTGGTCGTCTCCAAGAACATCAAGCATGCCATCAGCTGGTATGCAGTGCAGTCGCTGGTGCTCGTGGGGCTGCTCGCCACGCTCGGTGCCACCACCGGTGCGCAGGAGCTGCTTATGTGGGCCGGATCTGCCTTTATCACCAAGGTCGTCCTGGTCCCTTATATCCTCAACCGCGCATACAAGAAGATGGGTGAGCCGAGCGACGCATCGCTCAAGGCCGGCCTTAAGCCCGCGTGGGCCATTTGCATCATCGCCGTCGAGGTCGCGATTTGCTTTGCCGTCGTGACGCAGATCAGCCTGCCCACGGCCGAGGTCGCAACGCCTGCGCTCGCTATTAGCTTCGCTCACTTCTTTGTGGGCCTCACCTGCATCATTTCGCAGCGCAACATCATGAAGCAGATCTTCGGATACTGCCTTATGGAAAACGGCAGCCATGTGACGCTCGCGCTTTTGGCCCCCACCGCTCCCGAGATCATCGAGATCGGTATCGCCACCGACGCCATCTTTGCCGTCATCATCATGTCCATCGTCGTGCGTCGCATTTGGGACGACTCCCACTCGCTCGATGCGCGCGACCTGTCCGAGCTGAGGGGGTAGTCCATGGAAACGTTGATTCTCGCCCTGTTCGCGACTCCTTTGGTGTTCTCGCTGGTCATGGCATTTTTGCCCAAGAACACGTCCTATAACGTGTTTGCCGGTCTCAACCTGGTCTCCGTCGCAGCCGTCCTGGTGCTGTCGATTATGACGGCCGGCGACGTCCTTATGAGCGGCGACACCGCGAGCGCTTTTGGCCTGTGGTTCCACCTCGATTCGCTGGGAGCCATCTTTGTGCTGCTCATCGGCTTTATCGGTTTTCTTACGGGGCTGTTCTCGCTGCCCTATGTAAAGGCCGATATCGAGGAGGGCTCCATGCCCGCCGAGCGCGCCAAGCAGTATTTTGCGCTGTTTAGCCTGTTCGTGTTCACCATGCTGCTCGCGTGCCTGTCCAACAACATGATCCTCACGTGGGCCGCCGTGGAGGCAACCACGCTTTCCACCGTGTTCCTCGTGGGTATCTACAAGAACAAGACGGCCCTCGAGGCTTCTTGGAAGTATGCGATGGTATGCACCGCCGGCGTGGCCTTCGGCCTGTTCGGTACACTGCTGATCTACGCCAACGCCGCCGACGTGATTCCCAACGCCCACGAGGCCGCATTCCTGTCATGCGTGCTGCCGTACGCCGACCAGTTCGACCCGACGCTCATGCGCCTCGCCTTTGCGTTTATCGTGATCGGCTTTGGCACCAAGGCCGGCCTGTTCCCCATGCACACTTGGCTGCCCGATGCCCACTCCCAGGCCCCGAGCCCTGTCTCGGCCCTGCTCTCTGGCGTGCTGCTTAAGTGCGCCATGCTTGTGATCATGCGCTTCTACGGCTTTACCATCCAGGCCGTGGGCGCCGAGTATCCGCAACTTTTGCTGTTGATCGTCGGCACGCTGTCCATTTTGGTGGCGGCACTTTCGATGTTTCGCCAGGACGACCTCAAGCGCCGCTTTGCGTACTCGTCTGTGGAGAACGTGGGCGTTATCGCCCTGTGCCTGGGTATCGGTGGCCCGCTGGGTATCGCCGCAGCCCTGCTGCACTGCGTGTTCCACGGTTTTACCAAGACGCTTGCCTTCTGCGTGTCCGGCAACATCCAGCACGCCTTTGGTACGCGTAGCCTGGCCAAGATCCAGGGTGTCGTCGAGGTTGCCCCCGCAACCGCCGCGCTCGCCATCCTGGCACTGCTCGGTCTTGGTGCCTTCCCGCCCTTTGGCATGTTTATCTCCGAGTTCCTGACTTTTGTCGCCGGTGTTACCGCCGGTCCCATGTGGCTGGTCGTCGTGGTCGCCCTCGGTCTTACCGTGGCCATCTCCGCGCTCACCCGCATCGCGCTCAAGTCGGTATTCGGCCATGCGCCCCAGGGCATGGGCAAGCATGAGGCCCCGGCGCTCATGCTTATCCCCGAAATCATCATGGCTGTCATGATCTTGTGGTTTGGCATCGCCACCCCGCTGCCTCTCGTGCACGGTGTGGAGACCGCGACCGGCATCGTGCTCGAGCAGAGCACCGAGGAACTTCACGCGACGCCGATGTACCGCGCTGTGTTCGGTACCGAGACCGCTCAGAGCGAGGTGGAGTAACGAATGATTGAAACTGAGAACAAGGTGTATGCCCGTCGCTGCGAGAGCCATGTCGAGGCCCTGCGCCGCGCCGTTCCGGGCTGCATTGAGAAGGTCGAGTGGCAGTGTGAGGACCAGCTGACGATCACCGTCAAGCAGGACAAGCTGCCCGAGGCCGTCCACTACCTGTATTACGAGCGCTATGGCTGGATTCCCGTGATCATCGGCAACGACGAGCGCAGCCTGTGCGGCCGTTACGCCGTGTACTACGTCATCTCCATGGAGGGGGAGGACCCCGGCTGGGTTACCGTGCGCACCGAGGTCGATCCCGCCAAGATGACGTTCCCGTCCGTGACGCCGTTCGTCCCCGCCTGCGTGTGGGGCGAGCGCGAGCTGCGCGACATGTTCGGCCTGATCCCCGAGGGCCTGCCCGATCGTCGCCGCCTGGTGCTGCCCGACGACTGGCCCAGCGGCCTGTACCCGCTGCGCAAGGACTCCATGGACTACCGTTTCCGTCCCGCTCCTGCGAGCGACATGGAAAACTACGAGTTCTTGGCCGACACCAAGGGCAAGGAGACGACGCTCGTTCCCATGGGACCGCTGCACATTACCTCCGACGAGCCCGGACACTTCCGTCTGTTCGTTGAGGGCGAGACGATCGTCGACGCCGACTACCGTCTGTTCTACGTGCACCGCGGCATGGAGAAGGTCGCCGAGACGCGCCTGAACTATGACGCCGTGACGTTCCTCGCCGACCGCATCTGCGGTATCTGCGGCTGCGCCCACTCGGTGGCCTACGCCGAGGCCGTCGAGCGCGCCCAGGGCATTCATGTCCCGCCGCGCGCCCAGTACATCCGCGCCATCATGCTCGAGGTCGAGCGCCTGCACTCGCATCTGCTCAACATTGGCCTGGCGTCGCACTACACGGGCTTCGACTCCGGCTTCCAGCAGTTCTTCCGCGTCCGCGAGAAGTCCATGGACCTGGCCGAGAAGCTCTCCGGTCACCGCAAGACCTACGGCCTCAACGTGATCGGCGGCGTGCGTCGCGATATCCTGGCCGAGCAGAAGCTTTCCACGCTCACGACCATCCACCAGCTGCGCTCCGAGGTTCAGGAACTCGTCGACGTGCTGCTCTCCACGCCCAACTTCATTGAGCGTACGAGCGGTATCGGCATCTTGGACCGCAAGATCGCACGCGACTTCTCGCCGGTCGGCCCGCTCATGCGTGGCTCGGGCTATGCCCGCGACGTGCGCTTTGACCATCCCTTCGACGGCTACGCCGATCCGGACGTCCAAAAGATGCACGCCGCCACGGCCGACACCTGCGATGCCTTCGGCCGTACCGCCGTCCGCATCCAGGAGGTCTACGATTCGATCGACATGATCGAGACCATGCTCGAGAACTGCCCGTCGGGCCCCATCCTTACCACGGATTGGGAGTACACCCCGCACAAGTACGCCATCGGTGCCACCGAGGCGCCGCGCGGCGAGGATGTGCACTGGGCCATGCTCGGCAACAACCAGAAGTGCTACCGCTGGCGCGCCAAGGCGGCCACGTACAGCAACTGGCCGGTCCTGCGCTACATGTTCCGCGGCAACACCGTGGGCGACGCGGCGCTGATCGTCGGCTCGCTCGACCCGTGCTACTCCTGCACCGATCGCGTGACGGTGACCGATGTCGCCGCCAAGCGCGACCACGTGCTCGACAAGGAGCAGTTCGAGAACGTCTGGCGCGACAAGTCGCCGCTTGCGGGTGAGGGCACCATGGCCGCTCCGCTCGATGAGGAGGCGCTCTAATATGCTGAAGCTTTGGAAGGTTAACGCCAAGGCCGGCGACGCGACGGTCAAGTACCCGTTTGCGCCGTTCCCCACCAACAAGGACATGCGCGGCAAGCCCGAGCACAATGCCGAGCTCTGCATCGCCTGCGGTGCCTGCGGCGTGGCGTGCCCGGCCGATGCCATTCGCATGGACACCGACCTTGCGGCCGATACCATCACCTGGTCGATCGACTACGGCCGCTGCATCTTTTGCGGTCGTTGCGAGGAAGCCTGCCCCATGGAGGCCATCAAGCTCACCGAGGAGTTTGAGCTGGCCGTCATGAGCAAAGACGACCTCACCAGCAAGAGCGTCTACACGCTCGAGCACTGCTCGCGTTGCGGCAAGCCGTTTGCCCCGCACAAGGAGATCGACTACGCCAAGCGCCTGCTGCAAAAGACCGGCGGCATGGAGGCCATCCAGGCCGCCCGTACCGTCGGTATGTGCCAGGAGTGCAAGCGCGAGCTCGACGCCCTGCGCGCCGCCTCGGCCGTAAAGACCGGCAACGCTGCCGGCATGGCTGCCAACGAGACGCTTGCGTCCGGTGAGCCCCAGGGCCCCGGCATGGAGTATCTGGGCGGCCACGGCGTGAACCCGGAGTATATCGACCGCGAGCTCAACCCCGATGCGCCCGAGATTCCTGCCGGTCCTGCGCCGGTCGAGGGCATCATCATGGATTTTGATACGAAGGAGGAGTAACCATGGCCGAACCCACGCTTTTGCCCGAGCGGCTTCAGTACCGCCCGACCAAGATCGAGCTCGACGAGAGCATTGAGAAGGCCAAGGCGACCCTTCTTAAGAAGATCAAGCGCTCGGTGTACGTCTACCGTGTTGACTGCGGCGGCTGCAACGGCTGCGAGATCGAGATCTTCGGTTCCATCACGCCCGTCTTTGACGTCGAGCGCTTTGGCATCAAGGTCGTGCCCTCGCCCCGTCACGCCGATGTGCTGCTGTACACCGGCGCCGTGACGCGTGCCATGCGCATGCCGGCCCTGCGCGCCTTTGAGGCTGCACCCGATCCCAAGATCGTGGTGTCCTACGGCGCGTGCGGCTGCACCGGCGGCATCTTCTACGATAACTACTGCGTCTGGGGCGGCACGGACAAGATTTTGCCGGTCGATGTCTATATCCCCGGCTGCCCGCCCAGCCCCGCGCAGACCGTCTACGGCTTTGCCATGGCGCTCGGTCTGCTGGACCAAAAGCTCCATGCCGAGACCACGGTGGAGGCCGCCGGCGAGCAGGCCGATATCCTGCACCCCGGCGTGCCGTACAAGCTGCGCGTGGCCATCGAGCGCGAAGCTCGCGCCATGAGCGGCTACCGTTACGGCCGCGACCTGGCCAATGAGTTTATGGATACGCTCGAGGGCGCGCCCAAGGGCGATATCCGCGGTGCCATGGCGCTGCTCATCGATAAGCAGGACGATCCGCGCCGCGTCGAGGTGTACTCGGCGCTGCAGGATCTGGTGCTGGCCGGAGGTCGCTAGATGGAGCTCACGGACCGCTCTGGTTACTTTGCGGGCCCCGGTATGCTCGGCGGCTCTTTTGGCGATGCCTCGCGCGCAAGCGACGAGGCCGCCGAGGGCGTCGCCGACCCCTGCCTGGGCCATACGCCCGACCAGGTGGTCTTCTACGAGCTCACGCGTAAGTTTGTGGAGACCGAGGAAGACGTTCCCCAGGAGGCCTGCGACGTGCTGTACTACACGCTCGCCGTGGGCCACCACACCGGCGTGCTCGATTGCTTTGAGCCGCGCCTGTCGGTGCCGGTGGATGTGTTCTATTCGCTCGTCGACGCGCTGCCGGAGGGGGAGGCCAAGACCAAGTTCGAGGCCATCCGTTCCTTTGGCGAGTGCCAGCTTGACAAGGCGGCGGTGCCGTCGCTGCTCGAGGCCTGCGATGCGCTGCTCGACGAGCGCGGTTTTCGCGGGTCGGCCAAGGCCGGCATCTCGGTGTTCGATGACGACTTTGGCCTGCATGCCCAGCAGGTCGCGTTCTTAATGAAGTTTCGCGATCTGGTTGAGCGCGTGCGCGATGTGTCGGGCGTGTATCTGACGGGGAGGCTGCAGTAATGGGTTGCGTTGTGGATGGCCGCGTGAACGGCGCCCCGTTTGCGGGTATCGTGCTCACGGCGGGAAGCGTGCTGCGTGCCGACGATGCCGCCGGCCCCGTGCTCTCCAAAAAGATGGAGGACGCGCCCATCGCCGGTTGGTACACCATCGACGGCGGGCAAACGCCCGAGGATGACATCATCGAGGTCAAGCGCGAGCGTCCGCCGCGTTTGGTTTTGGTCGATGCCGCCGACATGGCGCTGCCCGTCGGTTCCATCCGCTTGCTCGACAAACGTGACGTGGCCCGCAAGTCGATGTTCACCACGCATTCGCTCCCTTTGTCGATTCTGATCGAAGAGATTGAGCAATCGTGCGAAGATATCGTCTTCATAGGGATTCAGCCGGGCGATACGGAGTTCTACAACCCCATGTCCCCGGAGGTCTTTGAGGCCGTCGACGCCGTGTACGACGCCGTGGCCGCCAACGACTTTTCCCACTTTGTCCGCTTGGGGCAAGAGCAGTAGGAGCACTTGTTCCATTTTGTTAGGAAAGAAGTGATTGACATGGCAGATTCCAAGGTGGAGTATCCCACTCCCGATTGCCTGGCGCCCGCCGCGATCGAGGCCAAGACCGAGGCCGCCGGCGTGACCAAGGCTAACCTGCCGGTCGCTAAGGCCTTTCTGTTGGCAATGTTCGCCGGCGCGTTCATCGCCTTCGGCGGCCTGTTCTTTACGGTGTTTTTGAGCGACGGCACGCTGGGCTGGGGTGCCCAGCGCGTCGTGGGCGGCCTGTGCTTTTGCCTGGGCCTGGTGCTGGTGCTGGTGTGCGGTGCCGAGCTGTTTACCGGTAATTCGCTTATGGTCTGCGCGCTCAAGAGCAAAAAGATCACCCTGGTCCAGATGCTCAAGGCTTGGGTCGTCGTATGGGTCGGTAACTTTGTCGGTGCCCTGTTCATCGTCTTTTTGGTGTACATGGCCGGCATTTACAAGCTCAACGGCGAGGCGGTCGCCAATTCCATGGTGAGCGTCGCCGCCGGCAAGGTGACAATCGACTGGGTGACGATCTTCTTCCGCGGCATCCTGTGCAACATCTTTGTGTGCCTTGCCGTGTGGATTGGTACCGCCGGCAAGACCGTGGTCGATAAGGTTGTGGGCATTCTGCTGCCCATCGCCGCCTTTGTGGCCTGCGGTTTTGAGCACTGCGTTGCCAACATGTACTTTTTGCCCATGGGTGCCGTGATGCATGCATGCGGCTACGGTGCCGACGTCGCCGGCGCCGATGCACTCAACGCCGCGGGCATTGCGTTTAACCTGTCCGCCGCCACGCTGGGCAACATCGTGGGCGGCGCGGTTCTGGTCGCGCTCGGCTACTGGTTTATCTACGCTAAGAAGTCCGAGGCGTAAGGTACCGTCTGTTTGACGTTGGGCCTCCCGCGGGGCGTTGCCGTGCGGGAGGCTTTTTGGGTCTGGGGGCTCGTTGCCGGGCTTTTGGCCTGTTGTGTTTGGCTTGTGAAAGGGGTAATCGAGATGGCATCTGCTGTGAAGCGTGACGGTCGCGCCGTGGTGACCACATGCGGGGGATGCTATGCCGATTGCGCCTTTGCGGCACGAGTTGAGGACGGTCGCGTGGCGGCCGAGTTGCCGGTGCCAGGGCATCCGTGCGCGGCGCGTGCCCTGTGTGCCCGCGGACGGCATCGCCTGGCAATGCCGTTTGACGAGCGCGACCGCATTGTGCACCCCATGTGCCGACGAGCTGATGGCTCGGGGTTTGATGCGATTTCGTGGGACGAGGCGTTTGCTCAGATTGCCGAGTGCCTTTTGGGGATTGTTGACGGGCATGGTCCGCGCGCGCTGGGCATGACGCTCGGCGTGCCCTCGTTCGACCGTTACTGGGCGTATCGTTTTATGCATGCGCTGGGCTCGCCCAACGTATACGGTGCCGACGGTGCCTGCGAGGTAAGCAGACTTACCGGCTGGGAGCACAGTCTGGGCTACAGCCCCGCCTCCGACCTGGCGCATACCGATTGCATCATGTATCTGGGGCGCTCCATTGTCGATTCGTCGACGATGGGGGCCGTTGATGCGCTCAACGATGCCCGTCGACGTGGGGCTAAGATTATCGTGGTTGACCCCCGGCGCAGTGGCTCGGCTGCGCTTGCCGACCGCTGGCTGCGCGTACGTCCTGGATGCGATCTGGCGTTGCTGCTGGGTATCGCACATGTGCTGGTAGCCGAAGACCTGTACGATCACGAGTTCGTGGACCGCTACGCCACAAGCTTTGACGAGCTGGCGCAGGCGGCCAGTGCTTGGACACCCGAGTGGGCCGAATCGATGTGCGACGTGCCGGCCGCAGAGATTGTCGCCACGGCGCGCGATCTCGCTGCCGCCGCGCCTGCCGCTGTGGTGGATGCGGGTTTTCATGGTGGCATCGGCATCGCGTATGCCAATAGCACCCAGACCGCACGCGCTATCTGCTTGGTCGATGTGCTGCTGGGCTGTATTGGACATGCGGGTGGCGCGCTCAATCCGCCCACACCGCTTTCACTGGGCGACCTCGATCCCACTCGCTTTGCGACGCCGCCGGTGCCGCGCGAGCCCAAGCTGGGGTCCGAGCGCTATCCACTGGTCGATCCGGTGCGCGGACTGTGCACGACCATCGGTCAGTCGATTCTTGCCGGCGATTTGCGTGGGCTCATCGTCTATGCCAGTAACCCCGGTGCGGGCTATGGCAATGCACAGGCTTGGTTGGGTATTTTGCAGCAGCTCGACTTGCTTGTGACGATTGATATTCGTTGGTCCGAGACGGCGCGTGCTTCTGACTTCGTGCTGCCCGACGTGACGTATCTGGAGGCCGACCGCGGTGTGGGCACGGTCGTGGGCGTCAACGATTCGCGCGTGTTCTACCGCAACGCCGTGCTGCCCGTGCAGCATGACGGCACACGTCCCGGTCGGGAGATTTTTGCCGGTCTGGCGCAGGCGTGTGGCGTGGGCGAGTATTTCCAGTTTACGTCTGACGATCTGACGGCTGCCCAGGTGGCGCCTTTTGGGATCGATCTGGACGAGCTCAAGGAGCGCGGCTGGGTCGATACGGGCGTGGCGCTGCCGTCGCGCACGGGTGAGCCGGTGATTCCGCTTGCCGGCGGCAAAATTGCGCTGGCAAGCGACGTATGGGAACGAGTCGGCATGGGTCGTGTGCCCAACTGGATTGCGCCCATTGTGGAGCCCGGCCCGGGGATGTTTCGCCTCATTAGTGGCAACCGTCCCTTTGAGTCGCACACCTCGCGCAGGCTTGCGGCTCAAGGTGCCGCCGAGGCTGGATCGGACCTGGATGCCGTGCAGATGAATGCCGATGCTGCTGCGCACATGGGCATCGCCGACGGCGAGATCGTCGAGCTCGTGAGCGATATGGGCCGCGACCGCGTGCGCGTGGAGACGACGCCCTATCTGCATCCGGCGTGCATCTTCACGTCGGCCGCCCCCGGCGGGCGTTCGCTTGGCGCCGATGTCGGTGGCGCTCAAGCCTTGGGCGTGGGCCCGCTCGACCATACGCCGTTGCGTTGGGATCCGTTGACAGGTGCCGCGCTCACCCAGGAAAACGCCGTTCGCGTGGAAAAGATCACGGAGCACGTGGATAATAACGATTGATTGACTCAGCCGATCGAATTGGCTGATAGTTTGACGTTCGAACGATTGATTCACCTTTGGTTTTGAAAGGCCGCACATGAGCGATAGCCAGAACATGTCCGATGAGGTGCGCGCCCGTCTGCGTGCCATTCCTTCCGTCAACGAGCTGCTCACCGAGTGGCCGGTGGTGAAGGCGGCAGGGGAGACCTGCGACGCGGTGGTCCATGCCGCCGTCACGGCCGAGCTTGACGAGGAGCGCGCCGCCATTCGCGCCGGCGCCGCCCCGCGTTCCAAGCGTGACCTGGCTTCGGCTATCGAGTGGCGTGCGCACCGCTCCGCGCTGCCGAGCCTGCGCCCAGCGGTTAATGCCACGGGTGTGGTCATCCATACCAACTTGGGTCGCGCCCCGCTCGCGGAGTCGGCCGCCAAGGCCGTGGCCGAGGTCGCGCGCGGCTACAGCACGCTCGAGTACAGCGTGGACACCTGTTCGCGCGGTTCGCGCAAGGAGCACGCCGCGCAGCTGATCCGCTCACTCACCGGTGCCGAGGACGCGCTCGTGGTCAACAACAATGCCGCCGCGGTGCTGCTGGTGCTTGCCACCCATGCCGCGGGCAAAGAGGTTATCGTCAGCCGCGGCGAGCTTGTCGAGATTGGCGGCAGCTTCCGCATCCCCGATGTCATGGCGGCCTCGGGCGCCAAGCTCGTCGAGGTCGGCGCCACCAACCGCACGCACCTGGCAGATTATGAGCAAGCTATTACGCCCGATACGGCCATGATCCTCAAGGTTCATCCTTCCAATTATCGCATCGAGGGTTTTCACGAGGAAGTGGGCTCTCGGGAGCTCGCCGCACTGGCCCATAAGCACGGCCTGCTGTTCTATGAAGATCAGGGGTCGGGCGCGCTGTTGCCCGACGACATCTTGGTGCGCGGAGGCGAAGAAACCACGCCGGCTTCGGTTTCGGCAGGGCTCGATTTGGTGTCGTGCTCGGGCGATAAACTTCTCGGTGCAGCACAGGCGGGCATTATCATGGGCCGTCGTGACCTGGTTCAGGCCTGTGGGTCACATCCGCTTATGCGCGCCCTGCGCCCGGGCAAACTGGCCCTGTCGGCGCTCGAGGCCACGCTGCGTATCTACATGGATGGCGCCGATGTTGCCCATCGCGATATTCCGGTGCTCAGCATGCTTACGCTTCCGCAGACCCATTTGGAGCGACGTGCCCGCAAGCTGCGCGATCGTATGGTCGCCGGTCTCGACAAGGCCGGTTGCCTGTGCGCCGTTCAGGTGGAGATCGTCGAGGAGTCGTCGACTCCCGGCGGCGGTTCGCTGCCTACCGTCGAGCTGCCCACCATGTGCGTTGCCGTGCGTCTTGTCGATGAGCGTCTTTCCGTTGACGCACTCAAGCGCTCACTCGTCCAAGATTTCGACACGCCGGTCGTCACGCGCGCCTCGCACGATCGCATTTTGTTTGACGTCCGTACGCTCGTGGGCGACCGCGATATCGAGACGGCGGCGTCGACGCTTGCCGCATGCGTTGAGAAGGCGATTGCTCGATGAGTGAGGTTCAGGCGCTGGTGGAGTGTCCCGTTATCGTTGGCACGGCGGGCCACGTTGACCACGGTAAGTCGGCACTGATCGAGGCGCTGACCGGCAAGAATCCTGATCGCCTTGAGGTCGAGCGTCGCCGCGGCATGACGGTGGAGTTGGGCTTTGGCGAGCTGGCGCTGCCGAGTGGCAAGATCGTCGGCCTTGTCGACGTGCCGGGCCATGCGCATTACTTGCGCGCCATGGTGCAGGGTGCCACGGGCATCGACGTTGCCGTGCTGGTGGTCTCAGCCGTCGAGGGCGTGATGCCGCAGACCCGCGAGCACGTGCATGTGCTGGAGCTGCTGGGCGTCACGCATATGGTGGTGGCGCTGACGATGTGTGACCTGGCCGATGCCGAGATGACCGAGCTTGCCGAGCTCGATGTCGATGACTTTTTGTCGGGTACTGTGTTTGCGGGCGCGCCAATTGTGCCCGTGTCGTCTAAGACGGGCGAGGGGATTGACGGGCTGCTTGCGGTGCTCGACGAGCAGGTGGGTGTCTGCTGGGATACCTGTCGCGAGCGTGCCGAGCGGAGCGATGCCGCGCCGCGCCTGCCGATTGACCGCTGCTTTACGATCAAGGGCGCCGGCACCGTCGTGACGGGAACGCTGCACGATGCGCCGGTTGCGGTGGGCGATGAGCTCGTCGCGCTGCCGTCGCGCACGGTCTGCCGCGTACGCGGGATCCAGGTGCATGGCGACACGCAGCAGGCGTTGCCCGGTCAGCGTGTGGCGCTCAACTTGGTGGGCGATGCTGTCGCCGCGCTCGATCGCGGCGAGATGCTCGGCGTGGAGGGCCGTTTTGGCCAGACGCTGCGCTTTATGATGACGTTTACCTACCTGGGCCGCGAGGGCGCTAAACCGCGTGTGCTCGAGTCGGGCGCGCGCGTGCATGTGATGGCGGGTACGGCCGAGGTTGTCGGCCGCATCATGCTTATGGAGGGCGAGGCCCCCATGGCGGTGGGCGAGACCCGTAATGTTCAGGTGCGCTTGGAAAACTCGCTGCCGCTACGTGCCGGGGACCATGTCGTGGTGCTGTCCTATTCGCCCGTGATGCTCATTGGCGGCGGGCGCGTGCTGCTTTCGCGCTGCCGTCGCTCGCGCGAGCTTGCCGAAGGAGAGCGTGCGCTGTATGCGGCGATCGAGTCCGGCGATATCGCGGGCGGTGTGGGCGCTTGGCTGGTGCTGCAGACGTTGCCGGTTACGGCGGTTGATGTTGCCGCGGCTTTGGATCTTGGCGTCGGCGAGGTCGATACTGCACTGCGCGTGTTGGTGGCGAAGGGCGCTGCTCGCGCGCTTGCTGGCTCGGATGGCTCGCTGTATGCAGATGCTTCCGTGCTCGACGCCGCGATGAATGCACTGGCGGCGACCCTGTCAGCCATGCATGCGGCGGCTCCCAAGGAGACGGGCTTTACGCCCGGTGCCGTTGCCCATGCTGCGTGGCCTGCCGCTGATGAAGCCGTTGCCGCGGCTCTGATTGCCGAGGGCTGCTCGCGTGGCGTGTGCGCCGCCGAGGGCGCCGAGGTATTCGATCCGCATTCGGCCGCCGCGGCGGCACGCGTGGTGCGAGAGGCTTGCGAGCGCATCGTCGCGCTGCTTGACGAGGCCGGCTTGGATGCACCGGCGCTTCCCGAGGTGGGCGAACAGCTGCAGCTCGGCCGCGACACCATGACGCGTGCCCTGCGCGAGCTTTCCCTCAACCGCGCAATCGTTAAGGTCGAGCGCGACGTTGCCCTGTCCGCTGCTGCCGAGGCCCATGCGCGTGAGCTCGTCGCCGCCGCCATTGAGGCGGCCGGCGGCGCTGCCACCACGAGCGTGCTGCGCGAGGCCCTGGGCGTGTCGCGCAAACGCGCCATCAGCATCTTGGAGCACCTGGATGCCGTGCGCTTTACGGTGCTCGACAAGGATGCCGGCGGCCTGCGCTCCCTGCGCTAGGCCGGTTACCCGCTCCCGCCTCCTCAGTTGCGGTGAAATAGTTCCTGTTTTTGGGGTCTTGCAGCCTAAGTAAGAACTATTCCACCGCAACTTCTTGCTTGTCTATTTGGGATGGGGCCCGCTCGGTTTGGTAAAATACCGCCGCACTTGGGAACGGATGGGCTCCGGTGGGCTCCGCGGTCCTCAAAACCGTTGCGAGGCGTGCAAAACGTCTTGGATGTGTTCGATTCACATACGTTCCCGCCATACGCTACCAGCGCTTTTGTGCTCGCGGTCTTGCTGCGTGCCGCAAAGGCGCTGTTTTGTTTTTGCATGGGTTTGCCGTGCCGCCCGCTTTATCGGCGACGGTATTTGGCTTCGTGCGTCGAGTTTTGAGCATACCGATGGGGGTGGTTTGCCGTATGACTACCGTAAGACGGGCCGATCTTTCTTGTGTCGTTCAAGCGGGCGGGATGTCGTCGCGCATGGGCTGCGATAAGGCGCGCATGGCGTTTTGCGGTGAGCCGCTCATCGAGCGCGTGCTGGGTCGGCTGGCGCCAGTTGCCGGCGAGCTGGTCGTGACGACGTCGCGCCCCTGCGAGCTTGCCTACCTTGAGGAGCTTATGTTTGATGGCCTGCGCCCCCGCGTGGTGATGGACGTCGACGGTCCCGCCGGTGCCATGCGCGGCATCGCGAGCTCGTTGGCCGCGGCGCGATTGCCGTTCGTGGCGATCGTCGCTTGCGATATGCCGTTTGTCTCGCCGGAACTCATCGGCGCGCTCGCCGATCGTGTTGAGGCTGAGGCGCTCGACGTGTGCGTGCCGCGCGAGGAGCGTGGCATTGAGCCGCTTTGCGCCGTCTGGCGCCGTGACGCATGTGCGCCAGTTGCCCAAGAGCTGCTCTCCTGCGACCGCCAACGCATTCGCTGCCTGATCAATCGCGTTCAGGCTGGTTATATAGATGAACCGCAGATCGTTAAGGCCGCGGGCTCGACGCTCTGCTTCGAAAACGTCAATACGCCCGAGGAGTTTGCGGCGGCCGAGTTACTCGCCTAGACGATTGGAGTTGCCATGTCTCACGATATTTGTCCCGACACGGGAGAGCCTTGCACTTGCGATGGTTCCGAGCCCTGTACCTGCGGCTGCGGTGGCTGTGGACATACTGCGGAAGAGGAAGCGGACGCCGCGGCGTATCGCGAGGCACATCGCGAAGGCCCGTCCGGTGATGCCCTCGACCACGAGCGCAAGATTATCGTTTCGTTCGACAGCACCTTCGATGTGATGGAGTGCGAGCAGCTTTGCCTGGATGCCGGCGTGCCCGGGCGCATTATGCCTTTGCCCGGCTCCATTACCGCAGGTTGCGGCCTGTGCTGGGCCATGCCGTTCTCGGGCGATGCGCTCGCCGCCTTCCGCGCCGCCACCGAGGGCCGCATAACCCCTGCCGACTACCATCAGCTCGTCCTCTAACCACCAACACCACCACAAAGGTGCCCAATGTGGTGGTTTGGAACATGTGGACGAAACAGCTTCGAAACACGCGATTTGCGCGTTGGGCACTCAAAAACGCTTCTACCTGCATCGTAATCAAAACGAAACATCTGCTCGTCGGCTTATGCGAAACTTCGCTGCAACAGTGCGATATTATCCATACTCGATAAAGCTCGCGGCGCATGGGGCGCCTCGAACGACACTTTTCTTTTCCATCAATTGGAGGAAGCATGAGCTACACGCAGAAAGTTCTCGAAGAGCTCAAGGCCCGCTATCCCGAGCAGCCTGAGTTCATCCAGGCCGCGACCGAGATTCTCGGCACCATCCAGCCGGCGCTCGACGCCCATCCCGAGTACGAGGAGGCCGCCCTGCTTGAGCGCCTCGTCGAGCCCGAGCGGATCGTCATGTTCCGTGTCCCCTGGGTCGACGACCAGGGCAAGGTTCAGGTCAACCGCGGTTACCGCGTCGAGTTCAACTCTGCCATTGGACCCTACAAGGGCGGCCTGCGCTTTAACCCGACGGTCACTCTGGGTATGCTCAAGTTCCTGGGCCTGGAGCAAATCCTCAAGAACAGCCTGACCACCCTTCCCATGGGCGGCGGCAAGGGCGGCTCCGACTTTGACCCCAAGGGCAAGTCCAACAACGAGATCATGCACTTCTGCCAGTCCTTCATGACCGAGCTCTATCGCCACATTGGCCCCAACACCGACGTTCCCGCCGGCGATCTGGGCGTTGGCGGCCGCGAGGTTGCCTACCTGTTCGGTCAGTACAAGCGCCTGACCAACGAGTGGACCGGCGTCCTTACCGGCAAGGGCCTCTCCTTTGGCGGCTCGCTCGCCCGTACCGAGGCCACCGGTTACGGTCTGGCCTACTTTGTGGACGAGTACCTCAAGAGCCGCGGCGACTCCTTCGAGGGCAAGAACGTCGTCGTTCACGGCTCCGGTAACGTCGCCATCTACGCGGTCCAGAAGGTCTCCCAGCTCGGCGGCAAGGTGCTGGCCTGCTCCGACACCCATGGCTGGGTCGAGGATCCCGACGGCATCGACTACACCGTGCTCGAGCATGTCTACAACAAGAAGCGCTCCGGCCACGACAAGGGTGTCACGCTCGCTATGTACGTTGACGAGAAGCCCAACGCCGTGTGGCACGAGGGCGACGGCCGCGGCGTGTGGCAGCTGCCCTGCGACATCGCGCTGCCCTGCGCTCGCGAGAACACGCTGCTGCTCGAGGACGCCCAGGCGCTCGTCGCCAACGGCTGCAAGGTGGTCGGCGAGGGCGCGAACATGCCCACGACCATCGAGGCCACGACCTACTTCCAGGAGAACGGCGTCGCCTTTATGCCCGGTAAGGCTGCTAACGCCGGTGGCGTGCTCGTGTCCGGCCTTGAGATGAGCCAGAACGCTGAGCACCTGTCCTGGACCTTCGAGGAGGTCGACGGCAAGCTCGAGCAGCTCATGCGTGGCATGTTCCACAACGTGGACGACACCGCCAAGGAGTATGGCCAGGAGGGCAACTTTGTCATGGGCGCCAACATCGCTGGCTTCCTGAAGGTCGCCGACGCCATGCTCGCCCAGGGCGTCTGCTAAATCTTCGCTCGATATAGCATGTGATGAGGCTCCCAGCCATTCCGGCTGGGAGCCTTTTCTATCCCGGAGGACTCCTCATAACTTGCGGTGATATACGGACTGTTAAGCGTCCCAGAACGGCTAATCAGTCCGTATATCACCGCAAGTTATGGATGGGTGGGTGGATTTTGTCCTAAAACGGTGTGCGGCCCCTCGTTTGGTACACTTAAAAGTACTGGACAAGTGGAGAGATGGGGGAGAACGTGCTCAAGTTCGGTACCTACGTCCGTGTTGGAAACGCGGCCGAAGCCTATGAGCTCTTACAGAAGAACCGCAACAACAAGATTGTGGGCGGCGGCATCTGGATGCGCCTGGGTTCGCGTCGCGTGGCGACGGCGATTGACCTTTCGGCCTGCGGACTCGATCAGATCGAGGAGACCGAGACCGAGTTTCGCATCGGTGCCATGTGCACCCTGCGCCAGCTCGAGCGTCATGCCGGGCTCAACGCGCTTGTCAACAATGTCTTTGAGTTCGCCGTCCACGATATTGTAGGCGTGCAGCTGCGCAATACCGCCACGGTGGGCGGCAGCATCTACGGCCGCTTTGGCTTCTCGGACGTTCTCTCCGCCTTCCTCGCGCTTGATTCCTATGTTGAGCTGACGGGCGCCGGCCGTGTGCCACTCGCGGAGTTCGTTGACATGGGCTACGTGCGCGACGTGATCGAGCACGTGGTGGTCGTTAAGCACGATTACCGCGCAAGCTATGAGGCCGTACGCAAGGCCGCGACCGACTTCCCCTCCTTAAACGTCACCGCCGCCTGGTGGAACAACAGCTGGCATGTCACTGTGGGTGCCCGCCCGCTGCGTGCGACCCTGCTGCAGGGCGAGGCATGCGGCCTTACTGCCGAGCATCCTTCCGAGGACGAGCTGCGTGCCCTGGCCGCGTCCGTACGCGCGCTGAGCTACGGCACCAACCTGTGGGGCTCGGCCGACTACCGCCGCCGCATCTCGGCCCCGCTTGCCGTCCAGGCTGTGCGTCGCGCCGCCGGCATCGAGCTTTCGGCCGCGCTTGCGCACGACCTCGAGGGCGTGCAGATTCCTAAGTTTGTCACGGACGAGTATTCCTGCCGCCGCGTGCCCGGCGTCGATTCTAGCGAGGTGCGCTAATGGCTGCCAAACTCATCGATCTTTCCTTTACGCTCAACGACCGCAAGGTCAAGGTTCAGATTGCCCCCGATACCATGCTCTTTGCGCTGTTGCGCGAGCAGGGCTGCGCGTCGGTGCGCTGCGCCTGCGAGACCACCAACTGCGGCCTGTGCACGGTGTGGCTCGACGGCGACCCGGTGCTGAGCTGCTCGGTTCCCGCCGCTCGCGTCGAGGGCCACACCATCACCACGCTCGAGGGCCTCAAAGCCGAGTCTGAGGCGCTGGCCCGTGCGATGGCTGCCGAAGGCGCCGAGCAGTGCGGTTTTTGCGCCCCCGGCCTTATCATGAACGTACTGGCGCTTGCCCGCGCCGCCAAGGAGGACCCGAGCCTCGTCGCCACGCGCGAGGAGCTCTCGCGCCAGCTCGCCGGCAACCTCTGCCGTTGCAGCGGCTACGAGAGCCAGCTGCGCGCCATCGTGCGCTTCCTCAACGAGTTCGGCGTGCAGGTTGGCTTCGAGATGCCCGAGCTGCCCGTCAACGACACGAGCTGCGATGGCGTCTCGTACAAGCAGATCACCCATAAGCAGCCCAAGAAGGATTCGAAGGCCCTGCTCGAGGGCCGTCCCGTCTACACGGGCGATATGGTGCCCGCCGGCGCGCTTATCGTTAAACTCAAGCGCAGCCCCTATGCCCGCGCCAAGATCCGCTCCATCGACACCTCGCGCGCCCTGAAGGTGCCGGGCGTCGTGGGCGTCTACACCTACGAGGACGTGCCCAAGCGCCGCTTTACCATTGCCGGCCAGAGCTATCCGCAGCCGAGTCCCTACGACCGCCTGATTCTCGAGAACCTTGTGCGCTATCAAAACGAGGAGGTGGCGATTGTTGCTGCCGAGACCGAGGAGGCCGCCGACAAGGCGCTTAAGCTCATCAAGGTCGACTACGAGGTGCTTGAGCCGCTGCTCGACTTTACCCAGGCACTCGATAACGACATCGTAGTCCACCCTGAGGGCGACGTGACCTTTATGTTCCCGCAGGGCGGCGACGTTGCTCGCAACCTGGTGTGCAGCGGTACCAGCGATTATGGCGACCTGGACGAGGCCTTCGCCCAGAGCGATATCGTCTTTGAGCGCACCTACACCAGCCAGGCCACGCAGACCGCGCCCATGGAGACCTTCCGCGCCTTCGCGACGACCGACGCGTTTGGGCGCATCTCGGTGACCACCTCTACACAGGTGCCCTTCCACGTGCGCCGCATGGTCGCGCAGTCGCTCGACATTCCGCAATCGCAGGTGCAGGTCATTAAGCCGCGCATCGGCGGCGGCTTTGGCTCCAAGCAGACGGGCTGCTGCGAGATCTTCGTGGCGTTCGTGACCCAGCAGACTGGCCGTCCGAGCTACTGCTGCTACACCCGCGAGGAGACCATCACCGCGGGCAACTCGCGCCACCAGATGCAGATGACCGTTAAGCTGGGCGCCATGAACGACGGCACCATCACGGCCATCGACCTGCATACGCTGTCCAACGCCGGCGCGTACGGCGAACACGCCACCACGACGATCGGCCTCTCGGGCCACAAGAGCCTGCCCATCTACAACCACGTGAAGGCGAGCCGTTTTAGGTGGGACGCCGTCTACACCAATACCAACCGTGGCGGCGCGTATCGCGGCTACGGTGCCACCCAGGGCCAGTTTGCCGTGGAGAGCGCCGTCAACGAGCTCGCCGACATGCTGCACATGGACCCCGCCGACCTGCGCCTTAAGAACATGGTGCACGAGGGCGAGATCATGCCGCAGTACTACAACGAGAAGCTCAACGCCTGCGCACTCGACCGCTGCCTGCTGCGCGCGATGGACATGATCGGCTGGCGCGACAAGCCGCTGGCCGTGGACTTGGGCGACCGCGTGCGCGCCCTGGGCTGCGCGCTCACCATGCAGGGCTCGGGCATCTCCAACGTGGACATCGCCGGCATCGACATGCGCCTGGAGGAGGACGGCTTCATTACCATCGGCACCGGCGCCACCGATAACGGCATGGGCGTCGATACGATTCTGGCGCAGATTGCTGCCGAGGAGCTGGGCGTGGAGAGCTCGCAGATCGTGGTGCGCGGCGTAGACACCGATGTGTCGCCGTTCGACGCCGGCTCGTACGCGAGCTCCGGTACCTATGTGACGGGCCTTGCCGCCAAGAACGCCGCGACCGAGCTGCGCGAGAAGATTTGCGCCAAGGCCGCCCAGATGTGGGATGTGGACGCCGCCGACGTGGTCTTCGACGGCCAGTACGTGCGCCTGTCCGATGAGCGCGCCGCTCGCGAGCGCGGTCGCTACCTCACGCTGCGCGACTTTGCCAACCTGTGTGTCAAGAACATTGCGGGCGGCGACGCGCTGACCTCGCACGCCTCTGCCTGCCTGCCCGTTTCGCCTCCGCCGTTTATGGCCGGCATTGCCGAGGTCGAGGTCGACAAGGCCACCGGCAAGGTGACCGTGGTGGATTACGCGGCTGCCGTCGACTGTGGCACCGTGATCAACGAGGCGCTCGCGCGCGTTCAGGCCGAGGGCGGCATTGCCCAGGGCATCGGCCACGCGCTCTACGAGATTGTCGAGCACGATGACCGCGGCCGCCTGCGCACCGGCAACTTTATGAGCTACAAGCTGCCCACGCGCCTGGATATCGGCAGCATTCGCGTGGCCTTTGAGCCGAGCTACGAGCCGACGGGCCCGTTTGGCGCCAAGTCGATCGGCGAGGTCGTCATCAACACGCCGCTCGCCGCCGTGGCATCGGCCGTCGCACACGCTACCGGCCATCAGGTTCGCTCGCTGCCGATCACGCCGGAGAAAGCGCTGCTGGGGGAGTAGCGGGTCAGCGAACAAGTCGTAATTGGCGGGGCGGGGCAACTCGTCCCGCCTTTTGCACTCGTGGTGAGGTCGTGAGCCTGTAAAAGGTGTGCGTGCGCTTGCCGTTCGTATCTGCTATCATTCCTAGTCTGTGCGCTCATGCGGGCGTGGCGGAATTGGTAGACGCGCCAGATTTAGGTTCTGGTGGGATTCCCGTGAAGGTTCGAGTCCTTTCGCCCGCACCAACGCACCTGCGTCGGCTCCCGCCGTCGCGACTCTTTGTTGCATAAAGGTACCAGCACCTCAGATAAGCTGGGCAGTATGAGGAGGAACGTGTTGAACATCACCGCTTCTGACGTCAAGGACGCCAAGCTCACCGCTACGGTCACCATCCCGGCCGCCGACGTCGACGCCGCGATCAAGAAGGCCTACAAGGATACCGCCAAGAAGTACCGCTTCCCGGGCTTCCGCGCCGGTAAGGCTCCCCGTCCGGTCATCGACTCTGCTCTTGGCGCCGAGGCTACCCTCGCTCAGGCCACCAACGACCTGATCGCCGCCAACGAGCCCGTCGTCCTCAACGAGCTGGACATCGTTCCCACCAAGAACGGTGACTACAAGGAGCTCGACCTCGCCAAGGATCACGAGGACTACACCTACACCGTCGAGTTCTCCCTGCGTCCTGCCGCTGAGCTCTCCTCCTTCGACGCCGTTGAGATCGAGATGCCGCCCGCGGAGGTCACCGAGTCCGAGATCAACAACCAGGTCGAGATGCTCCTCAACTACCGTGCTACCTTCGAGGACGTCGAGGGCCGCGCCGTCGAGGCCGAGGACTACGTTACCGTCGACCTCAAGGCCGTCGAGAACGCCGACAACTTTGCCGCCGAGGGCCGCATGCTCATCGCCGGTAGCGACAGCAACCCCGCCGAGTTCAACGAGGCCCTGATCGGCGCCAACGTTGACGACGTCAAGACCGTCACCTGGACCGACGAGGTCGAGGAGGGCGAGGAGGCCGAGACCCACACCGTCGAGGTCACTGTCAAGGGCATCAAGGTCCGCAACACCCCCGAGCTCACCGACGAACTCGTCAAGTCCGACTTTGGCTTCGACAGCATCGACGCCATGCGCGACGCCATCAAGATCGAGATCGAGCAGGACAAGGCTTCCCGCCTCCCGGCCGAGAAGGAGAACCGTTGCGTCTCCGCTCTCGCCGAGCGTCTGCAGCTCGACGAGATGGACGCCGACTACGAGCAGTCCGTCTTTGAGGAGCTCGGCCAGAACTTCCTGTCCAACCTCGCTGCCCGCGGCATGACGCTCGACACCTGGCTGCCCGCTTCCGGCCTGACCATGGAGCAGTTCATCGGCGACCTGCACAAGCAGGCCAACGACGTTGCCCGTGAGTCCCTGGCGCTCGATGCTCTCGCCCGTGAGCTCAAGATCGAGGTCACCGAGGACGACATCAACGCCGAGTTCGAGAAGGCCGGCGTCAAGGACGTCGAGGCTTCCAAGGCCGAGTTCATCGCTGATGGCCGCATGCCTGCCGTCCGTGAGTCCATCCGTCGCTCCAAGGCCGTCGACCACCTGGTCGAGAACGCCAAGGTGACTGAGGTCGACGAGACCGCCAAGGACGCCGAGTAATTCTCGCCACCTTTTCCGCGAGCGCATGGATGCGCCCGTGATGGGGTAAAGTTATAAGCCGGTTATCCGGTTGCTTCGTACGGTGCCAGCCAATGCATAGCATGCGGGCACCGTACGTTTGTCTAGAACCACTATTGGTCCGTAAGAGAAATGGAGATGCGTATGATCGCCAAGTTCGATTCCGCCCTCGTGCCATACGTTATCGAGCAGACGCCGCGCGGCGAGCGCAGCTACGATATCTATTCGCGCCTGCTCAACGACCGCATCATCTTCTTGGGCGAGGAGATCAACTCCGTCAGCGCCAACCTGGTCGTTGCCCAGCTGCTGCATCTTGAGAGCCAGGATGCCGAGAAGGATATCTCGCTCTACATCAATTCGCCCGGCGGCGAGGTCTACTCCGGTCTGGCGATTCTGGACACCATGAACTTCATTAAGCCGCAGGTTTCCACCATCTGTGTGGGCATGGCTGCGTCCATGGCCGCCGTGCTGCTTTCGGCCGGCGCCAAGGGCAAGCGTTTCTGCCTGCCGCACTCCAAGGTCATGATTCACCAGCCCAGTGGCGGTGCTCAGGGCCAGCAGACCGAGATCGAGATCGTGGCCGAGGAGATCAAGAAGACCCGTCGCGAGCTCAACCAAATCCTGTCCGACGCCTCGGGCCAGCCGATCGAGAAGGTTCAGGCCGATACCGAGCGCGACAACTACCTGACCGCTGCCGAGGCCCTCGACTACGGCCTGATCGACCGTATCGTCACCTCGCGCGATCTTGCCGCGAAGGACGCCTAGGATGGCCGGTAACATGCAGGATAACTTTGACGAGAACGGCAACCCCATTCGCTGCTCCTTCTGCGGAAAAGAGCAGGGTCAGGTCCGTCGTCTCGTAAAGGGTCCGACCAACATCTTTATCTGCGACGAGTGCGTCGCCGCCTGCTCCGAGATCCTTGAGGAGTCGCTGGCTTCGGACTTTATGGACGCCGCCCGCAACGGCAAGCTGCCGGGCTTCCTCAACGACCATGGCCAGGCTGAATCCCAGCCCGCGGTTGACCCCGAGGCCGAGGGCTTTGAGCTCGAGGACGACCGCCAGGTCATCACGCACGTGCCGACCCCGCACGAGATTTATGACGAGCTTTCGGCCTATGTTATGGGCCAGGAGGACGCCAAGCGCGCCATGTCGGTGGCCGTGTACAACCACTACCGTCGCGTGATCGAGGGCGGCGCCGCGGTGTCCGCCTTTGACGAGGCATCGGGCATGGGTGCCCAGTTTGATGACGATATGGACGAGGTTGAGCTCGCCAAGTCCAACATTCTGTTGCTCGGTCCCACCGGTACCGGTAAGACGCTGCTGGCCCAGACGCTCGCGCGCATCCTCGAGGTGCCGTTTGCCATCGCCGACGCCACCGCGCTCACCGAGGCTGGCTATGTTGGCGAGGACGTGGAGAACATCCTGCTCAAGCTTATCAACGCTGCCGATGGCGACATTGAGCGCGCGCAGGTGGGCATCATCTACGTGGACGAGATCGACAAGATCGCCCGCAAGGCCGAGAACCTCTCCATCACCCGAGATGTTTCGGGCGAGGGCGTTCAGCAGGCACTGCTTAAGATTCTTGAGGGCACGGTGGCCAGCGTTCCGCCCACCGGCGGCCGCAAGCATCCCCAGCAGGAGCTGCTGCAGATCGACACGACGAACATCCTGTTTATTTGCGGCGGTGCCTTTGTGGGTCTGGATAAGATCATTGCCGATCGCGTGGGCAACAAGGGCGTGGGCTTTAACTCCGAGATCGCCGGCCCCGCCTCGGTTGACGAGAACGACCTGCTGCGCCAGGTGCTACCGCAGGACCTCAACGCCTTTGGCATGATCCCCGAGTTCGTGGGCCGTACGCCCGTCGTCACCCAGACGCAGGCGCTCGACGAGGACGACCTGGTTTCGATCCTGACCGAGCCAAAGAACGCCGTGGTGCGCCAGTACCGCAAGATGTTCCAGCTCGAGGACGTTGATCTTGAGTTTGAGGACGCGGCCCTGCACGAGATCGCCCGCATGGCGCTTGCCCGCAAGACCGGCGCCCGCGGCCTGCGCGCCATCTGCGAGGACGTGCTGCAGCAGACGATGTTCGACCTTCCTAGTGAGGAGGGCGTCGCCAAGGTCGTCGTGACCGAAGCCGCCGTCAAGGGCGAAGAACAGCCCCAGCGCATCTACGGCTAGACCTGCCTAAAATGTGTTTGCAAATAGCCTCCGACTACCCGCGGTCGGAGGCTATTTTATATATGCGCAATAACCCCAACTACCTGTGTTATTCTGTGTGTTTGTTTAAGCCTCAGCGAAGTCCTATCAGACTGAAGTAATCGATACCTAAGGGGAGGAATGTAGGCCCGATTTTCGTAGATTCCGCACGAGCCGAAGACCACTTAATGTGGTCTTCGCGCGAGCCAGGACCTGACCGAGCGAAAATCGGGCCTACATTCCTCCCCGGCGGGACGGGAGAGATATATGGAAGAAATGCCCAAGAATTACGATCCGTCGACCAACGAGCCGGCGATCCTGCAGAAGTGGCTTGACGGCGGTTACTACAAGCGCCGCGAGGGCGTGGGCGACTGCACCGTCACCATTCCGCCTCCCAACGTGACCGGCAAGCTCCACATGGGCCACGCTACCGACGACTCCATCCAGGACGCCATCATCCGTATGGCTCGCATGCGCGGCAAGTCCACGCGCTGGGTGCTCGGCACCGACCACGCCGGTATCGCCACGCAGACCAAGGTCGACAAGAAGCTCAAGAGCGAGGGTATCAGCCGCCTGGAGATCGGTCGCGACAAGTTTGTCGACGCTTGCTGGGATTGGACCCACGAGTACGGCGGCATCATCGTTGAGCAGATCAAGCGTATGGGCTGCTCCGTCGACTTCGACAACGAGCGCTTTACCATGGACGAGGACTACGCGCAGGCTGTGCGCAAGGTCTTCTGCGACTGGTACCACGACGGTCTCATCTACCGCGGCAAGCGCATCGTCAACTGGTGCCCCAACTGCACCACCGCCATTTCGGACGACGAGGCCGAGTATAAGGATGAGAAGGGCCACCTGTGGCACCTGCGCTACCCGCTGACCGAGCCGGTTAACGGCCAGGACTACATCGTCGTCGCCACCACGCGCCCCGAGACCATGCTCGGCGACACGGGCGTCGCCGTCTCCCCGAAGGACCCCGAGAAGGCCGCCTTTGTGGGTAAGACCGTCATGCTGCCGATCGTCAACCGCGAGATCCCCATCTTTGAGGATTGGCATGTCGACGCCAACTTTGGCTCCGGCTTTGTCAAGGTCACCCCGGCCCACGACCCCAACGACTACGCCATGGGTCAGGCCCACGACCTGCCGCAGATTAATATCTTCGATGAGCACGCAGTGGTTGTTGAGGGCTACGGCGAGTTCACCGGCATGAACCGCGACGAGTGCCGCGAGGCCGTCATCAAGTGGTTCGAGGAGCACGACCTGCTCGATCACGTCGAGGACCTCGACCACTCCGTTATGCACTGCTACCGTTGCGACGCCGCCCTGGAGCCGTGGCTGTCCGAGCAGTGGTTTGTGGCCGTCGACAAGCTCAAGGGACCGGCGCTCGACGCCGTCAACTCCGGCAAGGTCACCTTCCATCCCGCGCGTTGGACGCAGACCTACACCACCTGGATGGAGAACCTTAAGGACTGGTGCATTAGCCGTCAGCTGTGGTGGGGCCACCGCATCCCCGTGTTCTACTGCGAGGACTGCGGCTGGGAGGACGCCCTGACCGAGGACACCGACGTGTGCCCCAAGTGTGGCGGCCATCACGTGCATCAGGACGAGAACGTGCTGGACACGTGGTTTAGCTCGCAGCTGTGGACCTTCGCCACGCAGGGCTGGCCGCAAAAGCCCGAGCTGCTCGAGGGCCATCACCCCACGACCGCGCTCGTCACCGCGCGCGACATCATCGCGCTGTGGGTCGCCCGCATGGTCATGAGCTCGCTGTACTTCCTGGACGAGGTGCCGTTTAAGGATGTCGTCATCTACCCGACGATCCTGGCCAAGGACGGCAGCCGCATGTCCAAGTCCAAGGGCAACGGCGTTGACCCCATGGACCTCATCGGTATGTACGGTGCCGACGCCATGCGCTACAACCTGCTGACGCTGTGCACCAACAACCAGGACGTCAAGTTTGACGCGAACATCGATAAGAAGACCAAGAAGCTTATCGACAGCCCGCGTACCGACCAGGCCAAGTCGTTTGTGACCAAGATCTGGAACGCCAGCCGCTTCCTGCTCATGAACATGGGAGGCTACACGCCCGGCGAGCCCGTCGTGGAGACGCCGGCCGACGCCTGGATGTTCAGCCGCCTGGCCAAGGCCGTGAAGATGGTCACCGAAGGCATCGAGAACTACACCTTTGGCGACATGGCCCGCGGCGTGCAGCAGTTCTTCTGGAACGAGGTCTGCGACTGGTACGTCGAGGTCACCAAGGCCCGCCTGAAGGGCGAGGGTCGTCTGCAGGCTCAGCGCAACCTGATCTTTGTGCTCGACACCTCCATTCGTCTGATGCACCCGCTCATGCCGTTTGTCACCGAGGAGATCTGGGACAACATGCCGGCGAGCGTGCTCGACCTGGATGCCGAGGGCAACGTGAACCGCGCCGAGGCGCTCATAATCGCCAAGTGGCCCGAGCCCGCCGACTACGCCAAATATGTTGACGAGGACGCCGAGCGCGCGTTTGAGCTGTGCCGTACCGTCGTGTCTGCCGCCCGCGCCACCCGTTCGCGTTACCGCTTGAGCCCCAAGGCCGAGCTCGACGTGGTCGTGCGTGCCGGTGCCGAGGACATCGAAAAGCTCGAGAGCCTGCGCTCTACGATTGAGCCGCTGGCCAACACTGCCTCGCTGGTCATGGGCACCGACGTTGAGAAGCCGGCTGCGAGCATCGCCGTGGTCGACAGCGGCGTCGAGGTCTTTGTGGTGCTCGAGGGCAAGGTCGATCTTTCGGCCGAGAAGGCGCGCCTGGAGAAGGAGATTGCCGCGGCCCAGAAGGAACTCGCCGGCTGCGAGAAGACGCTCGCTAACGAGGGCTTTGTGGCTAAGGCCGCGCCCGCGGTGGTTCAGAAGAAGAGGGACCGTGCAGCTGAGCTCAAGGAGATCCTGGCGGCGCTGACTGCTCAGGTTGCTGACTTCTCGTAGGTCTAACTTGGGGGCGCGTCCCGATGCTTTGCTCTCCGCTGCGGACAGTCCTGCGCAAGACGGACAGCACATTAAGTGCTGTCCTTTGCGTGCGGAACTTGCGGCGAGCAAAGCATCGGGCCGCTCCTGGTGCGGTTACGTTGCTGTCTTTATCTGGCGCGTTAGGGTCACTTGGTTGTGGCCTTGATCTCGCTGCAAAGCGGTGTTTGGCTGATATTTTGAATGGGAGGGGCTCGTTGTTTGTTACGGGCCTCTTTTTATGTTGAGGGGACTTTGGTTTATGCCTAAGCGTTCTGGGTCGTATGTCGTTCCTTTCTCGTTTGAGTTGCTTTCGTTTGGTGAGGCTGTGGGGCTTGCTGCTGATACGGGGCGGATTTCTGGGGATGCTGGGCCTCTGCTTGAGACGGTTGTCGATATGCTCGATGAGCTGGGGCGTCCGGATGAGTATTTCGATTGCATTCAGGTTGCCGGTACCAATGGCAAGACTTCGACCACGCGTTTTTCGGCCGCCATCCTTCGTGGTGAGGGGTTAAAGACCGCGCTGTATACGTCGCCGCAGCTTGTGCACTATCCCGAGCGCATGGAGGTCGATGGGTGCGTCGTGAGCGATGAGGCCTTTGCTCGTGGCGTTTCTGCCGCCGTCGAGGCGGGACATCGCGTGAATGCCCGTCGTGTGGCGGCGGGGGAGCGCGCCTATACCATCACGCCGTTTGACCTGCTGACGGCTGCCGCACTGGTGGTGTTTGCCGAGGCTGCGGTGGACGTTGCTGTGCTCGAGGTCGGCATGGGCGGCCGTTGGGACGCCACGAGTGCGACCGATCCCGTCGCCGTTGCCATTACGGGTATCGGCCTCGACCACACGCGCATCCTGGGCGACACGCTTGAGGCCATTGCGGGGGAGAAGGCCGCGGTCATCAAGCCCGGACGTCTGGTTGTGCTGGGTGAGGGTACGCACGAGCCGAGCGTTCAGCGCGTGATGGACGCCCGTTGTCGCGAGTGCGGTGTGGTGCCGCTCGTGGTGAGCCATGCCACGACCAAGGTGCCGGCGCATGTGGGCGATACGGTGGAGTTTAGCTGCACCACGCCGCGCGCGATCTATACCTCGAGCATGGTCAAGCCGGCCTATCAGCCGCAGAATGCCGCGTGCGCGATTATGCTGTGCGAGGGGTATCTGGGTCGCGAGCTCGACCACGACAAGCTCGACGCTTCGCTTATGGGCTGCCCCACGCCGGGTCGCTTTGATGTGCTAGGAACCGATCCGCTCAAGTTGATCGACGCTTGCCATAACCCCCAGAGCTGCGAGAATTTTGTGAGTGCACTGGACGAGATCGACCCGTGCGTTGAGAATCGCCCCACGCTGCTGTGTGCCGCGCTGGCCGACAAGGATGTGGCGGGTATCGTCGATGTGCTGATCCCGGCCTTCCCGCGCGTGGTCGTAACCCAGACCGATTCCAATCGCGCCCTGCCGGCAGAGGAGCTCGCCGCCCTCGTTGATGCCGATAAGCTCGCGGGCGTGTACCCCAGCGTATCCGAGGCGCTCGCCGCCTTCGATGCCTCGGGCGAACCTTTCGTAGCCGCCGGCACCATCACCCTAGCCGGCGAAGTTGCCGGGCTGCTGCGCTAACCCATCCCCTCATCAGTTGCGGTGAAATAGGGACTGTTTTATGGGCTAGAAGCCTTGAACAGTCCCTATTTCACCGCAACTTCTAGGGGAGCTTTGGTGGCGTGCCTAGTCTAGGCGGACTGGGTCGTGGGGGTAGGCGTTGAGGATCTCGACGCCGGACTCGGTGACCAGGGCAAGGTCTTCGATGCGGACGCCGGTGCGGCCGGGGAGGTAGATGCCCGGTTCGATGGAGAACGTCATGCCCGGCTCGATAACCTGCTCGTTGACGAGCGAAACATCGCCTGGCTCGTGGTCCTGCAGGCCGATCGAGTGGCCCAGGCGATGCGTAAAGTACTGTCCGTAGCCCGCATCCTCGATTACGTCGCGCGCGACGCGGTCCAGGTCGCACATGCGCACGCCCGGGGCGATGAGCGCCTCGGCGGCCTCGTTGGCGCGGCGCACGATGTCGTAGATGCGTGCGGTCTCCTCGTCCGGCTCGCCCCAAAAGAATGTGCGTGTCATGTCCGAGCAGTAGTTGCGATGACGCCCACCAATGTCGAACAGCACCACGTCGCCGCGCTTGAGTACGGTGCCGTCGGGCTCGTGATGCGGGTCGCCCGCGTTGGCGCCAAAGCTCACGATGGGAGGAAAGCTAAAGCCCTCGCAGTCGTGCTTGCGGTACAGGCCGAGCATCTGGTCGGCAATTTCGCGCTCCGTCACGCCCTCGTGAACGAGCTTGATGGCGTCGGCCATCACGGCGTCGTTGGCGGCTGAGGACATGCGCATGAGCTCCTGCTCCGCGGCATCCTTGTGGGTGCGTGCGGCGGTGACGGCAAAGTCGCCCAGGAAGAACTCGCTCGCGGCGTGACGATCAATAAGGGGCATCAAAAAGCCGGAGCGCATAACGGTGTCGATGCCGAGAGGCTTGGCAGGATCGATCTCGCGCGCGATGGTGTCGGTCACGACGTCGGTATCGGTGTGATAGGCGACGCGGGCATTGTCGTACTCGGGCAGCTGATGCAGGGCGTTGACCAAGATCACGGGCTCAGTATTGCGTGCGAGCAGCACGCCACAAAAACGTTCGAACATATCGGCATAAAAGCCGGTCAGGTAATAAATCGACCACGGGTCGTTTACAAGCAGCTGCGCGCCTGGGTGCTGAGCCTCGAGCGCATCGAGCGCGCGAGCCACGCGCTGGTCATCGACATGTGCCATGAAACATCCTTTCGCTAGAGTGCCACCATGGTATCCCCAATGCCGGGGTAGTCAATTTGGGACGTGTCTCTATAGTTTTGTCAACCGCGTGCTTCGCGCCATTTCGGCATGACGCATCCGGGCGCCTGGCGCCCCCGCTTGGTTTCCTCTTCGGTTGATCCCGCCGCCCGCTAGGCCGCGTACGGGACGGCGTCGCGCATGATCGCATATATGACCTTGAGCCTCTTCCTCGCGACCGCCTTCAGCGCCTTGCTGTGCCTCATCCCCCTCGCCCTGCACTCCCCGTAGTACCTCCCGAACCTGTTGTCCGTGCCGATGAGGGAGTTGCAGCTGAATATGAGCAGGTTCTTGAGCTGCCTGTTCCCGCCGTGCTGAGGCGACGTCGACCTGATGCTGCTCCCGGAGCGCCTGTCTGACGGCGCCACGCCGCAATAGCTCGCGAGCTCGTCGTGCCCCCTGAAGGCGGATATGTCGATCGACGTCACCAGCGCCGCGGCGGTCTTGGGGCCGATCCCGGGCACCGTGAGGAGGCACTCGTAGACCTCGTCGCCCGCCAGTGAGTCGGCCACGAGCGAGTCGAGCTCCTCGATGTCGGCGTCGAGGGAGGCTATCTCCCGGGCGAGCATCCGGACCGCGACGTCCTCGCCGGCCGGGAGCCGCCTTCCCGAGCGCGACGAGGCCAGCAGCGCCTCCCAGAGCCTCCTGGCCCCC
>UQIL01000002.1 GCA_900541025.1 uncultured Collinsella sp. | reverse complement strand
CGCCCGCACCGCGCTTGCCACCGCGCGAACCGTGGCCCTCGTCCTCGCGCTCAACACGGCGACGACCACCGCGGTCCTCGTCCTCGCGGCGACGACGATGCGCCTCGCCCTGGAACTGCTTGGCGCGGCGCTCGGCACGGTTGCCACGCGGGGCCTGCTCAACAGCAGCAGCACGCTCCTCGGCAGCCACCTCACGAGCCACGCTCTCCACGGCCTCGTCCACGCGAGCCTGAACGCCCTCGCGCACGCGGGTCTTGCCGCCGCGCTTGGGACGGCTCGGGCGCTCGCCGTCGCTGCGGCGCTCGTCGCGACCGCGGTTGGAACGACCGGCCACATCGCCGTAATCGTCGCCGTTGCGCTTGCCGTCGCGACGTGCCTGCTCAAGCTTCTTCTTGCTCTTGGACTTGCCGCGCTTGGTCTTCTTCTTCACCTTAAAGGCCGAAGGATCGCGCTCGGGGTCAATCGCGGGCGGATTGGGGCCCACATGCAGGTCGCCGGCGTCATAAATGTCGGCCGTCTTGTCCATGAGCTTCTCGATCTCGTAGAACTCATCGACGTCCTGCTCGGTCACAAACGTAATGGCCCAGCCCAGCTCGCCGGCGCGGCCCGTGCGGCCGATGCGGTGGATGTAGTCGGTCGGCTCGGCCGGCACGTCAAAGTTCACGACATAGCGCACATCGCTAATGTCGATGCCGCGGGCGAGGACATCGGTTGCCACCAGTACGTCGACGGTGCCGTCGCGGAAGGCCGAAAGCGCGCGCTCGCGCTGGGCCTGGCTGCGGTTGCCATGGATCGCGGCGGCCTTGATGCCCTTGCGCTCCAGACGACGGCAGCAGCTGTCGGCGCGGTGCTTTGTGCGCATAAAGACGATAGTGCGCTCCGGGCCCTCCTTTTTGAGGAACTCGGGCAGCAGGTTGTTCTTGGCCTCGATGGACACCGGGAACACAAACTGGTCGACGGTGTCGGCGGTCGACGTGGCGGGCGCAATCTCCACGCGGGCCGGGTCGCTCACCAGGTCGGTGATCTCGCCCACGGCCTCCTCGTCGAGCGTGGCCGAGAACAGCAGCGTCTGGCGCTCGGCCGGCGTCTCGCGCACAATACGGCGGACGGCGGGCAAAAAGCCCATGTCGAGCATGCGATCGGCCTCGTCGAGCACCAGGACCTTAACCTCGTCCAGGTGGCAGGCACCCTGCTCGATCAGGTCGACCAGACGGCCCGGCGTTGCGACCAGGATGTCGCAGCCGTACTTGAGTGCCGCGGTCTGGGGCTTGTAGCTCACGCCGCCCACGACGGTCACGGCGACATGGCCGGTGACGTCGGCGATCTTGCCGGCGACCTCGTCGATCTGCTGTGCGAGCTCGCGCGTGGGGGTGATGACGAGCATCGCGGGGCCGCGGCCGTTGCCCTCGGGCTTCTTGGCGCCGCGACGGCGGTTGCGGCCGCCACGCTCGCGCACGGGCTTGGGCGGAGCGATGTGCTCCAGATTGTTCATGGTCGGCAGCAAGAAGGCGGCCGTCTTGCCGGTGCCGGTCTGAGCGGCGGCAAGCAGGTCGCGGCCCTCGAGCACCACGGGGATCGAGCCAGCCTGGACAGGCGTGGGCGCCGTGTAGCCCAGGTTCTCGATGGCACGAAGCATCTCGTCCGAAAGTCCCAGCTCGTCAAAGGCAGGCAGGTTCTCGGTCGCGGACTCGACGGTCTCGGCGGCGCTGGCCTCGTCGGCAGCATCGAAGGCAGCCTGGGCCATGGTCTCGCGGGTCTCGTCCAGAATCTCGGCGTCCGTGACGTCGGATACAGAATTACGCATATGTTGTTGTTCCTTATCTGCACGCGTTATGGGCACGGCATTCGGCCGCGCGAGCGTGCTTGGTAGTGCGCTAATACATACAAAAACAGGTGCGCACAGAGAGGACGTTGCTCAGCACGCTGGCGATCGCTTTGGCAGCCCTATCACGCGCCGTCCAGACGCAGCAGCTCTAAGCGATGGAGCAGATTCGCCGCCGGTTAGTATACCCGTGCTTCGCATGCCCCCACGTAAACCACAGATGACGAGGCGGACGGGGCGGGCCTGGCTGATTGTCTCAATCTGTAACATCTACAGGGCAAATCTTCCTCTACGTGTTACAGATCGAGACAAACGGTCGACACGGCTCACAAACGTCTCAATCTGTAACAGTTAACGAGTAAAATCGGCCCTAATTGTTATAGATCAAGACAGAGGGGGATTTCCGTTCAATCCAAACCAAATCTCTCGGTCTTCCTGCAATTTCGAACATGTGGCCTATAATGTTGCTTTGGTTACGCTGTATATTGCGCAGCCATTTAATACGTCGCCCACCGGGAGCCATTAATTCCTATCGCCATATTGGCTAGGAAGCAATCAAAGGAGGTATCCGTGGCAGCAGAGACGCCTTGCTCGGTCCTCTATAACGATATCCGCTCGTTCGGCGGTCTTAAACATCTCGAGATCGCCCGAATGCTCATCAATGGAAACTCTTATCTCGGCAGTACCCTGCTCGAGAAATGCTCTTCCAACCGCTCGTATCTCACCCGTTACATCGTCCATCGCAAGCCTGACCAGTGCGCGCCCGCCATCTACAGCGACTTTACCGTCACCACGCTCAACCTTTCCGCGGCAATCTGCAGCAAGCTCGGCGGCGGCGAGTCCGCCTATCGGGCAATCGCCGAGCACTATCGCGGTCCGGCCGCCAACGAAATGATGTCGGCTCTCGCCAGCTACAAGCTGGACAGCCGCCTATATGCAAATGCCCTCAATCGCATCGACAACTTTGACGGCAATGCCGTGCGTGAGAAAAGCACGCTTTACCTTATGCTCTTTGTGGCAACGGGGGCGCTCGCCGATCCCGTTCAGGGCGTGGCCACCGTCGAGCGCTTTTGCGACAGCAAGACGGGTGGGCACTTTGGCACCACCGAAACTACCGTCGGACGTGGCTTTATGGGCAGTCTGGATCGGCCGCACGCCGTCGCTCCCAACCTCGGTCTGCTCAGGACACATGCCGACAACTGCGTCGACATGCAAATCCATCCCCTCACACGCGATCCGCGTGGCACGGTAATTGGATCCTTGCCCAAAACCTCGCCCAGCATCACCGATGTGGGCGCCGACGCATCGCGCGAACATCTTCGCATTTGGCTTGAGGGTGAGCACTGGTACGCCCAGGGCCTTGGATCGACCAACGGCACGGTGCTCGAATCGGGCGCGGGCGACGGCGATATCGTAATCGAGCCGCCGCGCGACCTACGCGAGCCCGGCAAGATCTATCCCCCAGTGGAAATCGAAAACAGCGACAGGCTCCATCTGGGTCTCTACACGACATTCCTTGTCATTGTGGACTAGCGCGGACGGCGATCGAAAGACGGTCGCCGTCCGTCTTTCGTCTTCTACCTTCTGCGTCGTAAACGACAATGCTCAGCGGTATACGTGGGCAGTGCGGCTATCATGGTACTTTACCGATATCCGCACTGCTCGCGTAAACGTGCGGCAACCCATGCCAGACAAAGGAACGCCATGGATACTACCGATAGCGCCTATGGCGACAAACTCGTCCGTCTCGATACGTTCGATACCGCCGTGGCGGTCGACCCCAGCGCCGAGGACGACGCCAAGCGTCGGTTTATGACGCTTATTCTCCAGACGGCCCACCGCAACAACGGCAACATCGGGCACGTGCTGCGCGCGACCAACACGAGCGGCGAGGTCTTTGCCGTCAAGCTACTCAAGGACAATGCCATCCTTTCCGGCCAAGCCCCCGACCGCTCCGCCGAGCAATCGGCAGCGCACCTGGCCAGCACCGCCGCGCTGTTCGAGGAGTACCGTCATCTGTGTACCGTCTCGCACCTGCGCGGATTTCCGCGCGTCCATGGCTACGGATCGTGCGAGGATGACCCTCTCATCCTCATGGAGTGGGTCGAGGGCACCTCGCTCAAGCAGGCGCTGCCCCTGCTTCCGCACGACGCCTCGGGCAGGCTGACCACCCAGATGGTCGCCGCCGTCGGAAACGCCGTGCTTCGTGCGCTCTTGATGACCCAAGGCCTCGTGAATCCGGTCATCCATCGCGACCTGTCGCCTGCCAATATCATGTTCCGCACCACCAGCCGAACACTCGAGCAGCAGATTGCCGATTGTTCCTTTGACCCCTGCCTCATCGACATGGGCTCCGCGACCATGGCTCTCGGCGACGACACGATCACCCGGCGCGCCGACATCTGGCGCTTTGCCACACCCGCATACGCCGCGCCCGAGATGCTCACGCAGGATATCGAAGGCATCGCGGCCCTTCGCCGTTCGCCCGCGATCGACGTCTATGCGCTTTCGAGCATTCTGTACCAGCTCTACAGCGGTCGCAAACCGTTTGACTTTGAGTCGACGGACGCCGCTGCAACCGGCTCGTTCTATCTCGTAAAGACCAAGACCAAGCCGGCGCCGCTCGAGCCGCGCTGCGAGGGCGATGAAGCGCTCGTCCAAATCATCATGAAGGGTCTCTCAGTCGAGCAGTGCGATCGTCCCACCGAGCAGCAGATGCTCGAGGTGCTCTCGGCATACCTCACCGATGCCGAATCCGAGGGCCGCGAAGGCACAGGAGACGAGGCCGCGATTGATATCGATTCTGGCACGCACCTTAAGGTCGACGTCGCCGGCGAGCGCGCGAGAGAGATCCTAGAGCAGGCCCGGCACGATGCCATGACCCGCCGCCGCTTTATTATCGGTGGCGTCGTTGCAGCCGTTGCGGGGCTCAGCGTCATTGGGGCGGCGACCCATGGCTTTGGCATCCCCGACTACCTTGACGGCATCCGCGGTTCACTTGATGACTACACCTGGGATCAGCTGCAGGAGATTTCGCTCAAGATTAAGGCCGCCGAGACCCGTAGCGAGGCACGCGAGATTGCCAAGCGCTATCACCTGCTCGATGCCGATGGGCATATCCCCTATCCGTGTACCAAGCGTATCACGCTCACCAACGGGCTGCAGGTTGGCGCGCAGCTTGTGGGCATCCGCCACGATGAGCTTCTGGACGGGACGGGCAAGGCCGGGTTGACGTTTATGTTCGACGCGGGTATTGCCGAGCGCAACGCTGCGGCTGAACCGCCGAGCGCCGGCTGGGCAGATTGCGAGCTGCGGGAGTGGCTCAACGGCGACGGCCTTAAGCTGCTGCCCAACGAGTTGCGCGCGCTCATTAAAGGTGTCAAGAAGGTCTCGAACAATGTGGGCGCCGCCAACAGCGCATCGTGCCTGAGCGAGTTGCCCGCAACCCTTTGGCTGCCCGCCATGGTCGAGCTGTGCGGTACGCAACCGCCCGATTCGTTTACCGAGGACTATCACTACCTGGCAGACATCTACAACGGCGAGGGCAAGGAGTATCAGCTCTTCCGCGAGCTCAAGGTAAGCCCGTATTCCACGAACGAGACGATGGTCCGCCAGTGGAAGGGCAAGGACACCTGCTGGTGGGAGCGCACGGTGAGCCCCGACACATCGGAGAGCGAAGGCACGCTCTATATGAACCGCGTGGGACACGACGGCGACGTCTTTACGTACGCAACGCCTGCGGAAAAGCCAAACAAGCTAACCTGTGTGATCCCCGGGTTCTGTATCTAGGCGGCGAGCGTCTTGCCGTGACGGGACCCCTCCCCGGCAATTGTCTCGATCTGTAACACCAGCTCGGCAGATACAGGTCTAGATGTTACAGAACGAGACAAAACCCCCAACCCCGCGAGACAACATCTCAATCTGTAACAGTAAGAGGTTAAAAACCTCTCTAGATGTTACAGATCAAGACATTTGAGTTGACCGCGGACAGTCTGTCTCGATCTGTAACATCTAGCAGGCAAAACGGTCCCCAGATGTTACAGATTGAGACATTAGACTGGCTACGGTCCGCCGAACTGGCTGTCACCTCGACCAATAATAGAATGTCATACATTTTCATCTCCATTAGACACCCCCAGGGGGTATGGGTGTATAGTATCGGATGGTTAACATTTCCGACACTACGTCACAGAAAGGAGAAGCCATGGCTCAAGATAAATTCGATGTGGGTGGCATGACGTGCGCCGCCTGCCAGGCGCACGTAGACCGCGCCGTGAGCAAGCTCGACGGCGTCGAGAGCGTCGCGGTCAATCTGCTCGCCGGCTCTATGCTGGTGGACTACGACCCTGCGCAGGTCTCCCCCGACGATATCTGCACCGCCGTCGACCGCGCTGGCTACTCGGCCTCACCCGTCAGCACGGGCACCGACGCCGCCCAAAGCGGCAGTACGCAAGCCAGGTCCGGCGCCGCCCATATGGAGTCGCCGACCAAAAAGTTGGAGGCCGCCGCCTCTGCCATGCGCACCCGCCTCATCGTCTCAATCGTCTTCCTCATCCCGCTGTTCTACATAGGCATGGGGCACATGCTCGGTTGGCCACTGCCCGGCGTCTTCACCGACCACACCCACAGCATGACGCTCGCCCTCACTGAGCTCGTCCTACTCACCCCCATCGTCTACGTCAACGACGCGTACTTTATCAACGGGTTTAAATCGCTCGCGCACGGCGCGCCCACCATGGACGCCCTTATTGCCGTGGGCGCCACCGCCTCCATCGCCTGGTCGCTCTACGCCATGTTCATCATGGCCGACCAGCTAGCCGCGGGTCAGGTCCACGAAGCCATGATGACGAGCATGGACAACCTGTATTTTGAGAGCGCCGGCACGATCTTGTCGCTCGTCACCGTGGGCAAATACCTCGAGACACGCAGCAAGTCCAAAACCGGCGGCGCCATCGAGGCGCTCATCGACCTGGCGCCCAAGAGCGCGACCGTCGTGGCAGAGGACGGCAGCGAAACCACCGTCGACGTCGACAGCATCCTTCCCGGCCAGGTCCTGCGCGTACGCCCCGGAGAGTCCATCCCCGTCGATGGCGTGGTGCTCGAGGGCAGCTCGGCCGTGGACGAGAGCGCGCTCACCGGCGAGTCCATCCCCGTGGAAAAGACCGCCGGTGCCACCGTCAACGCGGCCACGGTCAACCGCACGGGCTCGTTTACCTTCCGCGCCACGCGGGTGGGTGCCGAGACATCGCTCGCCAAGATTATCCAGCTCGTCGAGGACGCCAACGCCACCAAAGCGCCCATCGCCCGCATGGCCGACAAGGTCGCCGGCGTGTTCGTGCCCGTGGTGTTTGTAATCTCTGCCGTAACTTTTGTGGCATGGATGGTTTTGACCGGAAGCGTCAACGAAGCGCTCACCTCCGCCGTCGCCGTGCTGGTGATCAGCTGCCCGTGCGCGCTCGGTCTGGCCACACCCGTCGCCATTATGGTCGGCACCGGCAAGGGCGCCGAGATGGGCATTCTGTTCAAGAGCGCCGAGGCGCTGGAGAATCTGCGCAGCGTGGGCACCGTGGTGCTCGACAAGACGGGCACCGTCACCCGCGGCAAGCCTGCCCTGACCGATATCGTGGTAGCCACGCGCGCTGACGGCTCGCCCGCCATGAGCGAAAAGGCGCTGCTCAAGCTGGCCGCCGCGCTGGAGCGCTCGAGCGAGCACCCGCTGGCCGAGGCGATTATGGCCGAGTGCGAAGCGCGCGGAATTGTCGCGCGCATGGTCGAGGACTTTGCCGCCGTGCCTGGACGAGGCGTTACGGCGCGCGAGGGACAAAACGTCATCGCTGCCGGCAACGTGCGCCTGATGGTCGAGCTGGGCGCGAAGGTGCCCGCCGGCCTTGCCGAGCAATTTGCCGCCGAGGGCAAGACGCCGCTGTTCTTTGCCAAGAACGGCGAGCTTGTCGGCACCATCGCCGTGGCTGATGAGGTCAAGGAGACGAGCGCCGAGGCCATCGCCGCGCTCCGCAAGCTCGGCGTCGATGTGCGTATGCTCACCGGCGACAACCGCGTCACCGCCGAAGCAATCGCCCGCCGCGTGGGACTGAGCAGCGAGCAGGTCATCGCCGACGTCCTCCCCGCCGACAAGGAACGCCACGTGCGCGAACTGCAGGATGCGGGCGGCAAGGTCGCCATGGTGGGCGACGGCATCAACGACTCCCCCGCCCTGGCGCGCGCCGACGTGGGCCTTGCTATCGGCACCGGCGCCGACATCGCCAAGGAGGGCGCCGACGTGGTACTCATGCGCAGCGACCTCATGGACGTCGCCCGAGCCATCGAGCTTTCACGCGCCACGATCCGCAACATCAAGCAGGACCTGTTCTGGGCACTGTTCTACAACGGCATCGGCATTCCGCTGGCGGCGGGCGTGTTCTTCCCGCTCACCGGATGGCAGCTCTCGCCGATGTTTGGCGCCGCGGCCATGAGCCTGTCGAGCGTGTGCGTCGTAAGCAATGCGCTGCGCCTACGAACCTTTAAGCCTAAAGTGGCAAAATAGGTTCACCCTTAAGTCCATTTAGAACGGGTTTTCCAGGTGCCCGAGATTGACCTGAAAGAGGAGCGACGCGTACTTTGGTACGCGAGCGACGGCTTGAAGGCCAAGGTCGGGTGCCTGGGAAAGCCGACACAACAGAGAGGAATACCGATGCGATACACAATCAAGACTTCCGGCCTCATGTGCGGCCACTGCGACGCCACCGTCGAGACGGCGTTGCTCAACGTTGCCGGCGTGACCGACGCCGACGCCGATCACGAGACCCAGACCGCCCAGGTTGAGTGCGCCGACACCGTGACCGCCGAGCAGCTCGCTGCCGCCGTCGAGGGCGCCGGCGAGAAGTTCCACGCCCTGTCCGTGACCGCCGCGTAGCAGCTACCAGAAGCATTCGACCCCATCGACCAGAAACGAGGACCCGCCATGATGGCAGACCACAAATCGGTGACCCGCATGCTCAAGACGGCACGCGGCCAGATCGACGGCATCTTGCGGATGGTCGATGAGGACCGCTACTGCGTCGATATTTCCACGCAGCTCATGGCAACGCAGGCGCTCATTGCGCGCATCAACGCCGATGTGCTCAAGGCGCATATCGAGGGCTGCGTGACTTCGGCAATCGAATCGGGCGACGAAGACCTCAAAGCCGCCAAGCTCGCCGAGATCGAACGCGTCGTCGACAAGCTCTCCAAGTAATTGGGGCATTGGGGACGGACTGCTTTGCACCTTCTTGGTGCATCGGGGACAGGTATGTTTGCACCACCTTGGTGCAGATTGACCTGTCCCCCTTGCTCTAAATCGGGTATAAAGGCGTGCAGCATATCGAACGAAAGGCAATTTGCATGAATGACTTTATGAAGGGCCGCAATGGCGCCGATGAGCTCACCATCGTTATGGGCTTTGTCGGCATCGTCATCGCGATGATCGGATCGATAGCCCATATCCAGTGGCTCAGCTGGATTGCCATCGCCGTAATCGTGATTGGCGTGCTGCGCGGCCTGTCCAAAAACATCGACGCACGTCGCAAGGAAAACGCGGCCTTTGTCGCCGCGACCGCTAACGTCCCCGGCCTGGGCAAGTTCGTAGCGAGCTTGGGTAGCGGCGCCGCGGCTGCCAACGCCTCGCGCACGGCCGGTACCAGCAAGGAAGACTTTGAGCGTGCCAAGCGCACGGCCAAGAAGATGTGGAAGGGTCGCAAGACCACGGCATACCTCAAGTGCCCCAACTGCGGCCAGATGCTCTCCGTCCCCAAGGGCAAAGGCAAGATCCGCGTCACCTGCCCCAAGTGCCACGCCAAGATGGAAACCCGCTCCTAGCGCCCGCACGCGGGACAAATTAATCAGGTTTGTTTGTCCCAAATCTTAAGTATTTGTTCGATAAAAAAGCCGAGGCCTCGTGTTGAGACCTCGGCTTTTTGCATGCGGCAACGGAGCTGCCCCTTTGTCACATCTACGCCACACCGTCGCGGGCCAGCTCCTCAGCCAGCGCTTCGGCAGGCATGGCCATAATCGCGTCGAGCTCGGCGTCCACCTCGGGAATACGCTTCACCTTGAGCTTGCGTACCAGATCACCGCGACACATCACATGCGTCGGCTCACGCAGAGTGTACAGGTCATCGAGCGGATTCTTACGCGTCACCAGGATATCGGCGGCCTTGCCGCACTCGATCGTACCGGTCTCGCCGCCCAGCCCCAGGAGCTCGGCATTGACCTGCGTGGCCGTATGCAGCGCAAAGGCGTTGCTCACGCCCACGTACTTGGCAAAATAGGCCACCTCGCGCCACATGTCGTACTGCGTCACGAACGGGCAGCTTGAGTCCGTGCCCAAGCCCACCTTAACGCCGGCATCCAGCGCCGCACGAGCACTCTCGATAATGCCCGAGCACACGATGTCGCCGTTCTTCTTTTGCGTATCGGTCGAATGGGTCTTTTCCGGGTCGAGCAATACAAACGGTAGCGCCGGGCTGATCGTGCAGGTAACGCTGGGCGCACGTCCCTCGAGCTGCGTGCCCGCGGCGCCACGGTACAGCTCCAGGATCTCGGGCGTCATCGGGGCACCGTGCTCGATCGTATCGACGCCGGCCTCAAGCGCGGCCTTCACGCCCTCGGTACTCTCGACATGGGCCATAACCGGCAGGCCCACCTCGTGCGCCGCCTTGCACGCCGCCGCGGCAACCTCCACCGGCATACGCAGCACGCCCGGCTCGCCCACCTCGGTCGCATCGAAAACGCCGCCCGTCACGAACAGCTTGATGACATCGGCACCACGCGCATACAGGTCTCGCACCTGCTCGGCTGCCTCGACGGGGCTGTTGGCCACCTGGGCGAACAAGCCCGCACCATGGCCGCCCGGCACCGTGACGCCCGTTCCCGGCGCTACCAGACGCGGACCCTGATACTTACCGGCGTCGATAGCGTCGCGCACGGCAATGTCGGCAAACAGCGGGTCGCCCGCGCCGCGCACCGTGGTCACGCCACTTGCCAGTTGTTGTTGGGCGCTGCCCTTAAGAATATGGCGCACGATGGCGCGCCCCACGGGATTATCGAGCTTCTTCATCAGCGTGCCCGCATCGCCCGCCGAAACCGGCTTGCCCGAACCGCACAGATGCACATGCATATTGATGAGGCCTGGCATGAGATACGCACCTGCCAGGTCGATGACCTCGGCACCTGCAGGCGCCTGAGCCACAGCACTCGGCCCCATCCACGTGATGACACCGCGCTCAACGACCACGGCCATGTCGGGCTGCGGCTCCATATGTTCCGAACCATCCAAGACGGTCGCATTGATAAACAACGTGGAACGATCGGCAGACGCCATATCGAGCTCCTCCCTCACGATTAACTTGAACATTTGTCCATTATCACCTAATGCAGCGACCTAAAGTCAAGCATATCGGTTAACGGAGGGAAGAGGGGATGTGGGGGACGGAATACGTTGCAGCCCCACCCCAGCAACACCAGGGAAATGTCTCGAACTGTAACAGGTACAGGGTTATTGGGCCCCTTGATGTTACAGATCGAGATCTTTCGGCAGCCGCCAACCTTCCGTCTCAATCTGTAACAGTTACGAGGCCAAACGGTCCCTTGTTGTTACAGATCGAGACAAACTCGGCAGGAACAACCACATTCGCGTCAGTTGCACCCCTTAGCACCCATACCACTGGCGTCTCCATTCCTCAGCCAGATCGGCCCGCTGTGGAATTCCCGCCAGTCTCATCTTTTCAGCCAGCTTTCCCGGGTTCTTGAGTTCATCAAACGTAAACCGAAGCACCTTATGCCCGAGCATTGTCAGATGGGACTCCCGTTGACGTTCTGCCACGAATGGGTCGACCGACTCCCGGCCCTCGCCGTTCTGCAAGGTGTACTTCCCCTTTCCGTCGAGCTCGCCGATGACACACGTCCCGTTCTCGAGCCGCCAAAAATAGTCGACGCGAAACACCTGGCTCGGATCGAGCGGGTCGCGAAACTCCACCTGCAGCTCCGGAACCGGAAAACCGTACGCAATAAAGAACGCTCGGAACCGAGACTCGCCGCCGTTTTCGGACAGCCCGTCCGCATACGACGCAATCACCTGTGCCCTGCGATACCCTCGCCTGCCCTCGCAATCGGCGCGGAGGCGCTCGCACAAATCCCCACGTGATACGCCTTTCGCCCGCAGTGCAGAATCGGCAATCGCCAACCCGTAGGAAAACGGCGCACGCAGCAGACAATCCTCCACCGTGCGCCAAAACGGCGTCACTCGCACGCCGTCGACGCGCTCAAGCGCACCCGCCATCTGTGGACGCAACAACCTGCACCCGCTGCTCAACGTCACCGAACAGCAAGTCTTAACAAGGAAACGCGGCCCGAGCAGATCATTCGGCACCTCCAGACCCCACAAAAGCGCCGCGTCATAGCCCCAAAACGCCCAATCGGGATGAAATTCCGCAAGCCCTCTGATAGTCCTCAGTGCTCGCTCCGCTGGCGTCAATGCATCCCAATCATGCTGAAAACAGAACAGGTACGGCTCGGGCTCCGCGATATCGTCGGTTCCAACATGGCGCCGCAGCCACATGAGCTCGGTATTGTCATGCGTTGCGAGCAGCGCACCTTGCTTGGCCGTCTCCGCGAGCCGCGCGAGCATCCTATTCCGCGCCAACGTGTTGCGAGTCGCATGTTTGTGTTTGAGAACGGTATTAGGCACTTTCATCACCACCACGTCAGACAAATGGACCATCGTCACCGTTGCCTCCGCTGACAAATGTCTTGATCTGTAACAGGAAGACAGTCTTTGAGCCTCTAGTTGTTACAGAACAAGATCTTTCGGCAGCAGACCAATCCTTTGTCTCAATCTGTAACAGGTAGACCGGTTTTCGGCCTCTAACTGTTACAGATTGAGATTGTGTATCGACGGTCGACCTTCAATCTCAATCTGTAACGGGAAGGTTGATTTTTGGCCGCCAAACGTTACAGGTTGAGACAAACCAACGACGGGCAACCTTTTATCTAAATCTGTAACGATTAGACCGATTTTTGGCCGCTAGATGTTACAGGTCGAGAAAAACCAACGGATGTAAATCTTCCGTCTCAATCTGTAACAGCTACGGAGCAAAACGGTCCCTTGTTGTTACAGATCGAGACAAAACTAGGGGCAGCGGCACATCGCCAGCCCCATCCCCTACTCCCACTCCTGTTCGTAGATGTTGAGCGACTTGACGTATCGTCCCCGTGCCCCCATGATGTCGCGGACCAGACGCAAGAAGAAACTGATGCACGAGGTGTCAAAACCGTCCTGCAGGTCCTCGGGATGCACCGCGCCCGGCCCATCGACCGCCGTGTCGCTCAGGCGCGCAATGTCGTAGAGGTAGAGCTGTCCCGCTGTCAGCCAAACATCGTCGACACACGCGAGGCGCACCGCAATCGCGCCGTCGCTCCAATGCTCCTTTTGCACGATATGCGGGTCGTAGACATCAAAGCGATGGTCGGCGCGCGTATCCTTCAGCGCAACCATACCAGTCGCGGGATCCTTGCCCAAAATGCCAAAGCGCGAAAAGTACTGCGTATCGCGCACCTGCTTAAGTCGCTCGAGCGAAGCGGGCAAAATTGACGCTGGTGGCTCGTCAACATACAGTTCGAGCAGCGTCGCGCCATGGCGATAAGGGCGCTCAAAGAGCAGCCAATCGGTAAAAGCCATGTTGTATGCCATGATTTCGTTTTGCGAAGGCTCGGCGCAATAGCTGAGCCACGGATCGACAATGATCTCGAATTGCTCGCGAGCCGGCTCCAGGAATTGAAACTTCCGCAGCATCCAAAAGTGAGCCATATCGGCAATATCGTTGCCGACGGCTTCGGCCAGCTGCGCTCGGTCAAAAACATGGTCAGTCATGGCATCCTCCTCAAACTGATGGACCTCAATTTGAGCTTACGAGGAGGGCGGACGACCACAGCCGGCGCAGGCAAAATGGGTCTCCGGCTGCAAACCAGATGCCGACCAAACACTTGGCAAAACACTTGACCGAATGAGCGCACCGTAAAGAACCAGCAGGTAGATATAGACAGCCGACCCGCCGTTTTGAGCCGCACCGGCCCGACCACCACAGAAACAGCAGAGCGCCACAACCGCAAACGTCGACGGATGAACACCCACACGTCGACAAACGAGCAAATCGCTCGCAAACCCACAAGGAGTGTCCCAGACTGCCGGCAAAAAAGGAACGTCCCCAGCTGATGACGGCACTTGGGGACGTTCCTTTTGGGCCGGCCGTTGGGGACAGCCCTTGTCGATTCAGTTGTGAACAGCCGCTTTACAGCTCCAGCGCATCGGCGACTTCGGCTGCGCAGGCCAGGGCATCGGCCATGGCGTTCACAACGAGCGAGCTGCCGTTGCGGGCATCACCCGCCACATACACCGGCGCGGCATCCACGGCGACACCCTCCGTGCGCGCCGCGAGGTGCGAGCCCTCGGCAGCCATCACCGGCAGCGGACGACCAGCGGTGGCAACAGGCACGCTCACCGCATCGAACACGCCATGCTCGGGACCCGTAAAGCCGCAGGCGATGAGCACCAGCTGCGCCGGCACCTCGTGCTCGGAGCCTACAATGCGCTCTGGCTTTCCTGCCGACCAGTCCAGATCGACCACGCGCAGACCCGCAGCCGCGCCCTTCTTGTCCAGCAGCACCTCGAGCGTATCCACGCCCCAGGCGCGCATCTCGCCACCCATCGCAGCGATAGCCTCCTGCTGACCGTAGTCGGTCTTCTTAACGTTGGGCCACTGCGGCCAAGGGTTGCTCGCCGCGCGCTTATCGGGCGCAGCCGGCAAGAACTCAAACTGGCGCACGCTGCGCGCGCCCTGACGCACGGCGGTAGCCACGCAGTCGTTTCCAGTGTCGCCACCACCAATGACCACAACGTCCAGGCCGCGCGCGTTCACCGCGGGATCGCCGCCATCGAGCACCGAGACGGTCGAAGCCGTCAGGTAGTCCACCGCGTACACCACGCCCGGAGCGTCCACGTTCGCAGCCGAAAGACCGCGGGGCGCACGAGCGCCGGCAGCCACCACGACGGCGTCAAAGTCATCGAGCTTGGCGGCAACCTTAGGATCGCTCACGTCGGCGTTCAGCTCAAACACAATGCCCAGCTCGCGCATGAGCGCCACGCGACGCTCGACCACGGACTTCTCGAGCTTCATGTTGGGAATGCCGTACATGAGCAGACCGCCCGGGCGGTCGTCGCGCTCAAACACCGTCACGCAGGCGCCACGACGCGCAAGCTCCCATGCTGCCACCAGGCCAGCAGGACCGGAGCCCACCACGGCAACCGTGGGTGCGCCCTCCCCTGCCGGCTCAAAGCGACGCGGACCGCCATTTGCCCACTCATGGTCGCTGATCGCACGCTCGTTGTCATGGATCGTCGTGGGCTGGCCATCGACCGAGCCCAGGTTGCACGCGGCCTCGCACAGTGCCGGGCACACGCGACTCGTGAACTCGGGCATGGGCGAGGTGAGCGACAGACGCTCGGCAGCCTCGTCCCAGCGGCCGCGGTACACCAGCTCATTCCACTCGGGAATCAGGTTGTGCAGCGGGCAGCCGCTCGGGCGTGCCTTGCCAAAGCTCGCGCCCATCTGGCAAAACGCCACGCCGCACATCATGCAGCGGCTCGCCTGGGCGCGACGCGCATCGTCATCAAGCTCCACGTACAGCGGATCAAAATCTTGGCTGCGCTCCTCCACGGGGCGAAGCTCGTGGGTCACGCGATCGATATCAAGAAAAGCACCGGGCTTACCCATGGCACTTACGCCTCCTTCTTGGTCGAAGCAACAGAGCTGGCAGCCACGGACGCAGCACCCGCAGCACCGCCCGCGACATCAAGGCGAGCAACATCCGCGACACTCGCGCGACCGGTCACGATGTCAAACGCCAGCTCCTCGGCCTGCGCATGCGTCTTGCCGGCAGCCTCACCCGCGGCGACAATCGCCAGCACGCGCTCGTACTCGGTCGGAATGACCTTCACAAAGTGCTTGCTCATCGAGTCGAAGCTGTAGAGCAGCTTAATTCCGCGCGGACTCTGCGTCGCGTCCACGTGCTCCTGGATGAGCTCGCGAATCTGCGCCAGCTCACCGGCCGTCGGGGCCTTGAGCTCCACGCTCTCGTGGTTCACGCGGGCGTCGAGCGTGCCGTACTGGTCAAAGACATAGGCCACGCCGCCTGTCATGCCGGCGGCAAAATTCTGCCCGACCTCGCCCAGGATGAGTGCCAGACCGCCCGTCATGTACTCGCAGCCATGGTTGCCGCAGCCCTCGACCACCACGGTGGCACCGGAGTTGCGCACGGCAAAACGCTGGCCGGCCAGACCGTTAATGAAGCCACGGCCGCTCGTGGCGCCAAAGAACGCAACGTTACCCACGATGATGTTCTCGTCGAACTTGTAGGTCGCATGCGGGTTGGGGCGCACCGACACCTCGCCGCCCGAAAGGCCCTTGCCAAAGTAGTCGTTGGCGTCGCCGCACACGTTGAGCGTAATGCCGCGCGGCAGGAAGGCACCAAAGCTCTGACCGGCCGAACCATCGCAGTCGATGGTGATAGAGCCGGCGGGCAGGCCCTCGGGATGCGCCTTGGTCACCGCGTTGCCCAGGATGGTGCCCACGCAGCGGTTGACGTTGGCGATATCGGCGCGGAAGCGAATCGGACGCAGATGCGCACGGGCGTCGGCCGTATAGGGCACAAACAACGTGGAGTCGAGCGTCTTGTCAAGCTCGCTGTCCGCGGCCATCTGCGGCAGGAAGTGGCGACCGTCGGCGCCCGGAATATGGGCACCGAACTCGCAGGTCGCGCTTGCCAGCACGGGCGACAGATCGAGCAGGTTGGCCTTGCGGTTGCCCGGGACCTCGATCTGGCGCAAGCACTCGGGATGGCCGACCATCTCGTCGACGGTGCGGAAGCCCAGGCTCGCCATGACCTCGCGCAGCTGCTCGGCAACAAAGAGCATAAAGTGCTCAACGTGCTCGGGCTTGCCGCGGAAGCCGCGACGCAGGCGGCAGTTTTGCGTAGCGATGCCGGCCGGGCAGGTATCCTGCTGGCAGTCGCGCTGCATGAGGCAGCCCATGGAGATGAGCGGCATGGTCGCAAAACCAAACTCCTCGGCACCCAGCAGGCAGGCGACGGCGACGTCGGTGCCGTCCATGAGCTTGCCGTCGGCCTCGAGCACCACGCGCGAGCGCAGGCCGTTTTGCAGCAGCGTCTGCTGGGCCTCGGCAAGGCCAAGCTCCAGCGGCAGACCGGCGTGCCAGATCGAATCGCGCGCCGCAGCACCGGAGCCGCCATTGTGGCCGCTGATCAAGATCTTGTCGGCGGCACCCTTGGCCACACCGGTGGCGATGGTGCCGACGCCGGCCTCGCTGACCAGCTTGACCGACACGCGTGCGCCGGGGTTGGCGTTCTTAAGATCGAAGATAAGCTCCGCCAGGTCCTCGATGGAGTAGATGTCGTGGTGCGGCGGAGGCGAGATCAGGCCGATGCCGGGCGTGGACTGACGGACCTCGGCGATCCAGGGGTAGACCTTCTTGCCGGGCAGGTGGCCGCCCTCGCCGGGCTTGGCGCCCTGGGCCATCTTGATCTGAATCTCGAAGGCGCTGCACAGGTAGCGGCTCGTCACGCCAAAGCGCGCGCTTGCCACCTGCTTGATGGCGGAATTCTTGGAGTCACCGTTAGCCAGCGGGGTCTCGCGACGCGGGTCCTCGCCGCCCTCGCCCGAGTTGGAACGGCCGTGCAGGCGGTTCATTGCGATGGCCATGCACTCGTGTGCCTCTTTGCTGATAGAACCGTACGACATGGCGCCGGTGTTAAAGCGTCGGACGATGTTGAGCGCGGGCTCCACCTCGTCGAGCGCCACCGGGGTGCGGCCGCTGGCATCAAAGTCGAGCAAGTCGCGCAGGCGCACGGCACGGCCGGTACGGTGCAGGCGAGCGCTGTACTCCTTAAAGGTGTCGTAGCTGTCCTCACGGCAGGCGGTCTGCAGCAGGTAGACAGTCTGAGGGTCGATCAGGTGATCCTCGCCACCAAGCGGGCGCCACTTGGTCAGGCCCAGTGTGGGCAGCTGATCGGGAGCCGGACTCTTAAGGATGGCGAGCGCGGCGTCATAGCGCTCATTCTGCTCACGCTCGACGTCCTCGACGCCCATACCGCCCACACGGCTCACCGTGCCAGCGAAGTACGCGTTAACGAACTCCGGCGTAAAGCCCACGGCCTCGAAGATCTGCGCCGAATGGTAGCTCTGCACCGTAGAGATGCCCATCTTGGACATGATGGAGACGATGCCGGCGGTCGCAGCCTTGTTGTAGTTGGCGATGCCCTGCTCGGCCGTCACGTCCAGGTCGCCGCGTGCCGCCAGATCGCGGATGCACGCATGTGCGTTGTACGGATAGATGCCGCTCGCGGAGTAGCCCACCAGTGCCGCAAAGTCGTGCGGGGACACGGCGTCGCCACACTCCACCACGATGTCGGCAAAGGTACGCACGCCAGCGCGGATCAGGTGGTTGTGTACGCAGCCCACGGCGAGCAGCGACGGCACGGGCACCTCGCCCGCAGCGGCACGATCGCTCAGCACCACGATGTTCACGCCGTCGCGGACCGCAGCCTCAACGTCCTCTGCAAGCTGCTTGAGCGCAGCCTGCAGCGCGCCCTCGCCGGCGTCGCGGCGGTAGACGGCACGGAAGCGACGGGTCTTAAAGCCCACGCGGTCGATGGCGCAGATGCGGTCGAACTCCTCCTCGTTGAGCAACGGGCGCTCCAGGCGCACCAGCTGGCAGGCCGTGCGGGAGTCCTCGAGCAGGTTACCGTGGTTGCCCAGGTAGAGCGTGGTCGAGGTTACCATATGCTCGCGCAGGGCATCGATCGGCGGATTCGTGACCTGGGCGAACAGCTGATAGAAGTAATCGAAGAACGAACGCGTCTTCTTGGACAGGCAGGCCAGCGGCGCATCGATACCCATCGAAGCGAGCGGTGCCTTGCCCTGCTGGGCCATGGGGCGCACGACCTCGTCAACATCATCCCAGTGATAGCCGAGCTTGGCCATACGCACGGCGGTAGGCACCTCGTCGTCCTCGGCGGGTGTTGCCGCAACGGGCTCATCGAGCGCGTCGACGGTCAGCGTCTCCTCGGCAATCCAATCACGGTAGGGCTTTTCCTTGGCGTAACGGGCACGCAGCTCGTCGTTGTAGATGACGCGACCGCGGGCAAAGTCGACCTCGAGCATCTGGCCCGGCCCCAGACAGCCGCTCGTCAGGATGTTCTCGGGGCTCACCTCGATGGTGCCCACCTCGCTTGCCAGCATAAAGCGACCGTCGCGCGTCACATAGTAGCGGGCGGGACGCAGGCCGTTGCGGTCGAGGGCAGCACCCAGGGTACGGCCGTCGGTAAAGGCGATGGCGGCCGGGCCGTCCCAGGGCTCCATGAGCATGGACTGGTAGGCGTCGTAGGCGCGGCGCTCCTCGCTCAGGCTGTCGTTGTGGTCCCACGGCTCGGGCAGCAGCATGGACGCGGCACGCGTGAGCGGACGGCCGTTCATGACCAAAAACTCAAGCACATTGTCCAGAATCGCGGAGTCGGAGCCCTCGCGGTTGATGATGGGCATCACGCGCTCAAGATCGTGCTGCAGCACGGGGCTGTACAGGTTGGGTTCGCGGGCGCGAATCCAGTTGACGTTGCCCTTGAGGGTGTTGATCTCGCCGTTGTGGATGATAAAGCGGTTGGGATGTGCGCGCTCCCAGCTGGGCGTGGTGTTGGTGGAGTAGCGCGAGTGGACGAGCGCCACGGCCGTTTTGACGGCGGCGTCGTTGAGGTCGATGAAGAAACGGCGCATCTGCGTGGCCACAAGCATGCCCTTGTACACGATGGTGCGCGAGCTCATGGAGCACACATAGAAGATCTTGTCGCGCAGGGCGAACTCAGCGTCGGCCTTCTTTTCGATGGTGCGGCGGCACACGTACAGGCGGCGCTCAAAGGCATCGCCGGCGGGCGTGTCGTCCGGACGGCCCAGGAAAGCCTGCAAGATGGTGGGCATGCAGGCGCGGGCTGTCTCGCCCAGGTCGTGCGGGTCGACCGGCACCTCGCGCCAAAAGAGCAGCGGCACGCCGGCCTCGGCGCAGCCCTCCTCAAACACGCGACGGGCATCCTCTACGCCCTTGTCGTCCTGCGGGAAGAACAGCATGGCCACGCCATAGTCGCCCTCTGCCGGCAGAATCTGACCGCACTTTTGAGCCTCTTTACGGAAAAAGTGATGCGGAACCTGGAACAGGATGCCAGCGCCGTCGCCGGTGTTCTTCTCGAGTCCCGTACCACCGCGGTGCTCCAAGTTAACCAGAATGGACAGTGCATCGTCCAGAATCTGGTGATGGCGCTCACCGTTGATATCGGCAAGCGCGCCGATGCCACATGCATCGTGGTCGAATTCGGGGCGATAAAGGCCCTGCTGCTGAGCGGAATCTGCCTGCATCGCGATCCTCCCCTAGGTGTTAGACAGTCAGTTGACTAGGCATACTAGAAGCATCACCGGTCCGTTGTGTTTCCCGCCCGTTTCGAAACAATCGCGTAACGCACGCCCTACGAGTGGACACCGCCGACCTCAAGGGCGACAACATAGGCCCCAAGTTCGGCCTGCAAACTCACCTCTTCAAACATCTCAATCTGTAACAGTAAGACCCAATTTCCATCCCTAGTTGTTACAGATCAAGACATTTCGGCAATCCCCTTTCACCAGCCTATCCAAATACAACAATTTTGTTAGTCTTGGTTAACTTTTTAGCCTAAAACAGGTATCCTTTGCGGCGTCAAACAAACGACACGCAGGAGCGCACCATGCTCAACCATCTCAAACAACACTTTGGCTCGCACCGCACCGGAGGCCACGGAGGTCTGGATATCGCCCGGCATATCGGCCCCGGGTTGCTCGTCACCGTCGGCTTTATCGACCCGGGCAACTGGGCCTCCAATATGGCCGCGGGCTCGCAGTTTGGCTACGCGCTGCTGTGGATCGTCACGCTGTCCACGATCATGCTCATCGTGCTGCAGCACAACGCGGCGCACCTGGGCATCGCCACGGGCATGTGTCTTGCCGAGGCCACGACGCGCCACCTACCCCGCCTCGTCGGGCGTGCGATACTCGGCAGCGCGTATCTAGCCACGGTCGCCACCGCCATGGCCGAAGTCCTGGGCGGTGCGATCGCGCTTCAAATGCTCTTTGGCCTGCCCGTACGCGCCGGCTGCATCATCGTGGCGGCGGCATCGATTGCCATGCTCATGACAAGCTCCTACAAACGCGCCGAGCGATGGATCATCGCCTTCGTAGGCGTGGTAGGACTTTCGTTTTTAGCCGAGCTTGCACTAGTCAAGGTCGACTGGCCGCAAGCCGCCGCAAGCTGGATCACACCCTGTATGCCCACCGGCTCGGCCGCGATTATCGTAAGTGTCCTAGGCGCGGTCGTTATGCCCCACAACCTCTTCCTGCACTCCGAGGTCATCCAATCCATGCACTTTGAAGGCCAAGGCGAGCAGGTTATCGAAGAACGTCTGCGCTACGAGCTCTTCGACACGCTCTTTTCGATGGGCGTGGGCTGGGCAATCAACTCGGCCATGGTCATCCTGGCCGCAACGACCTTCTTTGCGCACGGCATGGTCGTAGACGACCTCGCCGTCGCAGCGGCCACGCTCTCCCCCATTCTGGGCCCGGCAAGCTCGACCATCTTTGCGGTGGCACTGCTGTTTGCGGGACTATCGAGTAGTGTGACGGCGGGCATGGCGGCGGGCACCATCACCGCGGGCATGTTCGACGAGGAATACGACATCCACGACCGACATTCCTCGATCGGGGTGGCGGCCTGCTTCGTCGGCGCAGTGGCGGCGTGCCTGGTCGTCCCGAATCCTTTTGAGGGTCTCATTTGGAGTCAGGCGCTGCTGTCGCTTCAGCTGCCAATTACGGTCTTTGTGCTCATACGACTCACCAGTTCGCCCCGCGTCATGGGCAAATACACCAACTCGCGCCCGCTCAACGCGCTGCTCGTAGGAATCGGCGTCATCGTGACGATTCTCGACATCGTGCTGCTAACGGGGATGTAATTGGGATGGCGTAACTGTCCAGATATAACGTCTCAATCTGTAACACGTGAGACCGTTTTAAACCGTCAGATAAATCAAAAGGGTCCCGGCCGAGAATTCGACCGGGGCCCTTGGACAGAGCTATATGTTGTTGCAAGTCGTGTGTCTACGAGCTACTCCTCGACAAGCTCAAACTCATCGGGGCCGACGCCGCAGACCGGGCACACGTAGTCCTCGGGCAGCTCGGGCGTGTCGACCTCAACCTCGTAACCGCAAACGGTGCACACAAACTTATACGTCTTCTTCTCCTCAGCCATGATGTTCTCCTCTCGAACGTGACTGCTGGTGTACTTACTTATTAGTATATATTCTCAATAACATAATGCAAGTATTTTTAGAATATTTCTAGCCTTGATACGACGAGGCTTTGGGCGGCGTCTTGCCCTTTAGCACCTTGTGATAGTAGTCGTACGTCAGCGGCGTCTCGTCGCTCAGGCGCTCGGCATCCCCGACCTCGCCAATAAACAGCAGATGCGTGCCCACATCCACGGCATCAATCAGACGGCAGCTAAACAGCGCCGCCGCGTGCTCGGGCACATAGGGCATGCCCAGAGCCGTCTCGCGGGTCTCGTATTTGGCAAACTTGTCATAATCGCTGCTGGTGCGGAACCCAAAGTTACCGATGTAGAGCATGTCGGCGGTCTGATCGATCACGGTCAGCGCGAACGCTTTGGCCGATGCGATGACGCCCGAGGTGACATTGTCCTTGTTCACGGCAACCGAAATACGCGGCGGCATGGACGTCACCTGCACCGCAGTGTTGATGACGCAGCCGGCGCGCAGCCCGTCTGCCGCGGCGCTCACCACGTACAGGCCACTCGGCATGGTAAAGAACGCAGTTTTGTCCATAACGATCACTCCCCTAGCTCGGGTTGGAACCTCATGAATGTATGTACCCACAAAAAAGGCGGCACCCATAACGGACGCCGCCTTTGAGACATATGTGTCAGAACAGTAAGAAAGATGAGACGCCCGCAGTTGCGGTGAAATAGGGACTGAATAGCCCCTCAAACAGGCAAAACAGTCCGTATTCCACCGCAACTTACAGAGTGCCTAGCGGTTGCGTTCCTTAAGGGCGCGGTCGATCTCGCGTTGGACATCACGCTTGGCCATGTCCTCGCGCTTGTCGTAGAGCTTCTTGCCGCGACCCAGACCCAGCAGCAGCTTTACGCGGCCGTCGGTATTAAAGTAGAGCTCCAACGGAACCAGCGCATAACCACGGTTGCGAAGTTTGCCGTCAAGAAAGTCGATCTCCTTGCGGTGCAGCAGCAGACGACGCCGACGGTCGGGATCGCGATTCCACACGCCACCATGGCTATAAGGGTGGATATGCAGGCCGACGAGCCAGCACTCCCCGCCGCGGATCAGCGCGAAGGTATCGGTTATCTGGCAGGCGCGCTCGCGAATCGACTTGACCTCGGTGCCGCTCAGTTCAATGCCACACTCAAATGTCTCATCGATAAAGTACTCGTGATGTGCCGAGCGATTCTTGGAAATGAGCTTGCGCTCGCGCTTACTGGGCATCGCCGGCCTCCTTGGCGCCATCGGCGTTTGAGCCCGCAGCCTCGCGCTTTGCCTTGCGCTCGGCATTGAGCTCAGCATCGCTCTCGCGCACCAGTTTGATAATCGCCGCGCAGGCTTCCTCGCCCACCAAGTCGCGAGCACGCACCGTCAGGCGCGTCGCCTCCTGCTTGTCGCCGTCGCTTGCAGCATCGGTCGCGCACATAATCAGGCAGATGGCAATCTCGGCCGAAGGTGAGGTCGGAACGCCCTGCAACGCCAGCTCGCCCATCACGTGCTCGTCGCTCTCCTCGGCGGCATCCGGATAGGTAGTATGGATCTTGTTGAGCAGGCGCGTCGTATGCGCATCGTTGGGCGCCAGGCGCAGCGCCAGACGCGCGCAGCCCACGGCAGCCGAAATGTTCTCGGTCTCGGGCTCCAAGAAGTACTGACCCAGATTGGCGTAAGCGCGGGCGGCGCACTTGCCATCGCTCGCGCGCTCTAGCACCGAAAACGAGAGCGATGCCCACTCCTGCTTGTCCTCGAGTGCGCGGAACAGCTCGGCCAAATCCAAGCGATAGTTGCAGTTCATGGGGTCCCAACGCACAGCCTGCATCAGGGCATTACGAGCGCTCACATAATCCTGCTGGCGAATGTAGGCAAACGCCATGTCAGAGTACAGGCGGTCAAACGGCACCTCGACCTGCACGAGCTCGCGCGGATCCTTCTCCACGCGGCGATAGGCCAAGCGCTCAAACTTGCTATCGAAGCTAAAGTATTGACGCTTCTCCTCCGTCTTGCACTCAGCATCAATATACTCCTCGGCGAGCTCCACCAGACGCTCCAGCAGCGGCGTCGCCGTAGCCAAGTCGCCCTGCGCCAGATAGTTCTCGGCATACGTGATGTCTTGCAAGCTGATGGGCAGATCCATGGCTACTCCTCGATCTGAGCGAAACACGGCAGGCGCCGTATATACGGTCAATACACAAAACCCGGGTCTCTTACGAGGCCCGGGCGTTCAATTTTGGTAGCCCGTACCAGATTCGAACTGGTGATCTCCGCCTTGAGAGGGCGGCGTCCTAAACCGCTAGACGAACGGGCCATATGTAGCAAATGCAATGGCTGGGATGGAGGGAGTCGAACCCCCATTGACGGAACCAGAATCCGCTGTCCTGCCATTAGACGACATCCCAATGACTGCATCGCTGCGCTCGGCTGTGCCTTTGCGCAAGAAAGAAATATACGGGAAGTCTCGCCGTGACGCAAGCCCCAATTTTGACTTTTTTGAAATTCAGTCAAATTGGCCTAATTTAGTCCAACCCGTGAAGGACCTGTGAAGCCGACCGCTGTACACGAGGGGCAAAACGCCGCGAGCGGTAGCCGTCAACCGTTGGCAGATTCTACCGCGAAAACGATAGCACCAGGCAACACAATCGAAGCATCAATGATCGCGTAGATATCGAGGCGCCATGGACGAAGAGCTTGATTACCTATGGGAGACCCTGGGCCTCGAGATCACTGCCGACCTTTGGCCCGAACGGGACAAAATCCATCCCACACTGCGCCCCGCCATCACGGTGATGCAGGCAAAATACCGCCGTGCATCCTTTTTGATCATGCGGGTGTCATGGCACGCGGGACTCCCCGACCTTAAGCGAATCCAGGCAAGCCTCGTCGAGCTGTCCGGCATGCCGACCGTCATATCCGAGGCGCACCTGGAGCAGCGCCAGCGCGAGCGACTGCAACAGCAGCGGATTCCCTTTATCTGCCCCGGCGTTCAGGCATATCTGCCCTTTATGGACGAGGAGTACTGGAGCGGCAAGCCCAACAAGCACGTAAAGGTCTACGATCCGCACGAATGGGCACAGCTTGAGGATTAGCGCATATGCCCGCCAGCCGGGATAGTGCGCATGCCCGCCAACCGGAAAGCTCATCCCGGAATTTACGTCCAGAACGGGACGCGCTTTCCCCTAGAGGCCCCAAACGGAAACCGTATCCCAGATTTCGCGCTCAAACTGGGATACGGTTTCCGCTAGCCCCTTCAACCGGAAACTGCGTCCCGGAATCCGAGCTCAAAACGGGTCGCACTTTCCGCAGCCGCTACAGCAACGCCTCGGCCCAAGCCGCTTCCCTAAAGCCGGGAATCGCAAAGTCGTCGCCCACCAGCAGCGGACGCTTGACCAGCATGCCGTCGGTCGCCAGCAGCTCGTAGCACTCCTGATCCGTCATGCCCGCATCCAGACGCGCCTTCAGGCCCAGCTCTCGATATTTCATGCCCGACGAATTAAAGAAGCGCCGCACCGGCAGCCCCGAACGAGCAACCCAGGTCGCAAGCTCATCAGCCGTGGGATTGTCCAAAACGATATCGCGGTCGATGTACTCTACCCCATGTTCGTCCAGCCATGCCTTGGCGTTCTTACAGGTCGAGCACTTGGGATATTCAACAAACAATACCGCCATGGGATTTCCTTTCTTAGAGAAAACAGGTGTCTGGAAAACTGCACATCGACGACCACTCGCGATTGCAGCCGTTATTGTAGTCAATGTCGAAGCATAGGCAGTCGCGATGTCTCGTCTTAAGGCTAGCGCCTCGCATGGGCGCCGATCGGCCGAGTCGCATGGCGCACCAACGCCGCTGCCAGCAATACCAACAGCATCGCGGTGACATAGCCCGCAGCATCGAATCCTAAATCGATAACGTCGAAATGCCTGCCGGGAACAAAGATCTTATGCACCTGATCGCCAATGGAGCAGGCGGCGCAAAATAGCAATGCGGGCAGGCAACGGGAGCATACGCTCCACGGACGCCTGGAAAAGCAAACCACGACCACCGAGGCGAACAATCCGACGAAGAAAAACTCTACGGTATGGGCAACGCGACGGACGTTCGTGCCCACCCACATGCGAATGGAAGCAAGTCGGCCAGACCGTACATTCGAGGCAGCCGAATCGGTGCCCCCGGTCATTCCGTTCTCCGTCTGAGCTTCACCCGTGGCATTGGCAGCCTGTACGCCCGTAGCCTGACCCTCCACCACACGCGCGGTGGACTCGCTCAGCAACGACGTCTCCACCGCATTTTGCTCCGTCAGCACCCAGATGCCCGCCAGCGTTGCAGCGAACAGAACGATCGCGGTCCATCCGATTATTTGTTTTACGCGCGCCAAGGGCCTACCTCCTTTTTTTGAATATCAGCGAGTGTAGCCCCAAATGACATCGCCACCGTATCAAAATTTGAATCACAACAGGAAGCGACAAAGCGACGCAAACCCCTACCCCGCCTCGCGCATCCAGCGATCGAACGTCCCCACGCACACGCCCAGGCACTTTGCTGCCTGGCTGCGGGTAATATCGCCTGCCTCATAGCTATCGCGCACCAGCTCAAACTGAGGAGGGCACGGCTTGCGAGGTCGACCGAAACGAACCCCTCGCGCCCGCGCCGCTGCAATTCCCTCCGCTTGGCGCCGATGGATATTCTCGCGCTCCACCTGCGCCACGTAGCTCAGCAGTTGCAGCACAATATCGGCAATCAGGGTGTTAGTCACATCCGGCGCGCCGCTGGCCCTAGCGCGCGTGTCAAGCAATGGCATGTCCAACACCACAATGGCAACCCCGAGCTCCTTGGTAATGCGTCGCCATTCCTCAAGAATCTCGGAGTAATTACGACCAAGTCGGTCGATAGAAAGCACCACCAGTACGTCCCCGTCTCCCAGGACGTGCAGCAGCTCGCGATAACGCGGTCGATCGAAGTCCTTGCCGCTCGCATGGTCGGCATAAATATTCGCCGAGCCCACGCCATAGGCGCCCAGCGCATCCAGCTGCCGATTAAGGTTCTGATCGCGCGAACTCACCCGCGCATAACCGTACACCGTCGCCATCTCATCCCCGCTTTCTTGTAAACCTGCCAAAAGGGACAGGTTTATTTTGTTAGGTTTTACCTCTCAAATAGCAGGTAAGCGGGCGGCCGAGCAGACGGCAAGGTAGCCACGATTCAAATGCGAAGGGCGGTCCCGAAAGGCCGCCCTCCGCTCCCCCACCATGAGTCGGGATTTGGCTAATGGATAAGCTTAAAGTCCAAGTGCCCACGCGTGGTATTGACGCGCGAGACCTCGATAATCACGCGCTGCCCCAGCTCGTAACGGGTGCCCGTGTCGGCACCTGTGAGCGTGAGCGCGTCCTCGTCGAACTCGAACCACTCGTTGCCCAGACTCTTGATCGAAACCAAGCCTTCGACCTGCGTTAGGTCCAAGCGCACAAAAAGGCCCATGCTGCTAACCCACGAGACGGTTCCGGCATAGCGCTCGCCCAGACGGTCCTCATAGTACTGGGCAATCTTGATCTTTTGCGTCGCATGGCTGGCGGCATCTGCCGCGCGCTCGGCATCGCTGCATGCGCGGCAGATCTGCGGCAGAATGCGCGGCAGCGACTCGCGCCCCTTGCCGATCAGCCGCGGCGTACGGACCAAGGCGTCCTTGCCGCCGAGCCGCTCATAGGCCAACTGCAGTTTGAGCACGCGGTGCACCACCAGGTCGGGATAGCGGCGAATGGGACTCGTGAAGTGGCAATAGCACGGCGCGGCAAGCGCAAAGTGGCCCTCGTTGCGTGGCTTGTACAGCGCGCGCTGCATACTGCGCAAGAGCAACGTGTTGACGAGCGGAGCGTTAGCCGTGCCGGCCGCGGCGTCAACCGCAGCCTGCAGCTCATCGGGACTTCCCAGGGCAATACCAGCCGCACGGCGATCGTCGATGATGCCTAGCTGCGCCAGCGCAACGGCGGCACCGTGCAGGCTATCGGGGCTCGGATCCTCATGCACGCGATAGCAGGCCTCGATATCACGGTCTGCCAGCCACTCTGCAACGCACTCGTTGGCGAGCAGCATAGCTTCCTCGATAAGCGACGTGGCACACGAACGCTCACGCGCCACAATCTGCACGGGCACTCCGTCCTCATCCAACAGAGCACGAATCTCGGCCGTGTCAAAATCGACCGAGCCGCGGGCGCGACGGATACGACGGCGGAGTTCGGCGAGTTCGTTAGCGGCGACAAGGAAATCGCCGAGGTCGACGTTGTAGCCGCGGGCGGCCTCCTCGCACGCAAGACCGCGCTCAAGCGCTTCCTCGCGCGAGGTCTCGGCAGCCGCAACATCCTCGGCTGCACCCTCCAGCACCGAATACTCAACCGCGCCGGCACGCACCAGCAGCGCCTCGGCGCCGTCATAGTCCATACGCACACGCGAGCGAATCACGCTGGGGTACGGATCGTAATGCCGCACGCGACCCTGTGCATCGAGCTCAATGTCAACGGTAAACGCAAGACGGTCCTCGTCAGGGCGAAGCGAGCACAGGTCATTGGACAGGCGTTCGGGCAGCATGGGAAGCACGCGATCGGCCAGATACACCGATGTCGTACGATGGCGAGCCTCAAGATCGATATGCCCGTCCCAAGCCACATAGTGTGAAACGTCGGCGATATGCACACCCAGCTTGTAGCCACCCTCGGGCGTGCGCTCCAGCGAAATGGCGTCGTCAAAGTCGCGCGCGTCGACTGGGTCGATCGTGATGACAAAGCGGTCGCGCAGATCGCGGCGGAGCGGGTCCTTAAGCGCCGCGGACACATCGAGCGAAAGCCCCTCGGCCTCGTCCAGCGCGGCCTCGGGATAGCTATCGGTATAGCCGTAACGCGCCATCACATATTGAACGCCCAAATCGGGCGCGTCATCTCCGCCAATGCGGCGTTCGATCGTCACGGTACCCGATTCCAGGCGCGTCGGGTAGGTCAAAATGCGCGCGACAACAGCATCACCCGGGTGGACACCCAGACGATCCGCCGAGGTATCCTCGGGCAGAATGAAGAAGTCGGCCTTCAGACGCGAATCGAGCGGCTCGATCACACCGAGCGGACCGGCGGTCTGGTACGTGCCCACCACGCTTATGGCTGCACGCTCAACCACGCTTTCGATCACGGCGCACCGCTCACCGTGCGGGCTGTTCTTAATGCTCACGGCAACGGTATCGCCATCCATGATCTCGCGCTTACCGCGGCCCATGACCTTGTAGTCGCCGTTTTCGGTTACAACGTAGGCGCTATGCTCATGGAGCTGCACGCGCCCGGTCAGGCTCGGACGGCGTTCGCTGCGCACCGGCCCGCGCTGATTGCGAGCTCCACGCTTATGCTTGTTATTGCGCCCCATGGCGCCTCCTAACTATCGATTGCGAACTCCAAAGAGTCTACCCAAATGATTCGCTTTCCTGCCGTCCCCTAGGGATCAAAAAACGGGCCGCCCCATAAGAGACGACCCGTTGGAAGGGATGAATTCCAAGCATGCCTACACGCGCAGGTAGCGGCGCATGGCGATGGCAGAACCAAAGAGACCGATAATCACGCCGACCAGAATCAGCGCAGCATAGGTCACCAGGTAGTACTGCATCGGCAGGGCAAACGACATCCAGCCGATGCTCTCCTGCAGACGCGGGATCATCAGATTGCGCAGCAGCTCCAGAACGCCGATGGAAAGCAGCGAGCCCAAAATGGCCTGCAGCACGCCCTCGGTGATAAACGGGCCACGAATGAAGCCGTTGCTGGCGCCGACCAGACGCATAATCGCAATCTCACGACGACGCGCCGTGATGGACAGGCGAATCGTGTTGTTGATGAAGATGAATGCGATAAAGGTCAGAAGACCAACGAGCACCACGGCGGCGATGCGGATGTAGTTGGTCACCTGGAACAGGCGGCTCACTTCCTCCTGGCCGTACAGCACGCTCGCGTTGACGTCGCCGTCATCCGCGATCTTCTGGAAATCGGCATCCTTCTTGAGCTTCTTTGCCGTGCTCTCGACCTTGGACGGATCGTCCATCTCAATAGCGAAGGAAGCCGGCAGCGGGTTCTGGCCATCGAGCGCGCTCATGGTGGCGTCGGCGTTGCCCGACATCTTGCTCGTATACTCGGCCAGCGCGTCGTCCTTGTCCTTATAGGTCACGGACTTGACGTTATTCCACGTCTTAAGCTCGGCCTCAAAAGCCTGAACATCGGCCTGATCGGCGTCATCACTAATGAACGCGTTGATGACAACCTGATCCTCGACGGTGCCGATCACGGAGTTCAGCATCGCAGAGCCCATGATGAACAGGCCGATGATAAACAGCGAAAGGAAGATCGTGATGACGGCGCCGAGCGAGGTAGTCCAGTTACGGAAGAAGTGGCTGATTGCTTCTTTGAAGGAGTAGCCCACGTTAGTTGGTGCCATAGTTGCCGTAACCTCCCCTCTCCTGGTCGCGGATTACGTGGCCGCCCTCGAGGGCGATCACGCGACGGTGCATGCTATCGACCATCTCGCGGTCGTGCGTAGCGACGATCACGGTGGTACCGGTGCGGTTAATGCGCTCGAGCAGCTTCATGATGCCCAGCGAAATCGCCGGGTCGAGGTTGCCCGTGGGCTCGTCGCAGATCAACAGCGGCGGGCGGTTGACCATGGCGCGGGCAACGGCAACGCGCTGCTGCTCGCCACCGGAAAGCTGATCGGGCAGCGAGTCCATCTGATCGGCCAGGCCGACCAGACGCAGTACCTCGGGAACCTGGCTGCGAATGACGCCCTTGGGCTTGCCGATGCACTGCAGGGCAAACGCCACGTTTTCGTAGGCGGACTTTTGAGGCAGAAGCTTAAAGTCCTGGAACACGGCGCCAATCTGACGGCGCAGGAACGGAACCTTGCGGTTCTTGATCTTCATGAGGTCCTGGCCGGCGACCAAAATGCGACCGCTCGTGGGCCTGACGTCGCGGTTGAGCGTCGACAGCAGCGTGGTCTTACCTGAGCCGGAGTGACCGACCAAAAAGACGAACTCGCCCGGATAGATCTCGATGTTGATGTCGTCGAGTGCGGGCTTGTTGGGCTGTGCCGGATAGATCTTGGTGACATGCTCCATAAGGATGACGGGCTCGACACCGGCCTGCTTGGCCATCTTCTTGCGGCTGGCCTGCGGATCGATAGGCGCAAACACCGACGTAAAATCGGGGTTGTTGAGCGCGTTATCGAGGCTTGCAACCTCGGCGGCCTGATCGCTCTCGACCACCGGGGCAGCAGGCTGCGTGGGGTCGGGAATAGCAGCAAAGAGACCGGACTGCGCTGGCTGAGGAGCCGGCGTCGCAGGGGCCAAGGGGTCGGGAATGCCGGCCATGGTAGGCTGCGGCGTAGCGGCGCCAGCCTGAGGCTGCTCCACGCGAGCGGTCACGGCCTGAACGGGCTCAAAACCCGCCGTGCCGGAAAGCGCGACATCGCTGGTTGGATTGTAGGCAAAGGGATCGGATGCCGGCTGTGCCTGATCTGCCGGCTGAGCGGGGGCCTGAGCAACAGGCTGGCCCTCTGAATCCGGAGTGGCGAAACGACTGCCCTGGACGCCTGCCTGCGTCTTGGGGGCATCATCGCCCGCACCGGAGGTACGGAAGTGGTTACCCACTGGTGCTCCTTATCGTCGTGCGTTTAAACTACATGAGCGCTTAGTATTTTAGCAGTATTAGCTTTGCTGCACATAAGAAGCATGGCCGTGTTTGGGTCTCTCCGGCCAGACACAGGGCTACTTTCCAAATCGTCCTCGGACATGTCGGAGCCCCCGCTGCGCACTACGTGCGGCGGGGGCTCCTCCGTCCTGCGGAAAGATTTGGAAAGTAGCCCTGTGTCCGGCCTGCGGTAACTAAGGGGTCGCCGCGTTTTACTTGGGGTGCTGCATATACAAAGTTGGAAGGGTCTGAATTGCGCTTTGTCGATATATGCCCTTTTCCCTGATGGGACCGTGCTTGAGGGGCGTCTTCATAAGTTGCGGTGAAATAGGGACTGTTTTACCAGTTAAAAGGTCTAATCAGTCCTTATTTCACCGCAACTGAAACAGGGGCGCTCTCCAAGAGAGCGCCCCTGCCGGGCTTCCATAGTACTGGCGAAACAGTTTTATAGTTCTGGCAAAGCAGTCCTTGAGATCCGCCTTGCCTTATGCCAAGAACTCCTTGGTGGTCGCCACGATGTTGGCGGCGTCCAGGCCGTACTTGTGCAGGAGCTCGGCGCCCGGGCCGGACTCACCGAAGGTGTCGTTGACGCCGATCTTCTTGAGCGGCGTCGGGCACTGCTCGCACAGGACGTCGGCAACGGCGCTGCCCAGGCCACCGATTACAGAATGCTCCTCGACGGTCACGACGTGGCCGGTCTTGGTGGCGCTCTTGACGATCAGGTCGGCATCGATGGGCTTGATGGTGTGCATGTTGATGACCTCGGCGTCGATGCCCTCGGCAGCGAGCTGCTCGGCGGCCTCGAGAGCCTCGCCGACCATCAGGCCGCAGGCGATGATGGTCACATCGGCGCCCTCGCGCATGACAATGCCCTTACCCAACTCGAACTTGTAGGTCTCGGGGTCGTTGATAACCGGCGAGGCCAAACGGGCGAAGCGCATGTACACCGGACCGTCGCACTCGTAGGCGGCGCGCGTCACGGCGCGGGCCTCCACGTCGTCGGCGGGAACAATCACGGTCATGCCAGGGATGACGCGCATCAGGGCGATATCCTCGCAGCACTGGTGCGTGGCACCATCCTCGCCCACCGAGATACCGGCGTGCGTGGCACCGATCTTAACGTTAAGGTGCGGGTAGCCGATGGAGTTACGGACCTGCTCAAAGGCGCGACCGGCAGCGAACATGGCAAAGGTGCTCGCGAAGGCAACACGACCGGTGGTCGCGATACCGGCGGCAACACCCATCAGGTTGCTCTCGGCGATACCCACGTCGAAGAAGCGGTCGGGGCATGCGGCCTTAAATTTGCCGGTCTGCGTGGCGGCGGCCAGGTCGGCGTCGAGGACCACAAAGTCATCGTGCTCGTTGGCGAGCTCGACGAGGGCCTCGCCGTAGCTTACGCGCGTGGCGATTTTCTTGACGTCTGCCATCCTAGAGCTCCTCTCCGGCGGCCGTGAGCTCTGCCATGGCCTGCTCAAACTGTTCATCGTTGGGGGCCTTGCCGTGCCAACCCACCTGGTTCTCCATAAAGGAGACGCCCTTGCCCTTCATGGTCTCGGCGATAATGGCAGTCGGCTGACCCTTGGTGGCGCGGGCCTCGGCAAAGGCGGCGCGGATCTGATCGAAGTCGTTGCCGTCGGCGAGCTCCACCACGTGGAATTTGAAGGCGCGGAACTTGTCGGCGAGCGGCATGGGGTCGTTGACCTCCTCGACGGGGCCGTCGATCTGCAGGCCGTTGTGGTCGACGATCACGCAGAGGTTATCGAGCTGCTGGTTGCCGGCAAACATGGCGGCCTCCCAGACCTGGCCCTCCTCGCTCTCGCCGTCGCCCAGCAGGGCGTAGGTGCGGTAAGTATCGCCCCAGTGCTTGGCGGCAACGGCCATGCCCACGGCGGCGGAGATGCCCTGGCCGAGCGAACCGGTGGACATGTCGACGCCCGGGGTGTCGTTCATGTTGGGGTGACCCTGCAGGTGGCTGCCGATGTGGCGCAGCGTCTCGAGATCCTCCTTGGGGAAGAACCCGCGCTCGGCGAGCACGGCGTACAGACCAGGCGCGCAGTGGCCCTTGGAAAGCACGAAGCGATCGCGGTCGGCCTTGCGGGGGTCGGCCGGGTCGACGTTCATTTCCTCAAAGTACAGATAGGTCATGATGTCGGCAGCGCCGAGCGAACCGCCCGGATGGCCGGACTTGGCAGCGTGCACGCCGGTGACGATGCCCTTCCTTACCTCGTTGGCAACCTTTTTGAGCTCTTCGTCGCTCATTGTGCCTTCCTTTCATCCTCTTAAGACAAGATGCGCACGGCACGGAAAGGTAATCCCAACACAGCCGCGATGCACGTACGTCATTCATTATGCTGGAAACTGGAAGCTTTACCAGACTTTTTATCATTATTTGAGCAATTGAGCAGGCAGAACCGCTGATGAAACGGTTTATCAATGTGAACGTCTTTTGGATAGAACGCAGTCGACCCTACGCGTTAATGTCCTTGAATCCCTCGCCGAAGGTTTCCGTAACGTCGGCGACCGTCACAATGGCGCGAGGATCGCGCTCACGCACAATGGTCTTGAGCGTGTTGAGCTCGCGGCGGCTCACAATGACCATGATCACCGGCTTCTCGGCGCCCGAGTACATACCGGTCGCCTTAAACTTGGTGCAGCCGCGACCCAAGCCATACATGATGTCGGCCGCGATATCGGGAAACTTGTCCGAGATGATGAGTACCATACGGCGTCTGTTGCCGCCGTCGACCACAGCATCGATCACGTAGCCGCTAATGACCATCGAAAGGCCTGCATACAGCGCGTTTTCGACCGAGAAGACCGGAGCCGAGAGCGCGCACACGGCGACATCGATCGCCATGACGGTGGAGCCCACCGGTAGCGACGTATTGCGCGAGATGATCTGGCCGATCGTGTCGGAGCCGCCGGTGTTGGCACCGGCGCGCAGCACCATGCCGTAGCCGATGCCCGTGATAATGCCGCCCCACATAGCGGGCAGCATCAGATCGGAATGCGCCAGCGGCGCCACAAACGGAGCGAACAGGTCGGTGAAAAAGCCCAGCAGCACAAAACCCGTCGCCGTCTGCACCACGTAGAACATGCCACCCTCGCGCATAACGACCAGCAGCAGCAAGGCATTCATCACGATGGTTTGAATACCGACAGGCAGCGAGATGCCATGCGAGGCGCCGACCGCTTGGATAATCGTGGCGAGACCCGTAACGCCGCCGGCGGCAAGGCCGTTGGGGATCAAAAACAGGTCCGTCGCGATAGCGGCCAGAGCACAGCCCAGCATAATCTTGGGCAGATCGTGAAAGAAGTTCAGCGAAAGAATGCGTTTGATGTCCAGACGATATGCCATGCTGCCTCCCTCAAAAAAGCGCACCCAAACGAGTGCGCTTTGAACTTCTTACTGTATTCGATTCTACCGATTCACCGAGCAAATACCACCCCTGCGAAGTGTTTGCATCGACCCGGAGCCAACCATGTGCCTAGGCGTCCGAGCCTTCCGCATCGGCATTGCCGGTTGCCCAGCGATGGTAGCCGATCACAAACGGATCCAGATCGCCATCGTCGAGAACGGCCTCGACGTTGCTGGTCTCCACGCCCGTGCGCAGGTCCTTGACCATCTGATACGGGTAGAGCACGTAGCTGCGAATCTGGTTACCAAAACCGATCGTGGTCTTCGGCCCGCGGATCTCGTCAAGCGCCTCGGCACGCTTCTCGAGCTCGATCTCGTACAGACGGGCCTTGAGAATCTGCATGCACGCGGCCTTGTTTTGAATCTGGCTGCGCTCGTTTTGGCACGTGACCACGATGCCGCTGGGAAAATGCGTCACGCGTACGGCGGAGTCGGTGGTATTGACGCCCTGGCCGCCCGGGCCGCTCGCGTGATACACGTCCACGCGGATATCGTCGGGACTGATCTCGATGTCGATATCGTTGGGCAGCACGGGGATGACCTCGACGCCAGCAAACGTGGTCTGGCGGCGCTTCTTGTCGTCGGTGGGGCTAATGCGCACCAGACGGTGGACGCCGGCCTCGGCGCGCAGCATGCCAAACGCGTCCTTGCCCTCGACGGTAAAGGTCGCGCGGTCGATGCCGATAACCTCGGCCGCGGGACAATCGTTGATGGTGACCTTCCAACCGCGGCGCTGGCAGTACTTCATGTACATCTTAAAGAGCATGAAGGTCCAGTCCTGCGCCTCCAGACCACCCTGTCCGGGCTTGATGGTCACAATCGCGTCGCCGTGATCGAACTCACCGGTAAACCAGCTCGAAAGCTCGAGCTCGTCGATAGCACGGGCCAGGCGTTCTGCCGTAGTGGCAGCCTCCTCGCGCAATGCGGCGGCATCGGGGTCGTCGCCCATCTCCTCGGCAAGCTCCAGCGCCGCGCGGGCGTCAGATAGCTCGCCGCGCGCGGTATCCACGGCAGCGATATCTTCCTTGGCGCGAGCGATCTCCTCCATGGTGGCGCGAGCGGCGTCGGCGTCATCCCAAAAGCCGGGGGCCACGCTTTTGGCCTCGAGCTCGGTCACGCGGGTGCGCTTCTCATCCAAATGAAGATACGACTCGACCTCGCCGAGCCGGTCCGCAAACGCGTCCAGCTCGGCGGGCGTTATCTCTAAAGCCTCGGCCATTAACGATTCCTACCGTGGCAGTACTTGAACTTCTTGCCGCTGCCGCAGGGGCAAAGGTCGTTGCGGCCCACGTTGACATAAGGGTCATCGCTCTCGGACTTGCGGTAGGTGGTCACCTTGCCGCCGTTGTTGACAGCAGCCGGGCCTCCCTGGACGGCCGTGCGGGCCTGCACCTGTGCCTGCTTGCGCAGCACCGAGTTGCCGTTGTCGCCATCGACATCGGCGGGGCCGGAGAAGCGCGCACCCTCGAGCGCGGGGTCCTCCTTGTGCTCCACGGCGTGCGGGGCGGCCTTGATCTCGATGCGCAGGACGGTGCGCAGGTAATCCTCGTACATGGTGTCGACGAGCATCTGGAACGCGCCATAAGCCTCGGTCTTGTACTCGACCAGCGGATCGCGCTGACCAAAGCCGCGCAGTCCGATACCGGTCTTGAGATAGTCCATCTCCTGCAGGTAGTTCATCCAGCGGGTATCGATGACGCGCAGCATGACCTGGGTGTTGAGCTCGCGCATGAGGTCCTCACCCAGGCGCTCGGCCTTCATGTTGTAGCACTTCTCAACGTAGGCCAGGACATCGGCAGCAAGGGCCTCGAAGTCCTCGTCGGGGAACTTCGGCGTATCGATATGGCCGGTGAGCTCAACGACCCACTTGCGCAGGCCCTCGAGATCGCGCTCGCCCTCGTGGCTGTCCTTGGTGCAGAACTCCTGAACGCAGCGGTACACGGTGTCGTGCATGACCTCGGTGATGTGGTCGGTCAGGTCCTTGCCGTCCAGAATCTTGTTACGCTCGGCGTAGATGACCTGGCGCTGCTTGTTCATGACGTCATCGTACTCGAGGACGCTCTTACGCATGGAGAAGTTGATGCTCTCGACCTTGTGCTGGGCGCTCTCGACGGCCTTGGAGATGATCTTGTGCTGGATGGGCATGTCGTCGCCCATGTCGGCGGTGACCATCATTTTGGAGACGCGGTCCATCTTGTCGCCGCCGAACAGGCGCATGAGGTCGTCCTCGAGCGACAAGTAGAACTGGGTCTCGCCCGGATCGCCCTGACGACCGGAGCGGCCGCGCAGCTGGTTGTCGATACGACGGGACTCATGGCGCTCGGTGCCGATGACGGTCAGGCCACCGGCGGCAAGCACGCGCTCGCGCTCGGCCTTGCAGGTCTCCTTGGCCTCGGCGTTAAACTGCTCGAGCTGCTCGGGCGTCACGTCCTCCATGGTCAGGCCCTCGTACTCAAGGCGCTCGCGCACCAGCTCGTCGGGGTTGCCGCCCAGCAGGATGTCGGTACCACGACCGGCCATGTTAGTAGCGATGGTCACGGCGCCGTAGCGTCCGGCCTGGGCAACGATATGAGCCTCGCGCTCGTGATGCTTAGCGTTGAGGACCTCGTGCGCGATGCCGCGCTTGGTAAGGGCGGCCGACAGCTTCTCGGAGCTTTCGATGGAGACGGTGCCCACCAGGACCGGTTGGCCCTTGGCGTGACGTCGCTCGACGTCGTCGGCAACGGCGTTGTACTTGGCCTGGACGGTGCGGTACACCAGGTCCTCGTGGTCAACACGCTGCACAGGCTTGTTGGGGGGGATGACCTCGACGGGCAGTTTATAAATCTCACGGAACTCGGCGTCCTCGGTGAGTGCCGTACCGGTCATGCCGGAGAGCTTGTCATAGAGACGGAAGTAGTTCTGAAGGGTGATGGTGGCCAGCGTCTGGTTCTCCTCGCGCACGAGCACGCCCTCTTTGGCCTCGATGGCCTGGTGCAAGCCCTCGGAATAGCGGCGGCCTTCCATGATGCGACCAGTGAACTCGTCGACGATCTTGACCTCGCCATTAGTGACCACGTACTGCTTGTCGCGGTGGAACATGTACTGGGCCTTCAGCGCCTGCTGCAGGTGGTTGACCAGCTGGCCGGAGAGATCGGCATAGATGTCATCGATACCCAGGCGGCGCTCAATCTTCTTAAGGCCGCGCTCGGTGGCGGCGATGGTGTGCTTGGCCTCGTCCATGACGTAGTCGCCCGTGGGCTCCACGTCCTCGGTGGCGGTGAGCATGTCGTGTGAGACGTCCTCGCCGCGCTCAAGGCCGCGCACGGCACGCGCGAAGTCCTTGTAGGTGCTGGCGGACTTGGTGCCGGCACCCGAGATGATGAGTGGGGTACGCGCCTCGTCGATCAGGATGGAGTCGACCTCGTCGACGATGGCGTAATGGTGGCCGCGCTGCACGCGCTGCTCAGGGCGAGTGACCATGTTGTCGCGCAGGTAATCGAAACCGAACTCGGAGTTGGTGCCGTAGGTGACGTCTGCCTGGTAGGCCGGACGCTTGAGCTCGAGTGGCATGTTGTTCTGGAGCAGACCAACGGTCATTCCCAGGTACTTGTAGATGCGGCCCATCCACTCGGAGTCGCGCTTTGCCAGGTAATCGTTGACAGTAACGACATGCACGCCCTTGCCAGCGATAGCGTTGAGGTAGCCGGCCAAGGTGGAGACCAGGGTCTTGCCTTCGCCGGTCTTCATCTCGGCAATATGACCCTCATGAAGCGCCATGGCGCCGATGAGCTGTACGTCAAAGTGGCGCATGCCCGTGATGCGCTTGGAAGCCTCGCGCACGGTGGCAAAAGCCTCGGGGAGCATGTCGTCGAGCGACTCGCCGTTGGCGTAACGCTCGCGGAACTTATCGGTCTGGGCGCGGAGCTCTTCCTCGGTCATCTTCTCAAACTGGGGCTCAAGACCGTTGATCTGGTCGACGATCTTGTAGTAGCGCTTAAGGTCCTTATCGGATCCAAAGGACAGCAGCTTTGACATGAATCCCATGTGGTTTTCCTTTTTGGCCATCGCCCACGCCGTGCAGCTGCGGGCGAGTTAAACACAGATAAATGTACTTTAGCCAAACAAGGCACGGCCTATACGGTCGACCTCGACCGCCACGTAATAACTACGACCAACCTGCCAAAAAGGGACAGGTTTATTTTGGCAGGTTTTATCTGGGAAAACGCTGCCGCTCTGCAATTTGGCGCAAGCTAACCCGTCCCCTTCGCACCAATCTGGTGCAATGGGGGCAGGCTCGTTTGCACCAATAAAAGAAAAGGGCCGCGTACCCAAATGGATACGCGGCCCTTTAGCCATGAATGCGAGTGTTTGCTCGGCGAGCTATTTACTCAGCAGCCTCGGTGGTCTCGGCCTCGGCAGCGGCCTCCTCGACGGGAGCCTCTGCGGGAGCCTCGGCGGCCTGCTTGGCAGCCTCCTCGGCGAACTTAGCGGCACGCTTAGCCTTCTCGGCAGCCTTAGCCTCAGCGGCGGCCTTGCGAGCGGCCTCGGCCTCAGCAGCCTTGGCGGCCTTGGCAGCCTTGGCCTCCTCAGCCTTCTTGAGCTGGGCGGCAGCGGCGCCACCGAACTTGTCGGCGAAGCGCTGGACGCGTCCACCGGTGTCGACGAACTTCTGCTGGCCGGTGTAGAACGGGTGGCACTCGTTGCAAAGCTCGACCTTCATCTCGGACACGGTAGCGTGCGTCTTGAAGGTGTTGCCGCAGGAGCACGTCACCGTGCACTCGACATACTGGGGATGGATACCCTGCTTCATGGTAGGACTCCTTATTGGTCAGGCGCTGGTTACCGATCAGCGCATAAGGCGTCTTGGTTTCCGACCAAGACAACAAACTCGGCTATGGTACCACGGCGCCGCGTGTCCCACAAAAGGTTCACGGTCTTTGCGTTGTGCGGCATGCCCAAGACACAGCAGGCGACACGACGATTCGCGGCAAGCGGGCGCCTTTGTCCCTCCTCCCATGTTGCAGACGTGTAACGCCGCAGTAAGCACACCCCTTTTGGCGCCAGACAGGTACAATGATGAACACTGTACCGTAGCGGAGCGCCCCCGCGCGCCGCAATCACGCGAAAGGGTTTCCCATGGCCGAGATCTCGTCCTCCCGTATCGTCATCACCGTCCTTGGCAAGAACCGCCCCGGCATCGTCGCCGGCGTCACCCGTGTTCTGGGCGAGGCAAACGTCGACATCCGCGACATCACGCAGTCCATTATCGAGGACATCTTCACCATGACCATGCTGGCCGACACTGCTGAGTCCAAGCTCGACTTCGCCGAGCTGCAGAAGGCGCTGGCCGAGGCCGGCGAGCTTTCGGGCGTCAACGTGTCCATCCAGCGCGAGGACGTCTTTAACTTTATGTACCGCCTGTAGCGAACAAGCCGCTCGGGGCAGCTTGACGTCATATCGTCCAAGCGCGCGGCCCCAAAGCGGACCGGAGAGGAGCGCGCATGGCCTACGACGCCAAGAAAATCTACTACCGCTTCGACGATCACCTGAGCCGCCTGGTTCTGGATTACGAGGCGAGCCGTCAGATTTCGCCCGAAAGCGAAAACCTCTACCACGGCCTGCCGACCGCCCCGTACGACGAGGGCCTGTTCGTAGAGCATAACGTCAAGCGCGGCCTGCGCAATGCCGATGGCTCGGGCGTGGTCGCGGGCCTTACCCGCATCTCGGACGTGCACGGCTACAACAAGGTCGACGGCAAAGTCGTGCCCGACCAGGGCAAGCTTACGCTGCGCGGCTACAGCATCGAGGACCTGGTCAACAACGCCCAGGCCGAGAATCGCTATGGCTACGAAGAGGTCGCCTACCTGCTCATCACGGGCTCGCTGCCCAACAAAGAGGAGCTCGACGGTTTTTGCGGACGTCTGGGCGCTTTTAGGCACCTGAGCGATGAGTACGTCAAAGAGTTCCCCATGACCACGGTGTCGTCGAGCATCATGAATGTGCTTCAGCGCGCCGTGCTGCTGCTCTACGCCTTCGACGCCGAGCCCGACGCCATTACGCCCGAGCACGAAATCGACGTCGCCATCTCCATGCTCGCCCGTCTCCCCCGCATCGCCGCCTTCGCGCATATGGCCTCGGTCGCCAAGCGCCGCGGCTCCGAGGTTCATGTACCGCACCCCACACCCGGTCTCTCCACCGCCGAGACCATCCTGCAGGTGTTGCGCGGCGGCATGGCATTCACCCGCGACGAAGCCATGCTGCTCGACGTGATGCTCATGCTGCATGCCGAACACGGAGGCGGCAACAACTCCACGTTTGCCTGCCGCGTGCTGTCCTCCTCGGCCACCGACCCGTATTCCGCCTACGCCGCGGCTATCGGCTCACTCAAGGGCCCGCGCCACGGCGGCGCCAACGCCAAGGTCGTGTCCATGCACGAGGACATCCGTGCGCACGTCTCCAATTGGGAGGACGAGGACGAGGTCGCAGCCTACCTGGGCAAGATCCTCGACAAGCAGGCCTTCGACGGCACGGGTCTCATCTACGGTATGGGCCACGCCGTCTACACGCTGAGCGACCCGCGCGCCGAGGTCTGCCGCCGTTACGCGCGCACGCTTGCCGCCAAGAAGGACCTGGGCGAGGAGTTCGCGCTCATCGAGCGCATCGAGCGCCTGGCACCGCAGGTGATGCGCGACCACGGCATGACCAAGCCCATCTGTGCCAACATCGACCTGTACACGGGCTTTATCTACAAGATGCTCGGCGTACCCGAGACGCTTTTTACGCCGCTATTCGCCGTCGCCCGCATGGCCGGCTGGTCGGCACACCGCATGGAAGAGCTCTTCTGCGCGCACCGCATTATTCGCCCCGCGTATCGCCCGGTTATCGAGCCGCTGGAGTACAAGCCGCTCGCCGATCGCTAGGACGCGGACCGTTATAGAACCCGAGCGTGGCCAGGGCATCATCGCCCTCGGCCACGCTTTTTATGCCAGCAGAAAGGGCTGCATCAAATGATTGTGTTTTCCGATATGGACGGAACGCTGTTGACGAGCGGTAAGCAGATGAGTGATGCCACCTGGGCGATGCTCGACGAGCTCGCTCGACGCGGGATTGAATTTGTGCCCTGCACGGGACGTCCGCTGTCGGGCATCTTTGAGCCCATCCTCGCCCATACCGCCGTGCACTATGCCGTTTGCGCCAATGGCGCCAGCGTCTGGCAGCTCGACGACGATGTGCCCACCGACGCCTCGCGCGCCACGTGCATCTTGAGCCGTCCGCTCGATTGCGGCATTGCCCATCGCATCCATCGCATCGCCGCCGGCCACGATGTGACCTTCGATATCTTCGCGGATGGGCAGTGCTTCCTCCCCCGCTCGCTCTACACGCGCCTGGACGAATTCTGCGGCGGCGACCCCCACATCGCGGCTTCGCTCAAGCGCACACGAACACCGATCGACATGGATATCGACAGCAAGATCGACGAGGTCGAGACGCTCGAGCGCATCGCCATGTACTGGCACGAGCCGGCCGATCGCGACGCCATCGCGGCTGCGCTTGATTCGCTCGGCGGGATCGAGGTCACGCGTTCGTACACCATGAATATCGAGGTTATGGGCGAGGGTGCCACCAAGGGAACGGCCCTCACGTGGCTATGCGAGCATCTGGGCGAGTCTCTCGCCGACGCCTGGGCGTTCGGCGACAACATCAACGACATCCCCATGCTGCAGGCAGCGGGCCACGGCATGGCCATGATCAACGCCGAGTCCGAGGACCGCGAGGCGGCCGACGCCATCACCGAGTTCGACAACGACCACGACGGCGTCGCCCGCACCATCATGGCTGCCCTCGCCTAGCAGCAGCAACCCGGCAGGGTAGCTAATTTGGGACGGGGCTATTTTAGCTACCCAACAAGCGGGTAGCTAAAATAGCCCCGTCCCAAATTAGCTACCCCCGGAAAACCGCAAGGACTGTCCCCGGCTGCCGGCAGAAAAGGAACGTCCCCAACTGCCGGATTAGGCGAGGCTCTCCAGCACGCGACGGAGCTCCTGCTGGACGGCGTGGTCGCGGTTACGACCCACCACGCGATCGGCCACTGCCTTGAGCGCGGGGCGCGCGTTTTCCATCGCGCAGCCCGTGCCGACAAAGCGAATGATCTCGTAATCGTTCATCGAGTCGCCAAACGCCATGACCTCGTCGCGCCCAATGCCGTAATGCTCCGCGAGCTGCGCGATGCCCGAGGCCTTCGACACGCCGGGCTGCATGGCGTCGATCCACGCGTTGCCCGAAGGCGCGAAAGTAAAGAGCTGACCGAGTTCGCGCTGCAGCACGTACGCACTGTCCATAACGGCACCGTCGTCGCAAAAGATACTCGCCTTGATGATATTTACGCTGGGCTCGGGCAGCTCCCAAATGCGCTCGGCATTGGGAAGGTCTTTATCGACCTCACGCACAAACTTGCACTCGTCATCGAGCAAAAAGGACTTGGTTCGGTCGAAGAGCGCAAGATGCAGATTGGGAAACGTCGCGACGGCCTGGGCGAGCTTTCGAATCGCCAGGTGCGAATATACCTCGCGGTCTACCATTTTGCCGTCGGCGTAGACCTGGGCACCGTTAGCTGCGACAAAGTCCATCTTGTCGCGAACGGACGCAAAGAACTCGCACAGGCGATCGTAGCGGCGGCCTGACGATGCGGCAAAATGCACGCCATGCTCGCGTAGCGCCAAAATCAGTTCGTAGGTCTCGGGAGGCACCTGGCCGTTTTCGTCAAGCAACGTGCCGTCCATATCGGATGCAATCAGTTTAACCATAGAAAAGCTCCCTTCGGACTTGTTGGAATCGAGCGTGTATCCGATTCCAACGTACCCAAAGGGAGCTCAAATAAGACCCCGCAGTCATAAACGTTACAACTAGTCGTTTAAGTGCGTCCCCGATGACTAGTCGGCGTAGGTGAAGGTGGTGACGTCGAACATGCCCTCGGGGCGGATGCGGAGCGTCGGAATCACCGGCAGGGGCAGGAAGATGATGCCCATGATGGGATCGAGCGGCGGCTCAATGCCCATGGCGCGCGCCTTGACCATAAAGTCGTCGTGCTGTGCGGCGACATCCTCGGCCGTGCCCTCGCTCATCAGACCACCAAGCGCCAGCGGAATACGCGCCACGACCTCGCCGTTGCGCACCAGCACGTGGTCGCCCTGGCCAACAGCCTCGACGGCAGCCATCATATCGGCAGCGTTATCGCCCACGACGCATACGTTGTGCGAATCGTGGCCAATCGTCGAGGCGATGGCACCGCCCGTGATGGTAAAGCCGCGCACCCAGCCACGGCCGATATGCTTGCCGACGAGCCCCATGCCGGCGGGACCGTCGCCATCGGCGCCCTCGGCCTGCAGCGACACGCCGCAACCGTGACGTTCGATCAGCATAATGCGGCGCAGACCCTCGGCATTCTCGGGACGAACCATGCCCGTGATGGCCTTGCCCGGCACCACGTCGATCACGGCCTCGCCCGGCTTAAAGGCATAGTCGAACACGTCGAGCGATAGCTTCGGCAGCTTAACGGAAGCACGCAGCTCATCGGCAAGCGCTGCGACCTCGGCGGTCTCGGGCGCAACCTCGCCCACAAAAGTGCCGTCCTGTGCCACGAGCGCGCCGGCTGCATACACGCGATGCGGAGCCGTGGCAAACGTCAGGTCGTTGAGCACCAACAGGTCGGCACGCTTGCCCGGGGCGATGGCGCCACGCAGCTCGTGCGGGTCGCGGCAACCGTGGTCCAGGCCAAACGCCTCGGCCGTGGACAGGGACGCCATAGAGATGGCAACCACGGGGTCAATACCGGCCTCGATTGCCACGCGGCAGGCGTTGTCGATCATACCGGTCGAAAGCGCGTCGGAGGGAGCGCGGTCATCGGTCGCAAAACAGCAGCGGCGGGCACGGGCGGGGTTCTCCAGCAGCATCGGCGACAAGTTGGCCAGGTCGTGGCTACACGTACCCTCGCGCAGCATCACATACATGCCGCGGGACAGTTTGTCGAGTGCCTCCTCGGGAATCGTCGACTCGTGGTCGGCGATAATACCCGCCGCGGCATAGGCGTTGAGGTCCTTGCCGGCAACGAGCGGCGCATGGCCGTCAACTTGCTTGGACGGCGTCTGGTTAGCGGCATCGATGCGAGCGCAGGTCTCGGGGTCGGCCATAAAGACACCCGGCAGGTTCATCATTTCGCCCAGACCAAAGACGTCGCCCGGGTGCTCGGCAAAAAACGCCTGCATATCGGCGGCGGTAATCACAGCACCCGCTTGCTCATCGGGCAGCGCGGGCACGCACGAGGGCATCATGTACTTGATGGAAATGGGCGCGCGACGGCCGTCCTCGATCATAAAGCGCAGGCCGTCCAGGCCGGAAACGTTGGCGATCTCGTGACTGTCGGCAATGGCAGTGGTGGTGCCGCGCGTCGCCGCCATGCGCGCATACTCGGCGGGACGGATGTTCGAGGACTCGATATGCAGATGTCCGTCGATAAAGCCGGGGGCGATATAGCGACCCTGGCAGTCAATGACCTCGGCAGCCTCGTAGGTACCGGCGGCATCGTCGCGACCGTCGTAGAGCACGCCGACGATTACGCCGTCCTTGACGGCAACGCTACCGGGCGCCACGCGCTGACCGTACACGTCGACAATCTGCGCATTGGTGAACAGCGTGTCGACGGGCACACGACCCTCGGCTGCATCGATCACAGACCTCATGACCTCAACGGACATACATACTCCTTTAACTGTAAAAATAGCTGCGGAGCGGACGAGCCTTCACCGCAGCAAGCCAATAGCAATTGTATGCCCAAAAGGAGGTCCCGCTAACACCCCATCCGCTTAACGGCACCGCCAAATGATCCCTTGGGTGCGGAAGAAAAGTTGCGGTGGAATAGTTCCTGCCTGGGCGCCGTATGGCATTTTTAGGAACTATTTCACCGCAACTCAAAGGGCCGCAGCCGGAATCGTTCCGGCTGCGGCCTTATTGCACTTGTGAGGTCAACTCGCTCGTTAGACCAACTTGAAGCCCTTGCGCTTGCCTACGGAGAGGGTGTCGCCCAGCTTGAGGGCACTAGGGTCGATGTTGTAGCTCTTGGGAGCCACGGCCTTGCCGTTGATCTTGACACCGCCGCCGTCGATATCGCGACGAGCCTGGCCGGCGCTCGCCGAAAGACCCAAGTCCTTGAGCAGGCCGGCGAGGTAGATCTGGCCCTCGTCGTTAACAGTCAGCTCAACGTGCTTCTCGGGGAAGTCGGCGAGCTGGCCCTCCTTGAACACGCGGTCGAACTCGGCCTGAGCCTCGTCGCCGGCACCGGCGCCGTGGTAGGTGTCGCACAGGTCGCGGCCCAGAGCGCGCTTGAGCTCGTAGGGGTCGGCAGAACCATCGGCCAGGGCGGCGTCGATCTTGTCGACCTCGGCCGGGGTGAGCGAGCTGGCCAGACGATAGTACTTGCCGATCATCTCGTCGGGGATGGACATGGTCTTGCCGAACATATCCTTGGGGGCGTCGGTCAGGCCGATGTAGTTGCCATAGGACTTGGACATCTTACGAACGCCATCGGTGCCCTCGAGCAGCGGCATGGTGAGCGCGATCTGGGGCTCCATACCCATCTTCTCCATGAGCTCACGGCCGGCGAGCAGGTTGAAGAGCTGATCGGTGCCGCCCATCTCCACGTCGGCCTTGATCTGCACAGAGTCGAAAGCCTGCATCACGGGATACAGGAACTCATGCAGGGCGATCGGCGTCTGAGACTGGTAGCGCTTGGTAAAGTCGTCGCGCTCAAGAATGCGGGCAACGGTGAACTTGGAGCACACCTGCAGCAGGCCGGCCAGATCCATCGAAAGGATCCAATCGCCGTTGTGCACGATGGTGGTCTTCTCGGGGTCCAGGATCTTCATGGCCTGGCTCACGTAGGTCTCGGCGTTGGCCTCGATCTGCTCCTGCGAAAGCTGCGGACGCGTGGAGTTCTTGCCCGAGGGGTCACCAATCAACGCGGTACCGTTGCCGATGATGAGGGTGACGTTGTGGCCCAGGTCCTGGAACTGGCGCATCTTGCGCAGCGGCACGGCATGGCCCAGGTGCAGGTCGGGGCTGGTGGGGTCGACGCCGAGCTTGATGTTGAGGGGCTCGCCCTTCTCAAGCTTCTTGCGAAGGTCGGCCTCGGGAACGATCTGCGCGGCGCCCGAGGTGATGATACGCATTTGCTCGTCAACAGACAGCATTGGGTATCCTCCTTTTGCTATAGCACCCTCGCCGAAAACGGCGGTGCTGGAAGTCCATAAACTCTCTTATGATAACAAACTGACGCGACGCGGCACCTACGACAGGAAAATCCTCGTCCTGCCGCATGCGTCAATGGCAACTGGCAGACGTGTACCGTCACGCTCAACCAGATAGCGTACCTGCCGACGACGCAAGCAGTCGCGGCAACGGACCTGTCCCGTCGCATCGGTGGCGCAGACGCCCTCGGCGGTCAGCAGGCAGTGCTCGCACACCATAAGCTCGGGACGGTCGGCGTCGACCGGACCAAAGACGCCGGGTTCAGCAGCCAGTTCGGCAATACGCTCCGCATCATTGCCGAGCAACTCGGCCGGCAAGTACACCCGCCCCGCACCGAGTCCGCGCAGCCAGGTAAGCGTGGCCCGATTCGCGCAGAACACCGGCGCCGCCACGTCAAATGTCACGCCCAGCTCGCGAGCGATCACCACCTGTCCCAGGTTGCGGCAGACGACGCACCCGGCACGCTGCATCAGTGAGCGGGTCCGGTCAGCGTCACCCGTGCGGCACACCTCGTCAAGCACCACAACGGCGTCGGACAAATCGAGTTCTCCGCGCGGGTCGGCATCCATCAGCTGCCAAGCAAAAACCATGCGAGCGGGAACCGCGCACTCCACCAACTCCGTCGACGCACCGCCATCCACCGCAACGTCCTCAAAGGGCAGCGCCTCAACGGCACGCGCAACGGGCGCAATCGCATTCGCCTCGGCCCGCATGCGCTCCAACACCGCCGCCGTCTGATCCAACACGCCGGCGCTGCGAATCAGGTACACCTCGCAGCCCGCGTCCACCTTACGCTTGCAATGCACGACGACGCGCTTCCCCGCTGCGGCATCCACCGGGCAGGGCACCTGCGGCCAGCGCTTGGGCACATCGGGACGCGCGTCGACACCCGGATAGAACCGAATCTCGAGCGTGTCACCCGCCGCCACGGCGGCGTCGAGCTCGACGGTCACTTCCTCGTGGCCCACGGCCACCAGACGTCCCACGCGCACACCTTGGTTGATTGCACGCTCAAAGCTCATAAGCTCGGCGCCCGAACGCCCCCGCAGGTACGCGTCGGTAAACCCGCGGTTGAACGACCGGCCCAGCTCGCGTTCAAGCTCTTCCACGGCACCGGGGTCCCACGCGCCGTCGCACAGCATATCGAGCGCCCGGCGCCACACCCGCACCACGTTGAATACGTAATCGGGGTTCTTCATGCGCCCCTCGATCTTGAGCGACGCCACGCCGGCATCTACAAGCTCGGGCAGATGCGCAATACCCAGATAGTCGCGCGGGCACAGCAGGCGATCTCCCTCGACGGCGACAACACTCTGTCCCGCCTCGTCCACCAGGTCGTACGCCAGACGGCACGGCTGCGTGCAGTCGCCGCGCATCGCCGAGCGCCCACGCCGCAGGGCCGAGAACTCGCACGCCCCCGAATATCCGATGCAAATCGCACCGTGGCAGAATACCTCGATGGGCACGCCCGTGGCACATAGCGCCGCAATCTCGTCGACCGTCAGCTCGCGTGCCGTCGTCACGCGCTCGACCCCAAGCTCATCGGCGGCAAGCCGCACGGCGCTCTCGCTATGAGCGCCCGCCTGCGTGGACAGGTGAATCTCGACCCCGGGAATCGCCGTGCGCAGCGCACAGGCCAGCCCGGCATCGGCGACAATCAGAGCATCGGCGCCCAGCTCCAGTGCATGAGCTCCCAACGCCACCGCGTCGGACAACTCATCGTCAAACACGAACACGTTGAGCGTTACGTACACACGCACGCCATGGACATGCGCCACGGCGCAGCCGCGCGCAAACTCGTCATCGGTAAAACCGTGCGCGCTCACGCGGGCGTTAAAGCCGCCCAACCCCGCATAGATGGCATCGGCACCCGCGGCGATGGCCGCAAGCATCTGGTCGAGTCCGCCCGCCGGCGCCAGCAGCTCGGGCAGCGCCGCACCGGCAGCATCCAATCCAGCCTTGTGTTGTTCGCTCGGCCCCATCGTCCGAATCGCCATCGACAAACTCCTTACCAAGGTATGCATTCACTCTGAAAAATGCCGTCTTCCAGCATACACGAGGCCTCGCGCGCCCCGTTTGGTTTATCGTGTAATAACTTATGTCCATCCTGCCCGACGGCACATCCACCGTCCGGCACGACATACCTGGAGGTCAATATATGGGTCCTCGCCAACGACAGGGACGCAGCCGTTCAAAGACGCATGCTCTGCCCATAATCCTGCTCTCGTTTTTGGGCTTTTTGCTTATCGCGGGCGTGGCGTTTGGCATCGGCATGGTCGGCAACGTCAACCGCTGGCTGTCCGATCTGCCCGACTACACCGACGCCAACGCGTATCTGGTGAGCGAGCCCACCGAGATCGTCGACTGCAACGGCAACAAGATTGCGAGCTTCTACACGCAAAACCGCAAGTCCATCACCAAGGACGAGGTCTCCCCCTACGTGCTGCAGGGCACCGTTGACGTCGAGGACGAGCGCTTCTACGAGCACGGCGGTATCGACCTGTGGGGTATCGCGCGTGCTGCGGTGGCAACCCTCGGCGGCGGGCACGAAGGCGCCTCGACTATCACCCAGCAGCTGGTGCGCAACACCATCCTGCAGGAGGAGCAGTTCGACTCGACCATCGAGCGTAAGGTGCGCGAGGCTTACATCGCCGTCAAGATGGAGGATATGTACTCCAAAGACGAGATCCTCATGATGTACCTCAACACCATCTACTACGGCCACGGCGCCTACGGTATTGAGGCCGCAGCTGAGACCTATCTGTCCAAGAGCGCCGCCGACCTCACGCTGAGCGAGGCCGCACTGTTGATCGGCCTTCCCAACTCGCCCTCGCAGTACGACCCCACGGTCAACCCCGACCTGGCGCTGTCCCGTCGCAACAAGGTCCTTGACAACATGTTGCGCCTGGGCCACATCACGCAGGAGGAGCACGATGCCGCACAGGCCGAGCCCATCACCCTCAACGTGACCGAGATTTCGGGCAGCGGCGTCGACGTATACTCGCAGCCCTACTTTGTCGCCTATGTTAAGCAGCTGCTGGAGCAGGAGTTCTCGACCGACGTGCTCTTTAAGGGCGGCCTGACCGTCAAGACCACCATCGACCCCACGATGCAGCAGGTGGCAGAGAATGCCGTCCGCGAGCAGCTCGACACGCTCTCACTCGACGGACTGGACATGGGCATGGTCGTCGTCGACCCCAAGACCGGCTACATCAAGTGCATGGTGGGCGGCTACGACTACAACGCCGACGAGAACCACGTAAACCATGCCACGGCCAAGCGTCCCGTCGGCTCCACCTTCAAGGCCTTTACGCTGGCAACTGCCATCCAAAACGGCATGAACCCCAACGTCACCCTCAACTGCAACTCGCCACTCAAGGCCAAGGGCACCACGACCGAGGTCCAAAACTACGCCAACCATAGCTATGGCAACATCACGCTTAAGCAGGCAACGGCATACTCCTCCAACACCGGCTACATCCAGGTGGCGGAAGCCGTCGGCAACAGCAAGATCATCTCACTCGTCAAAAAGCTCGGCATCGATCCCGCCAAGGACAACATCGAGGACGTTCCCGTCATGACGCTCGGCACCGGCTCGATCTCGCCGCTCGAGATGGCCGCCGCCTACGCGACGTTTGCCAACGGCGGCTACTATCGCCAGCCGATCGCCATCACCGAGATTGACTCTCGTACCGGTTCGGTGCTGTACCAGCACACCGACAATCCCTCACAGGTGCTTACCGAGGGCGAGGCCGCCGCGGTCACCGATGTTCTGTCCGGCGTCATGCAGGGCAGCGGTACAGGTGCTGCTGGCGCCCTGAGCGTCAACCAGCCCTATGCCGGCAAAACGGGCACCACCGACAACACCACCAACCTGTGGTTCTGCGGCTATACCCCGCAGCTGGCGTGCGCCCTGTGGACCGGCTATTCCGCGGGCGAGATTCCCATCCAAAAATACGGCACAGACCTGCTGGGCGACAGCACCAACCTGCCCGTCTTTAAGAAGTTCATGAACACCGTCCTTGCCGGCACCGAGCGCGAGGAGTTTGCGACCGGAACGGCGCCCACCTACAAGAACAACAGCGTCTGGAAGTTCTACGGCACTAACAACACCAAGAAGACGGAGAACGACGACAAGGACGAGAACGAGGACGAAGAGGAAACCACCACAACGACTACCACGACGACCACGACCACCGAGACCACGGGCGGCGACACCACCGGCGGCACCGGTACGACCGGTGGCTCGACGGGCGGCTCCACTGGTGGTTCGACCGGCGGCGATGGCGGCACGCCTACGCCTACGCCTACGCCTACACCCACTCCCGACCCCTCGCCCACGCCTGACGATACGGTTGGCTAGAAATTCATCCGGCCATTAGCAACAAGGCCCCCGAGCAGCTTATTAAAGTGCTCGGGGGCCTTTTAGTTTAAAGCGACCTGGTGGACGGCCTTTATACCGGCAAACAATATAGGGGGTACCGACCAACGTCGATACCCCCTTACAAGCCACCATGTCACGCACACAGTGCCGAGCGCACGACCCGCACGCCTACTTGCGAGAATTGCTCAGCTTATTGATCAGCGCCTCGAGACGCTCGCCGTCCTCGGCCGTCTGGGCAATAACCAAAATCGTATCGTTGCCGGCAAGCGAGCCAAGCACATCGGGCAACTCTGCCGCATCAACGGCGGCGGCGATGCCGGAAGCCGTACCAGGCTGAGCCTTGATCATAACCAGATTATCGGTGCGCAGAACGCCCGTTACGAGCTCGGAAACCATACGCTGCAGGTGCAGGTCCTCTGCCAGAACATAGATACCCTCGGGGAGCTTACGCAGCCCCATATCGGCAATATCGCGAGAGACAGTCGCCTGCGTGCAATCAAAGCCCATAGCGCGGAGCTCATCGACCAGCACGCGCTGCGTGCGGACGTCCTTATTGCGCACAATATCTCTAATGGCATCCTGGCGCCCATTGCGTTTTTTAGCCATACAAACCCTCTCTCCAAAAGATGGCGGAGACAATCAATCAGTGACTGAATAGTTTAACGCTATTTGAAGGCTTTTGTGTATAAGAACGCATTTCGAAACAATTCTATGCAAATTTGTTTCGAAATGAGCCGTTTAGGCGGTTTTTGCGCCCGTCCGGTTAAGAAAAGCTGCCAGATGCGTACACATCACGCAGCGCGCGGGCTTGGCGCTGGCGATCGGCCCAAACAACAAACCGAGTCCCCGATGGTTATCCTTGAGCGCGGCGACCATCTGACGGGTTCGAGGCGCCTCGAGCATATCACGCATGCGGGCGGAACGCTCGATTGACGACACTCCATGCGGGCTAAGACACAAATTCTCGATGCAGGCGACCAGTCCGGCAAAGTAGAACTTTTGGCTTGCCAGCTTGAGCCGACCACCGCTATCTGCTTCCGAGAGTGAGTCCGCAAGCTCGTCGAGCGCTCGAGTGTCATCGGATATCCTGGCATACATGGTGGGATCATAGGCATCTGTAAGCTTAGGTGCCACCGCGTGGAAACAAGCGTCGCCGCAGCCGGACACGAATCGTGCCTGCGAGAGCGCATAAGCCATAAACTCAACCGTACGGTACGCCTTGCCGCGCGACAGGCATGCCTCAAACAGCGGACGGCTATACATCACGCCAGAGGTCTGAGCGACTAGGCCGCCCAAAATCAACTGGGGCAGCCCAGTCACCATAGAAGACTCGTCTTCTATGGCAATAGAGGCAGCATCCAAGACGCGCGAATGGCGTTCTCGATGTGCATCATAGCGGTCGAGCGACACCGTGGGGAACACTATGTCTGCCGCAGTATCGCACGCGATATCGACCATCTTGGAAAGGGACTGCGGAGCAAACCACTCATCGGCGTTCATAGCGATGATTTGAGAGCCGCGCGAGACAGCAAAACCGGCACGAAGGCAAGCGCCGCGCTTCGCGTCCTCGACGTCAATCAAATCAATATGGATGTCCCTGTCGGCAGCAACTTGAAGCGAATGGCGCACACCGGGCGCAGCATCGCGGCAAACAACGACAATCTGCAAATCGTAGAGGTCTTGGTTCTGGATACTCTCGAGCGCACGCATCGCATAGCTGGGCGAACCTTCTACCACAAGGATCACCGAAAGTCGCGGATGCGAGCCACGTCGAACCAAGTTATCCGTCCTCTCGACAGCAATGAATCAAACCGTGGTTCATGGTACACCCCGGCAATAAAAGCAATGAGACACCGGTTGTATTGCACGCCAAGAACAGATGTTGCACACGCGCAGCCCACAGATAATGGGTGTCGACGCACGACGCGTCGAGCCCTCCCCTAGTCGAGCACGACGAGCTCGGCGGGATCGTAATCCACGCCCATAAACGTAAGGCCGCAGGCAGGAGCCGTGGGGCCCGCAGCGGTACGGTCGCAAGCATCGATGACCTCGCGCATCCACTCGGGTTCACGGCGATGCATGCCAATCGCGACAAGCGTGCCAACGATCGTACGGACCATCGAATGCAGAAACGCATTGCCCTCGATGGTAAACGTCAGGATGTCCTCGCCAAACGCAACCTCATGGCCAAACTCGGCGCGCATTACGCAGCGGTGCGTAGGTTTGCCCACGGCAGAAGCAACCTTGCAAAAGCTTTTAAAGTCCTGCTCGCCCAGCAGCGCGGGGCAGGCAGCAGACATAGCCTCAACATCCAAGGGATAGCGATGCCACCACACCGCACCGCGGGACAGCACGGGGCGCGCATCTCGATCGGCAATACGGTACGTATACGTACGGGAACGCGCGTCAAAACGTGCAGAAAAGCCTTTACGGGCCTTGTAGACCTCGTTGATGGCGATATCTTTGGGCAGCAGGGCATCCATAGCCCGCAGCCACCTACGGCGCGGTAGGGCGAGCTCAGCGTCCGTTACGGGCACGCTGATGTACTGAGCCACGGCATGCACGCCGGCATCGGTGCGACCCGCGCACGTCAGATCGATCGGACGGCGAAGCAGCGTCTCGATGGCTCGACGCAGCTCACCCGCAACCGTCGTCTGTCCCGGCTGCTCGGCAAAGCCGCTATAGGACGAGCCATCGTATGCCACGCGGAAAACGAGCGTGGCATCGAGCTCTGGAATCGAATTGAAATCAGACGGCGCGGTCATGGGCGCTCCCAACAAACAGGCAATGGCATTTCGACAAAAAAAGAGGGGTACGCGAACGTACCCCTCGAATATAGCCTATGCAGACGGATTGTCTACTCAGCGGTCTCCTCAGCAGGAGCCTCCTCGGCAGCCTCGACCTTCTTGGGAGCAGCGGCCTTCTTGGGGGCCGGAGCAGCCTTCTTGGCCTTAGGCGTGCAAGGCTCGGTGACGAGCTCCATGATAACGATGGGAGCGTTGTCGCCCTTGCGGTTACCGAGCTTCATGATGCGGGTATAACCGCCGTTGCGATCCTGCCACATACCCTGGGCAGCCTTGTCGAAGATCTCGGCAACGAGCTGCTTATCGCCGAGCTTGGCGATAGCCAGACGACGAGAGTGCAGGTCGCCCTTCTTGGCCCAAGTGATGATCGGATCGACGACCGAACGCAGCGCCTTAGCGCGGGTCTCGGTGGTCTTGATGCGGTCGTTCTCGAAGAGGGCCTTAGCAAGGCTCTTCTTCATGGCCTTGGTGTGGCTCGCATCGGTGCCGAGCTTCAGGCCCTTCTTAACGTTGTGACGCATGGTCTAGTTTCTCCTCAAATATGCGAAGCATTAAGCCTTCAGGCTCAGGCCCATGGACTCAAGCTTGTCCTTCACTTCCTCGATCGACTTAACACCGAAGTTACGGATGTTGAGCAGATCGTTCTCCGAGAACTCAACGAGCTGACGGACCGAGTGAATGCTGGCGCGCTTAAGGCAGTTGTAGGAACGGACGGAAAGGTCCAGATCCTCGATCTGCTTGTCCAGCTCGGCGTTGTCGTTGGTGACCTCGGGAGCGAAGATCGAAGCCTCCTCCTCGACCTCGGGGGTCTCGGCAAGGTTCATAAAGGCGGCCATATGCTGGTTGATGATATTGGCAGCCTGGACCACGGCGTCGCGCGGGGCGATGGAGCCGTTGGTCTCGATCTCGAGGACAAGGCGGTCGTAGTCGGTGTGCTGACCGACACGGCAAGCCTCAACGAGCTTGGCGCAACGGGAAACCGGCGAGTACAGCGAGTCGACGTGGATCACACCGATGGGATCGTTGTCGCGCTTGTTGGCCTCGCCAGAAACATAGCCGCGGCCATAGCCGATGCGCATGCTCATGGTGAGATGGCCACCCTCGGTGAGCGTAGCAATGTGCTGCTCGGGGTTGACCAGCTCAAACTCGGACGGAATAAAGAAGTCCGCACCGGTGACCTCGCAGGGGCCGTCAACCGAGATGGTGGCGGTCGCCTCGTCGGTCGTGCCGAGAGCCCTGAAGACAAGACCCTTGACATTCAGGACGATGTCGGTGACATCCTCGACCATGTTAGGGATGGTCATGAACTCGTGCTGCGCACCATCGATCTGAATAGCCTCGACGGCGGCACCCTCGAGCGAGGACAGAAGAACGCGACGAAGGGAGTTACCCAGCGTATCGCCGTAACCACGCTCGAGCGGCTCGACGGAGACACGAGCAGACGTCTCGTTGATCTCTTCGACCTGAACCTGAGGCCTAATGAATTCTGACATGTATTACCTCCAGCCTCAGCAGCCCGGATGGACTACTTAGAGTAGAGCTCGACGATGAGCTGCTCGTTGATATCACCGCTGATCTGCTCACGCGTCGGCAGAGCGAGCACGTTACCAGACAGCTTCTCGATATCGACCTCGAGCCAGCCAGGGACCTCAAAGCGCTCGGAGGAAATCAGGGCCTCCTTGATGGGGAGGAGGTCACGGAACTTCTCGCCGACAGCGACGACGTCGCCGGCCTTGACGCGGTAGGACGGGATGTCCACGCGCTTGCCGTTCACGGTGAAGTGACCGTGACGGACGGACTGACGAGCCTCTTTGCGGGTGCGGGCGAAGCCAAGACGGAAGACGACGTTGTCGAGGCGAGACTCAAGAATGATCATGAGGTTCTCACCGGTGACGCCGTTCATCTTACGGGCCTTGTTGAAGTAGCCGTGGAACTGCTTCTCCAGAACGCCATAGATGAACTTGACCTTCTGCTTCTCGCGCAGCTGCATGCCGTACTCAGATTCCTTGCGACGGCGCTTGGGCTGACGGATAGATTCCTTCTTGCTGCTGTAACCGAGCTCAGCGGGATCGATCCCGAGCTGACGGCAGCGCTTAAGAACAGGAGTCCTGTCGATTGCCATATTGATACGATCCTTTCAGTTACACGCGGCGACGCTTCTTGGGGCGGCAGCCGTTGTGCGGAATGGGGGTCTTGTCCTGGATGCTCGAGACCTCGAGGCCAGCAGCCTGGAGGGAGCGGATGGCGGTCTCACGACCGGAGCCGGGGCCCTTGACGAAGACGGAAACCTTCTTCATACCGTGCTCCATGGCCTGCTTGGCAGCAGCCTCGGCAGCCATCTGGGCAGCGAACGGCGTGGACTTACGGGAGCCCTTGAAGCCCACCTGGCCAGCCGACTTCCAGGAAATGACGTTGCCCTGGGGATCGGTGATCGAAACGATCGTGTTGTTGAACGTAGAACGAATGTGAGCCTGGCCCACGGAAATGTTCTTACGGTCCGCGCGCTTCAGACGGGCAGCGCGAACGTTCTTCTTAGCAGTAGCCATCTATCTAGCGCTCCTTATTTCTTCTTCTTAGCACCGATCTGACGCTTCGGGCCCTTGCGGGTACGAGCGTTAGTGTGGGTGCGCTGGCCGCGGACCGGGAGGCCCTTGCGGTGACGAAGGCCGCGGTTGCAGCCGATGTCCATAAGGCGCTTGACGTTCTGGTTGCGCTCACGGCGGAGGTCGCCCTCAACCATGATCTGGTTCTTATCGATATAATCGCGGATGGCGTTAACCTCATCCTCGGTGAGGTCCTTAACGCGCGTATCCACGTTAACGTTGCACTCGACGCAAATCTTCGTCGCAGTGGTGCGGCCGATGCCGTAAATGTAGGTCAGACCGATCTCAACGCGCTTCTCACGCGGGAGGTCGACACCATTAATACGGGCCAACGTAGTCTCCTCTCTTAACCCTGACGCTGCTTATGACGGGGGTTCTCGCAAATGACGAGGACCTTGCCATGGCGCCTAATGATTTTGCACTTATCGCACATCTTCTTGACCGAAGGACGTACCTTCATCGTTCTTCCTTTCGGTAGCGCTCAAACTACTTCCCTACTATCTACTCGCCCAGCCGCAGGCGTTTAAAACTATGGCTGGTCTTCACACACAATCCGACCGTAGGTTGAGCTAAGCCTGCAGTCGGAAATGGAGTGCGTGTATGCGTGCCGCTATTTGTAGCGATAGGTGATGCGGCCGCGGGTCAGGTCGTACGGGGAAAGCTCCACGACAACCCTGTCACCGGGGAGAATACGGATGTAATTCATTCGGATCTTGCCAGAAATGTTGCACAGAACCGAATGACCGTTCTCGAGCTCGACCTTAAACATGGCGTTGGGCAACGGTTCCTTTACCGTACCCTCGAGCTCAATTGCGTCTTCCTTCTTCACAAGCAATCATCTTTCTCTAGAAAACGACAGCGATTGAGTATTCTACAACACGTATGCACGCATCGTAATAACTTCGTAATGGCTCCACAACTAAATGGAACTTGTTACATTTCTCCGCCTTGGAGGGAGCACCAAGCACCTTGGGCATCCGTGGTGAGAATCACCGGACCGTCATTGGTAATGGCGACGGTGTTCTCGTAGTGCGCGGCGGGCAGGTGATCGTTGGTCGTAACAATCCAACCGTCGGAGCCCGTGCTCACATGGTTGGAACCCATCGTAACCATCGGCTCGATGGCAATGACCATGCCGGCCTGGAGGCGAACGCCCCTCCCCTTCTTTCCATAGTTAGGAACGTTGGGGTCCTCGTGCATCACGCGGCCAATGCCATGGCCTACATAATCACGAAGCACACCGTAACCGTGAGACTCGGCGAGGGACTGAACGGCATAACCGACGTCCCCGATATGGTTACCGGGAACAGCCTGCTCGATGGCTGTCTTAAGGCAATCGCGCGTGACCTCGCACAAAGCCTTGGCTTCGGGCGTGGGGGTGCCGACGAAAAACGTCCAAGCGTTATCGCCGACCCAACCGTCGACAACGGCTCCCGTATCGATGGAGATGATATCGCCATCGCGCAGGATCATGTCGGGGTTGGGAATACCGTGGACCACGGCATCGTTGATCGATGCGCAAATGGTCCCCGGGAACCCGCCGTAACCCTTAAAGGCCGGGGTGCCGCCATGCATGCGGATAATCTGCTCCGCGAGCTGATCGAGCTCAAAGGTGGAAACGCCGGGGCGCACCATGGCTCCAACGTGGCGGAGCGCCATCTTAGATAGCGCTCCTGCCTTCTTCATCTGCTCGATTTGCGTTGCAGACTTAATCTTGATCATAGACCGAGAGCCTCTTTGACATCCCCGTACACGGTCTCGCGAGCCTGGTCACCGTTGACCGACTTGAGCAGACCCTGGCCACGATAGTAGTCGACGAGCGGGCTCGTGGACTTCTCGTAGACGTCGAGACGGTTCTTGATGGTCTCGGGCTTGTCGTCGTCGCGCTGATACATCTCGCCGCCACACTTGGGGCAGGTAGCATCGGCAGCGGTGCCGGTGTAACCGCATGCGCGGCAGGTGCGACGCGAAGACAGACGATCGATAATGACCTCGGGGGCCACATCGACCAGAAGGGCGCAGTCGATCTCGCGACCCATGGCGGAGAGCTCGGAATCGAGCGTCACAGCCTGGGCGGTGTTGCGCGGGAAGCCGTCGAGGATGAAGCCCTGCTGGGCGTCATCGGCGGCAAGGCGCTCCTTGACAAGGTCGATCACGAGCTGGTCGGGAACGAGCTCGCCAGCGTCCATGTACTTCTTAGCCTGAATACCAAGCTCGGTGCCACCCTTGACGGCAGCACGCAGCAGGTCGCCCGTGGAAATGTGGGCGACGCCAAACTCGGCGACGAGCTCCTGTGCGACGGTGCCCTTACCGGCACCCGGAGCTCCGAGCAATACGAGGTTCATGAGCAATCCTCCTCTAGCCTATTTAAAGAATCCATCGTAATCATACATCTTGATCTGGCCTTCGAGCTTATCGACCGTGTCGAGCACGACGCCGACCATGATGAGGATGGACGTGCCGCCAAATGCCTGGATCAGATGGTTACCCGTGAAGGAGAAGATGATCGAAGGCACGATGGCGATGAGCGCCAAAAAGACAGCGCTGGGAAGCGTGATCTTGTTGAGCGCGTTCTTGATGTAGGCCGCGGTAGCCCTACCCGGACGGACGCCCGGAATAAAGCCGCCCTGCTTCTTAAGGTTATCGGCCGTTTCATCGGGGTTGAACACCATGGAGGTGTAGAAGTACGCGAAGAACACGATGAGGACAACGTTAAGCACCCAGTTGAGCCAACCGGTCGAAAGCGCGGAGGCAACTGCCTGAATCCAGCCGATGCCGGGGAAGAACACGGCAATCTGAGCCGGGAAGTACAGCAGCGCCGAAGCGAAGATGATCGGCACGACACCCGCGGTGTTGACCTTGATGGGCAGGTAGGTGGTCTGGCCACCCATCATGCGACGGCCCACGACGCGCTTAGCGTAGGAGACCGGGATGCGGCGCTGGCCGCGCTCAAGGAAAACAATCAGCGGGATAACCAGCAGGATGATGGCGCAGATGATCACCATGGTGATGATGCCACCGGCATTGCCCTCGGTGCTGGAGAAGATAGCCTGCGGCAGACCGGCCATGATGTTCGCGAAGATGATCAGCGACATGCCATTGCCGATACCGCGCTGGGTGATGAGCTCACCAATCCACATGATCAGCATGGCGCCCGCGGTGAGCGTACCGACGATCATGAGGTCGAAGATGATCTCGGGAGCGCCGGCGCCATTGAAGCTGATGCCGAAGCTCTTAAAGAGGAAGAGGTAACCCACGGAGTTGAGGATTGCCAGAGCCAGGGTGAGGTAACGCGAATACTGCGTAATCTTGGTCTGACCGACCTCGCCCTCGCGGGCAAGCTCATGCAGGGAAGGCACGACGGCCTGGAGCATCTGGAGGATGATCGAGCTGGTGATGTAAGGCATGATGCCCAGCGAAAACACCGACACATAGCTCAACGCGCCGCCAGAGAAAAGATTCAGGAGGGCCATAGCACCTGCGGCGACCGAATTGTTATCGGTCGAGAAAAGGCCCAGCATCCCCTGGAAGGGAATGCCGGGCACAGGAACGTGCGCACCAATGCGGTACACGACGAGCATAGCTATGGTAAAAAGAATCTTTTCGCGCAATTCTTTGATGCGGAAAGCATTCTTAAGACCATTTAGCACGGCAGCTCGACCTTTCCGCCGGCGGCCTCGATCTTGGCCTGCGCAGAAGCGCTGACCTTGTCGACCTTGACCGTGAACTTCTTGGTGAGCTCACCATTGCCGAGCACCTTGACGGGCTCGAACTCGCTCTTGGTGATGCGAGCGGCCTTAAGAGCGGCACCGTCGATCACAGCGCCGTCCTCGAACTTGCGCTCGAGACGCTCAACGTTAACAGCGGTGTACTCGATACGACGGGGGTTGCGGAAGCCCGGAAGCTTGGGCAGGCGCATGGCCAGCGGAGTCTGGCCACCCTCGAAGCCGGCACCCTTGGTGCCGCCAGAGCGGGAACCCTGGCCCTTCTGACCGCGGCCAGAAGTGGTGCCGTGACCCGAAGAATTGCCACGGCCGACGCGCTTGCGGTTCTTGGTGGAACCGGGCGCGGGAGTAAGATCGTGAAGCTGCATTTGCTACTCCTCTACAATCTCGACAAGGTGCTTGACCTTGAAGATCATGCCGCGGACGGACTCGTTGTCAGCAATCTCGCGAACCTCGCGGATCCTGTGGAGACCGAGGGCACGGACAGTACGGACCTGGTCCTGCTTGCAACCGTTGGTGCTGCGGACCTGCTTGATCTTGATGGTGTCAGCCATGCTTAGTTCTCCTTACCGACGAACATCTCAGAGACCGTCAGGCCACGGCGAGCCGCGACGTCCTCAGGGCTGGAGAGCTCCTTGAGGCCCTCGACGGCAGCCTTGATGATGTTGAGGCCGTTGTCGGTACCGAGGGACTTGGACAGGACGTTCTTGATGCCAGCAAGCTCAAAGAGGGGACGCACAGCGCCGCCGGCGATAACGCCGGTACCCTCGACAGCGGGCTTGATGATGATGCGGCCGGCACCAAAGTGGCCGAGAACCTCGTGCGGGATGGTGCCCTGCTCGGTCACCGGCACGTGGAACATGTTCTTCTTGGCATCGAGAGATGCCTTGGAGATGGCCATGGGCACCTCAGCGGACTTGCCCATGCCAACGCCGACGTTGCCCTTGCCGTCGCCAACGACGACGAGAGCGACGAGGCTCATGCGACGACCACCCTTGACGGTCTTCGACACGCGGTTGATGTAAACGACGCGCTCCTCGAACTCGGAGGCCTCGCGCTGCTGCTTCTGATTACGAGCCATGTGCTACATACCTCCTAGAACTCGAGACCGGCGGCACGAGCGCCGTCGGCGAGGGCCTTGACGCGGCCATGGTAGATACGGCCACCGCGATCGAAGGCGACCTTGGTGATGCCGGCCTCGATGGCGCGCTTGCCAACGAGCTGACCGACCTTCTCCGCAGCCTCCTTGTTCGAGGTGTGGGTGCCCTTGAACTCGGCCTCGAGGGTCGAGGCAGAGACGAGCGTCAGGCTGGAGCCCTTGCTGTCGTCGATGATCTGGGCATAGATGTTGGCGTTAGTACGGGTCACGCGAAGACGCGGACGCTCGGAGGTACCCGAGACCTTGCCGCGAACACGACGCTGACGACGCTTGAGGCCTTCCAGCTTCGCCTTATGCTTGTTCATACGTAAACTCCTAAAAAGGTTGATCTTGCCAGCACCTGACGGGGTGCTGGTCTTATGCGAGTGAGTCGGTTACGACTACTTGGCGGCCTTACCCAGCTTGCGGCGGATGTGCTCGCCAACGTAGTGGATACCCTTGCCCTTGTAAGGCTCGGGAGGACGATGGCCGCGGATCTCAGCGGCGATCTGACCGACCTGCTGCTTGTTGATACCCTTGACGTTCACGTGGGTGTTGTCGGGAACCTCGAAGGTGATGCCCTCGGGAGCCTCGACGATCACGGGGTGCGAGAAGCCCAGGGAGAACTCGAGGTTCTTGCCCTTCTGCTGCACGCGGTAACCGACGCCGGCGAGCTCGAGCTTCTTCTCGAAGCCCTCGGAAACGCCAACAACCATGTTGTGGATGAGGGCGCGGGTGAGGCCGTGGCGGGCACGGGTCTCACGCTCGTCGTCGGGACGGGAAACGGTGAGGACGTTGTCCTCGACGTTGATAGCGAGCTTCTCAAAGACATCGAGCTCGAGCTGGCCCTTGGGGCCCTTGACGACAACGTTGTTGCCGTTGACTGCCACTTCGACTCCGGCGGGAATCTGGACAGGCTTATTACCGATACGAGACACGGTGATCTCCTTTCCTTCTACCTACCGAGCGAATTACCAGACGTAAGCGATGATCTCGCCGCCGACGTTGTGCTTGCGAGCATCGCGGTCGGTCATGACGCCATGGCTGGTGGAAATAATGGCGGTACCAAGGCCACCGCGGACGCGGGGCATGTCGGCAACGCCGGTGTACTTACGCAGGCCCGGCTTGGAAATGCGGCGGATGCCGTTGATGACCTTAGCCTTCTTGGGACCATACTTAAGCGTGATGTGCAGAGTCTTCTGGGGAACGGTGTCCTCGACATCGTAGCCCTCGATGTAGCCCTCCTCGTGCAGAACACGAGCGATCTCGACGAGCTTCTTGCTGCTCGGCATGGAGACCGTGGCCTTGTTCACAGAGTTAGCGTTACGGATGCGCGTAAGCATATCTGCGATCGGGTCTGTAAGGTTCATACAGATTCTCCTTCGTTCTTGATGAACACGTGCTCTTGGTTCTTCGCCGCCCTTAACGGCAAAGCCTTTTTAGCGCGTTTTCCCTGTTCCAAACTGATGCTTGAAACGCTGGTAGTGACTTACCAGCTGGCCTTCTTAACGCCGGGAAGCTCGCCCTTGAGTGCAAGCTCGCGGAAGCAGACACGGCACAGGCCGAACTTGCGGTACACAGAGTGCGGACGGCCGCAGCGCTGGCAGCGCGTGTACTCACGAGTAGAGAACTTCTGCTTGCGATTGCACTTGACGATCATCGATGTCTTAGCCACTTATATCCTCCTCACATAGAGTATTGTTCGCCCCAAGCGCCGCCCCCTTGTGGGAACGGCGCTTATAGGGCAGGTGAACCTATTTCTTGAACGGGAAACCGAAGGCGTCCAGAAGGGCCTTGGCCTCCTCATCGGTGTTGGCGGTGGTCACGAAAGTGATGTCCATACCGCGCTGGTGATCGACGGAGTCGAAGTCGATCTCGGGGAAGATGAGCTGCTCGGTGACGCCCATGGAGAAGTTACCACGGCCGTCGAAGCTCTTGGCGGAGATGCCGCGGAAGTCGCGGATACGGGGGATCGCGACGGAGGTCAGACGATCGAAGAACTCCCACATACGGTCGCCACGCAGGGTAACCTTGCAGCCGATCGGCATACCAGCGCGCAGGCGGAAGGTAGCGATGGACTTGCGGGCACGGGTGATCATCGGCTGCTGGCCGGTGATGGCGCGCAGGTCGCGCACGGCACCGTCGATGGCCTTGGAATCGGTAGCGGCCTCGCCGACACCCATGTTCACGACGATCTTCTCAAACTTGGGGATCATCATGACGTTCTCGTACTGGAACTTGTCCTGAAGCTGCTGCTTGACCTCGTTGTTGTACTTGGTCTTCAGACGCGGCACATACTTCTCTTCTGCCATTGTTCACTCCTTCTTGGGGTTTTAAGCACGGGGCGTGGCCACGATGGGTTGTCCTCGTGCCTCCTGGCTGCATCCGCGCCGCTCATGGCATTTTGCGGTTTGGACTCGACGCAGCAGGAGCCGACAAAACAATCGGTACTATACGCGCATCGGGAGCGTATTTCCAGAAAAACCTCGTCTGCCTGCACAACTCCACAACTCCCCCGCACAAATGGATCCCAAAAAGCAGTTGCGGTGAAATAGGGACTGTTTGGCGGCCTAACAGGCTTAAACAGTCCGTATTTCACCGCAACTTATTGGTGGGGATCCGATTAGCGCTTGCGGGGGACGAGTTTGGTGCGGCGCAGGTGGATCATCTCGGCGGCGATGGAGATGGCGATCTCCTTGGGGTCCTCGGCCTCGATGGCAACGCCGATCGGAAGGTGCAGCTCGTCGATCTGGTCCTGCGTAAAACCTTCCTGCTCCAGGCGGGCACGCACAAAGGCCGTCTTGCGGCGCGAACCCAGACAGCCCAGATAGGCAGGCTTGGCACGCATGGCCTGAATCACCACGTCGATATCGGACTTGTGACCCGCCGTGGCGACGACCACCAAGTCGCGCGGACCGATGGGACACAGCTCGCTCAGGTTCTTGTAATCGACCAGGCGACGATCGTAGACACCGGGCACCCATTCGGGCGTCAACGTGCCGGGGCGGTCATCGCAGGCCACGACGGCAAAGCCCGCCGCCGTGAGCACGCGCGCCGTCGCGGCGCCCACGTGTCCGCAGCCAAAGATGTAGGTCAGGCCCTCGGGGCAGAGCGTCTCGATGTGCGCCGCGGGAATCTCAGAGGCAGCGTTGGTGTAGGTGACGTTACTCCCCTCCTCCACCAGTGAAAGCCCGGGGCAGCCCGCAATGGTATGGCGCGATGCCTCGCCATGGTACTCGGCCACATCGCCCTCGAGCGCGCTCGCGATAAACGGCTCAAAGTCGATGACGAAGTCGCCGATGCGCCGATAGACCAAGACGTCGGCAATTTCCTGGAACAACGGTGCCTGGGTCGCATCCAGATGCAGATAGCACAGGCAGATGGCTCCGCCGCAGATCATGCCGGTATCGGAGTTCTCGCCGCCCATGGTGTAGCGGACCAGACGCGACTGTCCCGCGCTCAGGAGTTCGCGCGCCTCATCCAGCGCAAAGAGCTCAATCTTGCCGCCGCCGATAGTGCCCGCCTGGCTGCCGTCGGCAAAGACGGCCATCCAGGCGCCCACGCCGCGCGGCGACGACCCCGCCGTGCCGGCCACGACCACGAGCTCGCACGTCTCGCCAGCACGCAGGGCGGCAAGCGCCGCATTCACAACATCGAACTTTTCCATTGCCGCCTTCTATCCTCTAAAGATATCGGTGAGCATAGCGAGTGCCTCGAGCACGCCGCCGCCGACCGACGTCGCCTTGTCCGAAATGTAGTTGATATAGCTGGCATCGCCGCGCGGATCGACATCGGCGCATTTAAAGCCCTCGGTCACCTGCACGCCGTTCGCCAAAAGCCCGCGCAGACAGCCATCGATCTGCGTGCGCATGGGCGTATCGCCCGCGTAGCCAATCACGTCTCCGGCGCGCACGATGTCGCCGATTGCGCGGTCGGACCGAAACACGCCGGCGGCGGGGCTGTGGATAACACGCTCTTTGCCATAGCCAGCGATAATGCCCGGCACGCCCGTGTTGGGCTGGGGTGAACCTTGGGTAATGACACGGCCCAGGAAATGCCCGCGCATGGTTTCGACCACGGCGTCGCAGTCAACCGGCGCGGTGAAGCCCGGCCCCACGGCGATGACGGCAGGTGCCATGTCGCGCGTGGTACCCAGGTTGCGCTTGGCCAGAATCGCGTCGACCACAGCCGCGGGTTTAAGCTCATCGAGCATCTTGGCCTGAGGGTCCACCACGACGGCAACATCCCCCGCTTGGGTAATCTCGAGCGCCTCTGCCGGCGTCTGCGCCAAGCGAGCGCGAATACCCTCGACCTGGACCTCGCCCAAGCGAATGGCCTCGCAAAAACTGATTGTGCGGCGGATGCACGTGGGAACCGCGATATCGGCCATAACGACCGACACGCCGGCACGCACCAAGCGAGCGGCGACACCCGTGGCGATATCGCCGGCGCCGCGAACATAAACGAGCATTCCCGGGGCACCTCCCTGTGCTACGGTTTGAGCAGAGCAAAAGCGGTTCGACCGCTACTCTGATGATTATTTATTATCACAGTATTATACGGCGGTGAACAGATGGAAACGGTTAGCGGCAATCTTGCCTCGGCGCTCAAGATCGAGCCGGGCATTACCGCGATTATCGGCAGCGGTGGCAAGTCGACCTTGCTGAAGGCGCTGGGTCTCGAGCTCATGCGCGCTGGCGGCAGGGTGCTCCTCTGCACCACCACGCGCATGTTCCCCGTCGCCGGCGTGCCATGGGACGGGTCGAGCCGTCGCTTGGACGCCGTGCCTTGGAAGCCGGGGGCCCTGCATGTTCCCGGCTGCACCTGCGAGGCATGCGCGGGCATGAGCCGCGGAGGCATCTGCCAGGCGGGTGTTTTGGACCCGGAGACGGGCAAGCTCTCCTCCCCTGCCGAGCCGCTCGACCAGCTGGCGCAGCGCTTTGACTACGTCCTGGCCGAGGCGGACGGCAGCAAGCGGCTCCCGCTCAAGGCCCACGCCGCCTGGGAGCCGGTGATTCCCTCTGGCACGGCCAACATCGTCTGGATCGCCGGCGCCTCAGGGCTCGGCAAGCCCATCAACGAAGCCGTCCACCGCCCCGAGCTCTTTTGCGAGCGTTGCGGCTGCGAGCCTACCGACATCGCCACACCCGAGCGCGTCGCCATGGTGCTCAATGCCGAGCTGCGGATGCTGAACCTCAGCAATGCCCGCATCATGCTCAACCAAGTCGACACGCTCAGCGACCCGGCTATGGCCGATCGCTTCGAGACAGCCCTCGGCCGCTCCGTCGTCGCCACCAGCCTCAAATAGCCGGCGCTGCCCCAGCAGACCTATAAGTTGCGGTGGAATAGTTCCTGAAACGGCCTATTTGGCGGCTAAACAGGAACTATTCCACCGCAACTGCGGAGGGGAATCCGGTGATCTTCCTGCTAGCGGGGGACGTAGCGGCCGGGTTGGGCTCCGGTGGGCTCGCCGTCGCGCGCGGCCAGCACGCCATTCACAAACACAGCCTTGGCGCGGCCATGTGCCTCAAAGCCCTCGAGCGGTGTGTAGTCCACAGCCTGATGCTGCGTCGCCGCGCGAATGGTCCAGCGCGCCTTGGGATCCCACACGCACACGTCGGCATCGGCACCCTCGGCAAGACAGCCCTTGCGCGGATACATGCCAAAGACGCGCGCCGGGTTCTCGCTCATCAGGCGGCAGAGGTCCTCGGGGCCCAGCTGTCCCTCAAAGCTCGTAGCGATCGCGACGGGACGATGCTCCACACCGGGTCCGCCGTTGGGAATCGCGCGGAAGTCGTCGCGCCCGCGGTCCTTTTGCCCGTGCAGGTTAAAGCTGCAGTGGTCGGTCGCGATCGTATCGATCTCGCCGGCCACAAGCGCCTCGCGCAGTGCCGCACGGTCGCCCGCATGGCGCAGCGGCGGGCTCATCACATATTTGGCGCCCGCAAAGCCGTCCTCGCCCTGCTCCAAATAGCACGTATCGTCGAGCATCAGATACTGAGGGCAGGTCTCGACATAGATATTCTTCTGCCCGCGCGCTTTGGCGGCACGAATGGCCTCGAGCCCCAGCTTGGTCGAAAGGTGCACCACGTTGACCGGTGCGTCGCCGGCCAGGTGCGCCAGATATAGCAGACGGCTCACTGCCTCGGCCTCGCACACGTCCGGACGGCTGAGCGCGTGGCCCTCGGGCCCGTGGATACCCTGCTCAAACACGCGCTTCTGCAGCTCATTCACCAGCGTGCCGTTCTCGCAATGCACGCACAGTATGCCGCCAATACGCTTGAGCTCCTCGAGCACCTCGAGCGTCTCGGCATCGTCCAAGCGCAGGTGGTCGTAGGCAAAGTAAGTCTTAAACGACGAAACGCCTGCTTCACGCATAGCCGCGAGATCGGTGCGGTTGCGCTCGTTCCACTCGGCGAGTGCCATATGAAAGGCGTAGTTGGCCGTGCAGGTTCCGTCGGCGCGGCGATGCCACTCGGCCAAGGCATCGGGCATGGTCACGCCACGATCGGCCGTCGCGTAGTCCACGATGGTCGTCGTGCCGCCGCAGGCAGCCGCGCGCGTGCCGGTCTCAAAGCTATCGGCTGTCCAATCCATGCCAGTCCAGCACTGCATGTGCGTGTGGCCGTCGATAAAGCCGGGAAACACCCAGCAGCCCGCGGCATCCTCGACGGTATCGCCCTCGGCCGGCTCAATCGCCGCGGCGATCCGCACGACCTTATCGCCCTCCATGGCAAGATCGGCGCGGCGAAGCCCCTGGGGCATCACGAGCGCGCCGTTTTTGATGATGATCATAATTGCTCCTTATTGATTGATGCAGTTGGCCACGTGATCAAAATACGAGCAGGCGGCGATATGCTCCGCTATGCGTCGCTGTCCCTTGGCGGTATCGACGTCCCACAGCTCGTAGGCACGCGCCTCGACCAGCACCACGTCAATATGGTCCTTGAGGATCGAACCGCCGCCGTCCTTGCCCTCAAGACACATAAGTGCATCGAACAGCTGCCTAGGAAAGAGCACCGGGCTCGAAGGCTCGCCGTTGCACGCAAGACGCACCGGATGCTTGCGGCCACGCTCGTCAAATGCACGAACCATAGCCTCAAAAGAATCCGAACTCATGAGCGGCTGGTCGCCCGGCAAAAAGAGGCAACCTTTCCAGTTGCGTTCGACCCCCCACGAAAGGCCCGCGCGGACGCTTTCGCTGCGCAGCTCGCCATCGTGCAGCACGCACGGGCAATGCTTGTCCTCGCAAATCTGGGCGACCTCGGACCAACGCGTCGAAACCACGGCGTCAAAGCCCTGGGGAACCGAATCGATGGTCCGAGCAATCAGCGGCTCGCCATAGATATCGGCAAGCATCTTGTTAGAGCCAAACCGCTTGCCCTCGCCCGAGGCCATAATGACGCAACCGAGTTTCATCTCCGCAAACCTCCCCTGGCTGCTTTGGACACCATAGTTGCTATACCCACCATACCAAGCTCACACTCCGTCGGAACAGGTATGCGCTCATTTTTCCAGCGAACGCCCCTTGGCTCTCCATAGCACAAAGGAGGACACCCCGCGACGCAGGGCACCCTCCTCAATGGTGCAGATATGCCTACTCAGCGTCGCCGGTAAACGTGGTACCGGTCTTGCCGGCAAGACCGTCACGTGCCTTCTCGAGCAGCGTGATGAACGCCGTGCGGCCCGGCTTGCTCTCGGCAAACGTCGAGGCGGCCTGGACCTTGGGCAGCATGGAGCCGCGACCGAACTCGTTGGCCTCGGACAGACGCTTTACGTCAGCCGCGCTCAGCGTGTCGAGCCACTGCTCGTGGTCGGTGCCAAAGCCAATGGCAACCTTCTCCACGGCCGTCAGGATAATCAGGGCATCGGCATCGAGCTGCTCGGCGAGCTTCTCGGCCGCAAAGTCCTTATCGATGACGGCGGCAGCGCCCTTAAGGTGGTTGCCCTGGGCCTTGGTGACGGGAATGCCACCACCGCCGCAGGAGATCACCACGTGGTTGGACTCGACGAGCGACTTGATGGTGTCGAGCTCGACGATGTTCACGGGCTTGGGCGAGGCAACCACGCGACGGAAGCCCTGCTTCTCGTCGTGGATGAACTGGTAGCCGCGGTCGGCCTCCAGCTCCTTGGCCTCGGCCTCGCTCATCCACGGACCAATCGGCTTGACCGGGTCGGCAAAGGCCGGGTCGTCTGCCGCAACCTCGACCTGGGTGAGCACGGTGGCGACACCCTTGTCGATATTGCGGTCGAGCATTTCCTCGCGCAGCGCATTTTGCAGGTCATAGCCAATGTAGCCCTGGCTCATGGCGCCGCAAACGGACAAGGGGCAGGGAACGTACTTCTGAGGATTAGAGCGCGTAAGCTCAGCCATCGCGTTGGCGATCATGCCCACCTGGGGACCGTTGCCATGCACGACGACGACCTCGTTGCCCTCCTCGATCAGGTCGACGATAGCCTTGGAAGTCGTCTTGACGGCCTCCATCTGCTCGGGAAGGTTGGCGCCGAGGGCGTTTCCGCCCAGGGCGACAACGATACGCTTAGCCATTTCTCAGCCCGGCTTTAGGCCTGGAACCAACGGGCGGTGTTGCGCTCGTCGAGGGCCTTGAGGGTAGCGGCGGGATCGGCAACCTTCTGCAGGAACATCATGGCTGCGATGGCGTACGGCTTGTAGCTGGCCTCCTTGTACATGCCCACGCGGTGCATGTCGAAGACGTCGGCGTTGACCTCGCCGTGCTCGCAAGAGACACCGGAGATGTCGGCGGGCAGCGGATGCATAAAGATGGTGTCCTGGCCGTTGGCGGTCTTCTCCATGAGCTCGGTCGTGGAGCACCAATCCTGATGCGTGGCGTTCTGAGCGAGCAGCTCCTTCTCGAGTGCAGCGATGCCGGCGTCGTCGCCCTCGGCGTACAGGTTGGTGCGCTTCTCCATGGCGGCAAACGGAGCCCAGCTCTTCGGGATCACGATGTCGGCGCCCTCGAAGGCCTCGGCCATGGTGTTGACCTGCTTAAAGGTGGTGCCGGACTCGGCGGCATAACCCTTGGCGCGCTCGACGACCTCGGGCATGAGGTCGTAGCCCTCGGGGTGGGCCAAGGTGACGTCCATGCCAAAACGGGGCAGCAGGCTGATCAGCGACTGCGGGCAGGACAGCGGCTTGCCGTAAGAGGGCGAGTAGGCCCAGGTGACGGCAACCTTTTTGCCCTTGAGGTTCTCAAGACCGCCAAACTCGTTGATGAGGTAGAGCATGTCGGCAGAGGACTGCGTGGGGTGATCGGAGTCGGACTGCAGGGAGATGAGCGTGGGACGGTGATCCAGAACGCCGTCCTCGTAGGCCTGCTGGACAGACTCGGAGACCTCGGCCATGTAGGCGTCGCCCTTGCCGATGTACATGTCGTCGCGGATGCCGATGACGTCGGCCATGAAGGAGATCATGGTAGCGGTCTCGCGGACGGTCTCGCCGTGAGCGATCTGGGACTTCTTCTCGTCCAGGTCCTGCAGCTCAAGACCGAGCAGGTTGGCTGCCTTAGAGAAGGAGAAGCGCGTACGGGTGGAGTTGTCACGGAACAGGGAGACGGCCAGACCCGAGTCGAAGATCTTGGACGAGACGTTGTTCTCGCGCAGCTCGCGCAGGGCGTCGGCGACGATGTAGAGAGCCTTGAGCTCATCGGTGGTCTTGTCCCAGGTGTGCAGGAAGTCGCTGCCGTACATACCCTTAAAATCGAGGCCGTTCAGCTGCTCGACGAGCTCGGTAAACTTAGCGTCCATGGAAATGTCCTTTCTAAAGATGAAACGATCGCAATGAGTAGATGTGCTCCGGCATGCGCGTGTGGCTAGAACATGCAGAGCACCATGACGAGAACCCGCCACCGTTGAGGAAGCATGGGAGATAACGACCGCGGGCCCCAAGTCAACAGGGGGTGCCGGGGACACGAGCGGCCCCCGGCTCAACAAAATCGAGGAATGGGACTAATCGATCTTGTTGTTGGTCAGACCGGCGCGGAACACGGTGGCATCGCCATCGGCCTGGCTCGGATCGTAGAGGTTCAGGGCAGCCACATACATGGCGGCAGCGGTGACCAGGTCGTCCTTGTAGGTAACCTCGTTGGGAGCGTGAGCCTGAGACTCGGCACCCGGGCCAAAGCCGACGCAGGGGATGCCATAGCGGCCCTGGATGGAAACGCAGTTCGTGGAGAAGGTCCACTTGTCGCACAGCGGACGACCGGTGCGCTTGTCCATGCTGGGCTCGCAGCCGATGCGCTCGTCACCGAACATGGCCTTGTGGGCGTCGACGAGGGCCTTGACGTGCGGAGCGGTCTCCTTGTTGATCCACGTGGGGAAGTAAGCCTCGGTCTCGTAGACCTCGCCGGTCCAGGACGGACGGTCGTACATGTACATGGAGACCTTCACGTCGTCGCCGTACTTCTTGGCGGCCGGCAGGTTACGGATCTCGTCCAGGCAGGACTCCCAGGTCTCACCGGCGGTCATGCGACGGTCGATGGAGATGGCGCAGGAGTCAGCGACAGCGCAGCGGCTGGGGCTGGTGTAGAAGATCTGGCTGACGGTGCAGGTGCCGCGGCCCAGGAAGCGGGCGTCCTCGAAGTGCTCGGGGTTGTACTTGGGGTCGAGCATCTTGACGAGGCCCTTGATGTCGGTCGACTCGTCGCAGCCGTTGTTGTTGAGGGCGCGGACGTCGGCGATGATGTCGGCCATCTTGTAGATGGCGTTGTCGCCGCGGTCGGGAGCGGAGCCGTGGCAGGAGGTGCCGTGAACGTCGACGCGGATCTCCATACGGCCGCGGTGACCGCGATAGATGCCACCGTCGGTGGGCTCGGTGGAAATGACGAACTCGGGCTTAATGCCGTCCTTGTTGTAGATGTACTGCCAGCACATGCCGTCGCAGTCCTCTTCCTGGACGGTGCCGACGACCATGATTTTGTAGCCCTCGGGGATGAGGCCCATGTCCTTCATCATCTTGGCAGCGTAGGTAGCAGAAGCCATGCCACCCTCCTGGTCGGAGCCGCCGCGGCCGTAGATGATCTCGTCGGTCTCGTAGCCCTCATAGGGATCGGCGTCCCAGTTCTCGATGTTGCCGATGCCGACGGTGTCGATGTGGGAGTCGATGGCGATAATCTTGTCGCCCTCGCCCATAAAGCCCATAACGTTGCCCAGGCCGTCGACCTTGACCTCGTCATAGCCAAGGCTCTCCATCTCGGCCTTGATGCAGGCGACAACCTCGCCCTCCTCGCAAGACTCAGAGGGGTGCGAGATCATAGCGCGCAGGAAGCGAGTCATATCAGCACGGTGGGACTCAGCAGCGTTTTTAATTGCCTCGAAATCGAGTTCCTTAGTCATAACAGTCAACCTTTCTACAAGGGTTTACCTACAGGTAGATATTTCAGATAGATCACTTGTGCCAAGCAGCGTGAAGTCGAGCACCCCACAAGCAAGTAACCATAGGAGGCGGACGGAGGACTTTGCTCCGTCGCGAGTTCCGCACGAGCCGGAGAGCACTTAATGTGCTCTCCGTGCGAGCAGGACTGTCCGAGCAGGGAGTAAAGTCCTCCGGCTGCCTCCGGACAGGTCAGACCTGCTAGCAGGTCGGATACTCGCCCTCCCAGACGATGCGACGGTACTGATCCGGATCGGTGTCGCCCTCGGTGGAGAAGCAGAGCACGGAGCTCGTCTTGTCCAGGCCGATGAGCTCCTTGAGCTCGGCGTACTCGGGATCGAGCATGAGGGTCTCGACCAGGCCGGTGGTCACAGCGCCGGACTCGCCGGAGATGACGCGCGGGTCGCCCTTCTCGGGAGCGCCCAGGGTGCGCATGCCGCGAGCGGTGACCCAGTCGGGGCAGGACACGAAGGCGGTGGTATGGTTGCGCAGGATATCCCAGCCCAGGATGTTGGGCTCGCCGCAGCACAGGCCGGCCATGATGGAGGGCATGTCGCCGTCCACGATGCGCGGATCGCCGTCACCGGCGGCAGCGCCCTTGTACAGACAGGCGGCAGGCGCGCACTCGACCACGACAAAGGTGGGCGGGTTATCGGGATACAGGTTGGTGAAGTAGCCCACCACGGCGCCGGCGAGCGAGCCTACGCCAGCCTGGACAAAGACGTGCGTCGGGCGGTTGATGGCCATCTCACGCAGCTGCTCGGCAGCCTCGGATGCCATGGTGCCGTAGCCCTCCATGATCCAGGACGGGATCTTCTCGTAGCCCTCCCAGGCGGTGTCCTGAACGATGACGCCGCGCTCGCAGGCATCGGCCTCGGCGGCGGCCATGCGCACGCACTCGTCGTAGTTGACCTCTTCGATGGTCACCGTGGCGCCCTCGGCAGCGATGTTATCGAAGCGGGGCTTGGTGGAACCCTTGGGCATGTGCACGACGGCCTTCTGGCCCAGCTTGTTGGCAGCCCATGCCACACCGCGGCCATGGTTGCCGTCGGTGGCGGTAAAGAAGGTAGCCTGGCCAAAGTCCTTGGCAAGCTGATCGGAGGTCAGGTAATCGAAGGTGCACTCGGCAACGTCCTTGCCGGTCTCGTCGGCAATGTAGTTGGCCATGGCAAACGAACCGCCCAGAACCTTAAAGGCGTTGAGGCCAAAGCGATAGCTCTCGTCCTTAACGCACAGGTTGGACAGGCCCAGGCGCGCGGCCTGGCCATCCAGGCGGGCAAGCGGAGTGACGGTGTACTGGGGGAACGACTGGTGGAAGGCACGGGCCTTCTTCACGTGGTCGAGGCTCATGATTCCCAAGTGCTTGTCATCGCTCTTGGGCATCGTGTTGCCCGCCCACTGGATCTTATCGGCCATACGGTGAACTCCTTAAGTTCTCTCTTGCCGGCCCCCGCATACGCGTTTCAGCCCATTCCCATTCATGCGACTGAACTTTTATGTGGATGCCAAACAAAAAGTTTGTTAGCACTGTTCTATCACACTTTTTGATTGGCAAACCTAACAAATTGTTTGTTGCCGTAATCGGTACCTTTTCGCCGCCGAACGGTTACATAACGCAGCGACGCTTTCGTTATTTGCGAACAAGTGGGGTTTATGGCAAAGTGAGCCCAAACTAATTTTTAGGAAGGCACCCATGACCCCCGCACAGATAGAGTTTTACAAGCGTCTTGCACACGGACTGGCGCTCCAGTTTGGCCCCAACTGCGAAGTCGTCGTCCACGACTTGGAGACCGAGGACGTGGACCACTCCATCGTAGTGATCGAAAACGGCCACGTCAGCGGGCGCAAACTGGGTGACGGCCCCAGCCATATTGTGTTTGAGTCCATGCACGAGGGCACCACCGACGTACACGACCGCGAGCCATACCTCACCAAAACCACCGATGGCAAGCTGCTCAAGTCCTCGACGATCTTTATCCGCAACGATGAGGGCAAACCCGTCGGCATTTTGGGCATTAACTTTGACATTACGCTTATGAAGGCTTTTGAGCGCTCGCTCGATGCCTTTACCGGCATCGGCGGCACGGGCTACACCGAGCCCGAGCCCATTACCAAAAACATCGGCGACCTGCTCGAAGACCTGCTGCGCGAGTGCGAACAGTTTGTGGGCAAGCCCGCGGCGCTCATGACCAAAGACGAGCGCATCCGCGCCATTGGCTACCTCGACCGTCGCGGCGCCTTCCTCATCTCCAAGTCGAGCGAACGCGCCTGCGAGTTCTTTGGCATCTCCAAATACAGCTTCTACAGCTACCTCAACGAGGCAAAGGCTGCCGCCGGCGACAAATAGTCAGCGCGCCTGCGCCCCTCCCCTTTTGGGCACGAGTTCTGGAATGCACGAATCCGAGAGTCGGCCGCAAGGCAAGTTCCATATAATCGATGAATATGAGCATTTCGAAAGGATGGAACAAGATGGGGTCGAGCAACGCATCACGCAACGGCCGCGGAGGCACCGTTTCTGGCGCCAGGCATGCGAAACACGCGTTTGACGAGGGCGAAGAGGGCCTTTTTGCGCTGAGCCTCGACGACGTGATGAGCGACCGCCCCTGGACCGCCGAGGAACTCATGGGCGGCGGAGCTCGCCCGACAAGTGCAAAGCCCGCACCTTCCGCCACGCCCGCGCCGGCATCCGTGCCCGCGGACGACTTTGCCACCCGTCCCATCGTGCAGGCGACGCGTAAAGCCGCCCCTGCACCCCGTCCTGCTAGCGATCCGTCCGAGACGGCGGCGTTTCTCGCTGCAGCGGCACAGTGCCCCACGGCAGACAGCACGATTCGCCATGCTGCCCCGCAGCAGTTGGCATACACGGCTCCCGAGCCCGAGCTCGAGCCGCCCGTCATGGATCTGGATGATCTTTCCAACCGCCAGTTTGCCTTTGATTCCTGGGCGGCGGCAGATCTGGACGAGACCTCGGGCGGCATGCCGGCGCTCAACATTCCGGTAAACCCCCTGTTTGCGGCTGCCGAGGAACGCGACTCCGCATACGACAACACCGCAGCATACGCCAACCGCCCGAGCGAACAGCCTCGCGCCAGCCGCATCGAAACCGAGGATTACGGCCAAGCGTCGCGCGGCTATTCTCGTGACCCGTTTGCTGCCACGCCCGCTCCCGATTACAACCAAGCGAGCGTAAAGGCAGCCTCGGCATCGTCGTATACCCACGGCACCGACGATAAGCGCGCTGCCGATTACCACACCGAAGAAAAACCGCCGCGCTTTTCGGAGTTTTCGCAGGCGGCAAAGGTTGTCTTTATCGCCATCATCATCGCCCTGCTCGGCGTAATCGCGTTTGAGGGATTCCAGCTATTCCGCGGCCCAACCGCATCCGAATCGGCAACGCAGAAAGCAGAGGACGACAACCAGTACCTGGACATCAACACCCTCAAGGGCGACCCCAACGACGGAGACGACGAGTAGCGAGGGTCGGGGGCGGCTGCAAAAGCCGGCAACGCGTTACGGCTCCAAAAGCCCTGCCATAAAGATGGGCAGATACAGCACGTCACCATCGCGGTGAAGATTACATTCCGCAAGTACCAGGGCGTGCTCGATTCCGTAGCCCTTCATTGCCAGTGCGTTATCGAGCGCCGCGTGGGACTTAAAGCTCTTGCCCGATTTGACCTCGATAGCAAGCACTTCCCCATCGAGCGTCTCCTCAACAAAATCGAGCTCGCCAACCTTTTTCGATGTAAAGTAGCGCAATCTAAATCCATGAGCTTTGAGCTCTTGGGCAACGAAGCCCTCAAACGCCGCCCCCATGTTCATGCCAAAGGCGTCTTCTGCCTCTCCATCAAAAACGCCTTGAGCGACCCTTTTGGAATACGACGACATGAGCATTCCGGTGTCCAGGTAAAACAGCTTAAAAAGATTCCGCTGCTCCCCCAATAAAAGGGGTGCCACGGGCGCCGTTACGTTATACACGGGAAGCGCAACGCCTGCCTCCGACAACCAGAGAAAATGATCTGTCACCTGCGAAAAACGTTTGACGCCGTTAATCGACGACAGCTTGAATCGCTTGTTTTTGGAGCCAGCCTCGCTGGGAATCAAATCATAGATATCGCGAATAACCAAGCGTAGCTCGGGCGGAGCGTACTTTGCAATGTCATCGCGATACAGGGCATGAAGATCGCGGTGAATGTTCCGAACCTCGTCGACATTGCGCGTCGCCAAGAAGGAATTGACCGCGTCGGGCATGCCTCCCACCACCACATACTGATGGAACAGATCGAGCAAGCGGTCATACAGGTAGCCGGGAAGCTCCCCCTCATCCTTTAAACAGCCTCTGAGCATGTCAAACACGCTGGCACCAACGCCATTTGCCCAGCAGAACTCCTCAAAGTCGAGCGGGTACATCTGAACCTGCTCGACATACCCCACCGGCAGGGAATCGATGCCCTCGAGCTCAACACCAAGGAGCGATCCGGTGAGGATGTACCGAAAGTCGCCGCGCTGCACGAGGTATTTGATAAACGTCACCACATTGGGGCATCGCTGCACCTCGTCGATAACCACGACGGTTTTGTTGGCAACCATCGGCTGCGTCGCAGCGATAGACATGCGCATAAGAAGGTCGTCCGCGCTTTTTGCCGCCAAAAATGAATCGCGCACGGACGCGTCGGCGATAAAGTCGAACGTCACGACGTTTTCGAACGATTCACGTGCGAACGCATTGACCAGATATGACTTTCCTACCTGTCGGGCGCCCTTGACCAAAAGGGCCTTGTTAGGCGACGAGGCAAGCCAAGATTCAAATTGTGCTTTCGCTTTTCTCTGTAGCATAAGCGCACCCCTTATTACGTGCTGTTTTAGCACTAGGATACACTTTTTCGTGGTTGTTAGGTGCTCATTTCGACACTTTTCCGATGTTTTAAAGTGTGTATTACGACACTTTTCCGTACTTTTGCACGGGATATTTCGACACTTTTTCGAATTTAAGCCTAACAGCAGCCGGCGAAATCAAGCGCCGCCCGCGCGTCATTTCGCGAGCGACGCTTGATTTCTGTCCGCGCGCGCTGATAGACTCCATCGTGCCCGCAAGAAGCGGGCGCGTTTTATCCAGAGTCGGGGTAGAGAGTTGGCTCCACGATCCCGACGCCAACCGGCCAAGAGGCACGGTGGCCCTGCCAACATCGATGAAAGGAGTCCGTATGGACAATTTCTCTGTGCGTAGCGAGCGCAACTTCCACAACCTGGCAGCCAAGCCAAAACAAATGCATCTTCTGGACGAGCCGAGCGGCTATGCCTCGGCCATGGTCAAGAGCAGTCTCTCCCACCAGATGCGCTTTACCGTGCAGGCGCTCGAGGAAGAGCTCTGCGTTGCCGGCGACCCGCATGTGCTGCAGATCAAGCTGCTCGGAGACGACTCGCGCGAGCCGTCCAGCTGGATGCTCTTCGCCGACGGCGTGTGCGTTGCGGACGGATCGGGCGCCTTTGCCCGCGAGTGTTTCTGCGAGGGCGCCGAGGTGTTCCTGGACCTGTGCCGCGACGCCGTCGAGGCTGCCGAGCTGCGCCAGTGGAGTCAGAGGGAATACGAGCTGCTGAGCGCCGCGCGTGGGATTGCGATGGTGTAGGCAGCATTGGCCACCATGCCGCGCTGGTCTCGTCGAAAGCCCATGCGGCATGGCGACAAGTCGATTAACTGACACCTACCTCATATAACCGACCGTTCGCGTAATCGAATTTGTTGCTCAACAAATTGGCTGGTGGCGCCCGTAAAATTGAATATTAGTCGGTCATCTGTCTTGACAGTGTTGAAAGGAGCCGCTCATGGGCTTCACGCTCGCATCGCGTAAGGTTACGAGTATCTCGGAATGCGTTCGCAAGGAAATGATCACCTACGTGGAGTACGGTGGTCTATCTCCAAAACGAGCAATTACCTATCCTCAATACCTCGTAGACGAAGACAAAATAACGCGAATCGACACCACCGCCTTTCCTGAAGTTGGCGGATTATCAGTAACGCTTGAAAGTAAAACAAAAGAAGAATACGAAGGTATTTTCGGCCGACTCATCGTTATGAAAACCAACGTTGATGTCGACCAGTTCATAGAAAACAAGTACTATCCCCATCTGGAACACCATCGCTATAACTCAATTGCCAACTACAACTGGAAGCCGGGTCGCAGCAACATCGACTTCATCGAATTCAGGAAGAGCCAGATCTCATCGCGCCTGGTTCAGATCATCACGGCGGATGACGGGCTAATCGACTTTAGCCAACCGCTCATCAGCACCATTCATCCGTCCGCCTTACAGGCAATGCCGCTCACCAAGTACATCATGCTGCGTCAGGAAATTGACGATCAGCCTTACCTCTATGGACCGTTCGAGATTGAGCAAAAGGCACCCGGCGTCTATTCCATCAAAGCCGTTCAGTCTTTTGACGAGTACATCTTTGCCGAAAAGGCATCGAGCTTTGCCTTTAAGCTCACCGTAAACGATGGGGAGGGTAATCCCTATGCACGCCTTCTCGACATCGACGAAATCAAAACTCGATTTACATCCAGCAATCGCAAGTATGACTGGATGCCCAATGAAACGGTTTTGAGCGCCATCGCTCGAGTATCACGCACCACAGAAGTCGGCCTTTCAAAAAACGAAGCCCGTAATCTTAAGACGGCAATCGAAGCCTGCACCGACCTGGAAACGAAGATCGTCACGACCCCAGAGCGACGCAAGCGTATGCTTGCCGCGCTGAGCAAGTACGAAGAGTGGTCGACCCTTTCCGACAACCGCAAGCGCGAGATTATCGATACCGTCTCTAGCGAGCAGCTCGCACAGTACGTTCTAGATGACGAGCACTTTGCAGAGTTCTATGACAAGGTCAAAGAGAACGAGCAAATCCGCCAAGAAGTCGCGCGCCGTCAGGCTGACCTGGAAAAACAAATCCAAAAAGCCCAAGAAGAAACTGCTCAAGCAGAGCAGCGAGCTCGTGACGCCAAGGCGGCCGCCGATGAGGCGGAAGCCAGCCGCGACGAGGTCAAAAAACGAATCGTCGCCGAGACGGAAGCGGAACTCACCGGACGCAAAGCGGAGCTCGATAAGACGCTCGAGGACCTCAGGAGCGCGAAAGCAGATCTCGAAAACCTAGAAGAAGGCAAGGTCCTTGCCAAGCGAGCCATTAAAAATGTCGTTGAGTCGTTTAAGGATGAGATGACCGCAAGCGAAAAACTCCTCGAGTCGACTGTCGTGCGCGAAATTCTGGGCGCGGTCAATCCCGCGCCAGCAGGCACCGCCCCCTCAGTAAACCCGCAACAAGCACATGAAGAAATCCCCGCCTTGGCCGTACCCACCATACTGCCCGACGGAAAGCTTTCGTCGGCAGGCCTCTTGGACCGCGTGAGCGATACCGTCATCAATCGGGCCGGACGCGACTTCACCCGCAACGATATTGCGAACCTTATGATCTGCCTTACACAAGGCTATATCACTACCTTTGCCGGCATGCCGGGCACGGGCAAGACGAGCCTCGCGGGAATACTCGCCGGAGCCCTTGGCCTTACGCAACCCCAGGCAAACCGCTTCTGCGAGGTCTCGGTCGAGCGCGGATGGACCAGCTACAAGGACTTTATCGGTTTCTACAATCCCTTTATGGAGCGTGTGGAGCCTGCAAACGCCGCTGCTTACCAGGCATTTGAGCAGCTCGATGTCGAGCAACAGCTCGAAGGCCTCACCCCTATCCCCTATATCATGCTCTTAGACGAAGCAAACCTTAGCTCGCTTGAACATTACTGGTCACCGTTCCTCCTGGCATGCGACAAGTTTAGGACCCGTCCCACGGCGCTCTCCCTTGGAGGCGGGCATGCCTTTACGACCCCTTCCTGGCTGCGCTTTATCGCGACGGTCAACTTCGACCACACAACCGAAGAGCTCTCTCCTCGCTTCCTCGACCGAAGCTGGGTCATTATGCTCGACGCGCAGGACACCCCCCTGGATATCGATGACATCCAGAGCGAAGAGCACGACTTTTCCGACGAGCCCGCTATCCCCCTCTCGACGATCGAATCCGCATTTGGAGTCCGCGATACGCAGATGCCCGCTGGCCTTGCGGCGAAATTCCAGGAAGTGCTCACGTGCTGCGCTACATCCAATCATCCCGTAAGCCCGCGCTCCCAGCTCATGATGCGCAATTACATCGTTACCGCGAGCAACCTTATGGATACCTCCTCGGCATCGACCACCTATGATCCGGTCGATTTTGCCGTCGCCCAAAAGGTCCTGCCTCAGATCTGCGGAACAGAGGATCGCGTGAGGAACCTGCTCGATGGCCTGGGAGCCATAACCGGCCTTCCCAAGACAAAGCAGCGTATCGAGCACATTCTCGAGGTTGGTGGAGACAGTGGCTTCTACCAGTTCTTCGCTTAAAGCCTGCTCGATCCGGCTTATCCTGCGCGACCCCCGTAACCCTTCCGCTCCCCTGTCGTTTGAGATGCACGAGGGTCGCAGGACACCTGGCTTGGGTGAAATAGACTACAGCGCGGCGATCGTCGACCGCGCCCAGTATGAGCTGTCACTGTTTACCGACTGCAACCTGGGCGCAGTCAAGATAATGCTGCGTATTAACGAGGACGAGCACCAGTGGCGCTGCATCATGCCGGAGCAGGCTGGCAGCAGCTATGTTTATAGACTTGTCCCCACCAATGAGAATAACAATTGGAGACCGTTCTCGGATACCTACGGATTTGCCACCGTCGAAGCCCGCATTCATTCGTGCCAACGCCTGTTTGAGCCGTTCACTGTAAAGACAAAAGAAATCCCTTGTTCCAGCACCATAAGCAACCAACGTCAGTATGTCGTGAAACTGTTGGATGAACTTGCCGGGCAGGAGCTTGCCACGCCTATCGGGTGGATGCTATCGGCAGGAAACACGCAGGACAGCGACTCTCTTGGCGATGCGGAGGGTTCTGAGGCGAATAGCCTTCAATCGTTCGTTTTGCTCACCGAGACGATCCTTGCTGGTATTGAAGCAGAGCTTCCCAACTTTAAAACACGGCCATGCACCAAAACCGATCGCTCGGAGCAGCTCGTCGCTGCCGAAAAGCTGCGACAAATCGGTCGAAACGAAATCGAATGGCTTTACAAAAACTCCGACAGGCTGTTCCCGGTGCGCCAGAACACCGCCATCCGCATGCAGGGACGCAACTGGTATAGCCGCAAAATTCAAACGAAGCAGACCGTCCGCTCGTTCGACACGTACGAGAACAGGGCCGTCGTTTCTTTTATCTCGCATGTTTCCCGCACGCTCGCGCAGGTAATTGCGGGCATCAATCAAAAGCTGGATGCCCTTCACGAAGCGAAAAACAGGCTGTCTGGGATACAGGGCACCGAGGGGCACCTTATCCCTGTCATGGTTATCGATGCGCAGATCGAACGCGACCAACCCTTGCTGTCAAAGCTCCAAGCGCAACGCACTCGTGCTCAGCGCTTTTATAGGCTTCTTTCCGAAGCCATGCCCGTCGCCGTTTCCAATACGTTCAGGATGCCCCGCAAAACCAAGATCTTCCAGGAAATACCCCATTACGCACGTCTTTTTCAACTCATGCGCATGTGGGACGCTTTTGGTGAATTTGACTTTGCGCGCGAAGGCCTCATTTTGAGCATGCATCGTGTCTCGCGCCTTTACGAGCTGTACTCGCTCGCCTCGCTGCTACGCTGGTTTGACTGTCAGGGATACACGCCGGACAGTTCGTACGAAACTCCCTTTGAGCGGGTTGAGCGAACTCAGGAATATGGAATGCCCGACAACGAAAGAGAGGTGGCAAACATCTACCGACTGCAGCGCGGAAGCGAGCAAGTCACGCTGTGGTATCAGCCCGTGCTTTATGGAGGCGACCAAGAATTCGCCGGCCTTGGCGCTCATCGCTTGCTGCCAAACGACCTATTTGACCAGCAGCCAAACGACTCGTATTGGACGCCCGATTTTGCGCTGAGCATTAAAGACACGGGGCGAGATTCCCTGTTTTTGCTCGACTCCAAGTTTACGTCTATCGAGAATGCAAAAGAGCAGCGCTTTAACCCCTGCCTTACCAAATACCGTCTTCGGACCATCCGCTCCAACGGCATGCCCATCGATAGCGTGTGGCTCCTCTGCGGCCAGGCGCCCGAGACGACCTGCATCCCAACGGGAACGATGTCTTGGGCTCGCAAACAGGGCATTCCCCCTATCGGAGGACTGGCGGCGCTCTCCCCCTTTGGCAACTCTATCGACCAGATGATGCAGTGCCTGGGAATTGCGAAGGACGTTACGGTCGAGAATGCCATGCAGGTTACCGAGGAGGTTGTTGAGGTAAGTCCTGAGCCGCAATGGGAGCCGCTTGCTGCGACCATGGTGATGCCGGAGAATCCGGCAGTGCCTGCTCAGGTCGAAATTGAACAAGTGGTGGAACCTGATCCTGTAGAGCCCGTGCGCGAACCGGAACCAGAACCCGAGGAGTCTATCATGACCCAGGCAGTCGTTGAAGCCGAGCCTGTAGTAGAGGCAACCGATACGGTCGAGGGGCCCGCGGAGGAAGCTGGCGCAGCCAATCCCACTGAGCCCGACAAGCCTGCTAAGCCCAAAAAGGAGAAGAAGCGCAAACCGAAGAGCAAGGCTAAGCCAAAGCGCCCCGCCGGGCCGGCAATAGACACTGCCGAAGTTCGCCGCATGCTGCTCCAGATTATCGACGGAACGCCCGACAGGCGCGCACTTTACGACCAGCGGTGCTCATTCGACACCTTGGGTATTAGTCATCCGCTGCTTCGCGACAAAATGCCAGCGGGCCGCGAAGGCAAGTTCTACGATGCAGAGCCCATCTCCGTCGACGGCAAGGATGCCTTTGTCTTTAAGGCCTGGACGCCGATGAATGTGAATCAGATCAAACGCGCCTGCGCCCGATTGGCGAAAGAGCGAGCTGGTGATTGATGTTGCAGGTAGATACCTGGTGTAAAAGGATGTTGAAGGCAGCGAAGGCCGGGAATTAGATTCCCGGCCTTCAACCTAGCACTGCTTTATGAGATCGAGCACTGCGGGGATATCGTCAGCGCTACGGAGTGCAACATAGGTCGGCATACCCGGCCCAAATCCGCCCTGTGTGCGTTTGTCCTGGCACATGGCCTCCGGGTCAATCAGCTCGTCCACACTCTTTGCCAGGCCGACGGCAATCCAGCCACCGTTGCTGGTCCTGCCTTCTAGCACGGCGTGCAATTTTCGCTTGCCCGACCTGAAGCCTACATAGTACTTGGCTATATAGGACTCCCACGAAGGGTTACCGCTCAGAACAGACTCGCACACCTCATCGAAAAGCTTCTGGTTGAGTCCGCCTTCAGCAAAAGTGGGGTGATCCTCCTGCAGAGTCCAGACAGGAGCCTCGTCAGACTCCCCGCGAGAAGGACGATATTTGTCGACTACATCTGCCGGAAGGTCGGGATACTTCCATATCTCACACGCCTCTTTCGCCAACTCGTTAGCGCGCTGTCTAATCTCTTCCTCGCCCCATTTTTCATGCGAGGCAATCGTCCTGTTCAGGTAGAGCGGGCTGCACTTAAGCCCCACGTTAGGAAGACTGAGCTTGTCTGAGAACGAACGGTTCGAGTACTCCTGGTTGTAGCCCGTCAGCGTAAGATTTCCCAAGTTGTTGCATAGCCCGTCGTGAATGTCTTCCCAGTTCTCGCCAAGCGACTCCTTCCAGCCGTGCTCATCATCGATCGTCTGGGGCATAACGTGCTCGATCTGGTAATCGTCAGCCGAGATGGGCTCCTTCGGGTGGTGCCAGTTCTCCATGCGCTCCAGGTAATAGCGCTTTTTGGAAAAGCGGTTGTAGCAGTCGCGCGTCTTAAACTCCTCGACAAAATGCTCGTCTGTCGGGAAGTACGCGGTCATACCGCTGCTGTGGATAAGGAGCATCGCCGTAACGTACTCCTCTATATCGTCCTGCTGCTCGAGATTGCGATACATGCCGGCAAAGAAATTATTTAGGCCCGTGGTAAGCCTGCCGCAAACCGCACGCCTGAACAGGAACGACTCAATAGTCTCGCAGATACGTAAAAACGCATTGCGGTCAATCCTGCCTCCTTCATAAACCGAGTAAAGCAGCATCAGCAAAGGCCTGACCGGTTTAACATAAAGACAGGCAATCCTGCCGAACACTCGGCGCAGGCCCTCGTCCTTCTCCTTGCCAAGGAACAGCCTGGCATATCTTTGCGCATATTCGCGAAGCTCCTTCAGCAGGCCCTCGGTATCCCCATCGTAGTCATCAGCGAAATAGCGTTTGAACTCGTGGTAGGCCTCGTTTTCCTTCGGCATCCTATTGGGAACCTTGAGCCACAGCCAGTACCAGATAAATGCATTGAACTCTTCTTCGCCGCCTTTTCCGAACAAACACTCGAGCGGATGCCAGTAGCCCTCGTAAAGCTTGGTCTGCTCGTCGTTGGGAAGCGACATAAGAACGTAGTTACGAATGAGGTCAATAGGCGTGAGCGGCTTGCCCTTGGAATTCATAGACTCAAATATGAGCTGGGCATTATCAACGCCAGCGGTAAGCTTAGTGTCGATGACCTGCACGCGGTTTAGCCCCGCCCAAAGCCTTGCAGGGTCGAATGATTTCCCGTGCATCTTCTCGCGGAAGAACGCATGGTTCTCGACGATCCGATCCGATTTCTCATCTGGCACGGGAGATCCAGACACGATGGAGAACAGCGTCTCTTTATCGTCCTGCGAGAGCACCAGCTTGTAGCGCGCCAGACCGTTGTAGTCATCATCGTTAAAGAGGTAGTTCTTCCGCAGCGCTGAAATCTTGAGATCGCCAAGGAAGCCGGCCTTGTCGGGGTTGCTCTCCAAATAGTCAGCCAAAGCTGCAATCATCAACGAAAACGTCGTCATGCGCTGCTGCCCGTCAATCAGAAGCACGCGCGAAATACTCGTGGCAGAGCTCTCGGACTCGGGGATATAGAGCATCGACCCCACGAAGTGCGACACGCCATCACGACCCGCTCGCATAACGTCCTCCCAAAGCACTTCGCACTCTTTTACGCTCCACGAGTAAACTCGCTGGTACACAGGAATGACGAACTGCATCTTCGCCACGCCCATAAGGTCGAGTAGATTTGCCTCGGTTGCTTTCATTTACGCAATCCCCCTTGTCTTGTTTACGCCGTTTGCAGTCAGTCCTCCACTGAGCGGAGGGCGCTAAAGACGAGAGCATCGAAGCGCTGAAGCAACCGGGATGCTCATATCACTAGATTTTACAACGTAGGCAAACGCTGACGCCGTCATGGTGGCGCGCAATCGTTGCACGCCACTCCCCAAAATCATCCGATATCAAAAGACCGACACTTGTGTATGTCTTTTGACATTGCCACAGTCTTACGGGCATCTTGCCTCATATGCCAAGAGCGGACTTCTGGATCGCTGCCTCTCCCGCCTAAAGAAGCTTGACAAGAACTGATCGAAGGGCAAATAAGACATCGAGCAAGTCACCGTCGCGCTCATCGCGCCTCACAAAAAGATGGGCAAGCACGGCGTCATCTTGATCGATGGCGATACTGGCAGGGAATTGTAGCCAGATCGCCCGGACCTATTCGCCGCCCGATGCTAACAAGCTGCTGAGCGACTCGCGCTCAGCAGCGGCGCCAACGCGCTTCTGCATCTTCTCGATCTGTTCAAGTGTTGAGGACAAATACTTGAGACCCTTCTTCAGTTGCTTAAGCAACCTGTCATCCCTGCGGTCCCCCTTTCCATTCTCCTTCTCGACATCTTCCTCAACACCAGCGATGCTACGCTGCACGGCCTCGGCCGCCTTCCGCACCAAAATGGCCCCTTCATGCGGACAGCGGTCAGTTGCTACATCAAGAAAAGCAAGGAGCCTCGAACATTCGACGAGCACGAATTGCGCGTAGTTCTCCCCCATCGATGCCGCCAAGGCAACGCCGCCGGAACCCAATAGACCAAGCGCGGCGCCGCCGCCCGTAATCAAAGCAGTGCCACCGGCCATGCCCATGCCGCCGGCGGCCAAGGCCCCACCGCCAGCTGCAGCAAGGCTCGCATTGACAAGCGCAGCCCCGTGAAGGCCGACAAACGAGCCTCCGAAGATACCGACAGCAATATCCGGAGCGAGTACCGCGGCCGCCCCTCCTGCGCCTACGGCCGCCGCCACGACAATGACGCCGCCCACCAAAAGCTTTGGCAATGTACCTGAAAGCTCGCGGAAGCGCGTCCCGCAACGTTTCTCGAGAGAACGTATGGCATCCAAATCAACCGCGTCTTGTCTCCTGGGAAATTCGTGTTTAACCCAAGATCCACTCTCCTTCAAACCTTTATATTCCTTCTTCTCTTCATCTCCCATCTGGGAATAGAGGCGAAACTCGACTAACTCCTGCGCAACCAGCAAGGCGCGTACCCTACCGCCTCGCTGCCGCGAAATAGCCTCAAGGGCTCCGTACGCGTCTTCCTCGCTCAAAAAGTAGCCGTCTGCATCAATGCCTAGGCCATCCGCGAGCGAATCCTGCCACGCGCGGGCCCAGCTCCTCTTTTGCCCTTTGCGCACTTCGTTCTTCTCGTTCCTGCAATCGTAGTTGATGGCGACAAGCTTCAGCGAGAAGGCAATCCTCGTCGTTTCTCTATCTAGGCTATAAAAGTGGAATCCATCGAAGATATCCTGGCGGCGCCTGGCGCGCTCAGCCCAGGCCTCGGAAATTTCCTCCGCCATATAGCCCCAGTCAGCATGGAGGGCAAACGCAAGGCGTCCAACTCCGACGTAGTTTATTCTCATGAAGAGCTTCTGGGCGAAAACGACCTTGTTCCCCTCGCATTCGATACCCGCCCTAACTGCTGCCGTCGCCAGATTTGCCAGAACGAACGAAGTGCTCGCAACCGTGACCATGCGAGTGAGGGCCCTGCTGTTGTAGGGCATGAAATGCGAAGCCTTGAGCTTGCGCAAGCCGGAGGCATCACTCACTTCGCAACGTTCTAGCTCGGCCTTGAGCCTTGAAAGCATGTAGAGACAACGAACGATAACCTCGTTGGCCACGACTGCTGGCACCTGGCTTAAAGCCTGATCGAGAAGACCGACTTCCGTCCGAAGGTCGAAGCGAATGGGCTTGCCGTCCTCGGTTTTGAACGCCGTTCCGTTAAACAGCTTTGAGATCCATTGCTGAATGCGAACATCCTCGCCCTTATAGGCAATCTGCATGTCTTGAAAAACAGGCAGGGAGGAGAGCTCCTTTAGCAGGGACAGCACGACGCCGGGAATGCCCGTCCCCTTACCGGGGTTTGAACTAGACCCCGCCATGTCGCTCACGAGATGCATCGCCCAGAACAGAGCGCCAAACGCGATCTTCTCTGGAACGTTCCTGCCTACAAGAGGGCAGTCGGGATCGAAGGCGGCGGCAGGCAGGTCAAAGGCGACAAACCGGCCGGCCGTATCGGTACCATAGCCTTTGCACGTGAATTGCGAGAGGATCGAACACGCAAGGCCAACCAAGCTCGGGTGGTGCGAGAAATCCCGCAGATGATGTTGGAGCCCGCCGCCAAACTCAGCAGCTAGCTTGTCCGTGGCAAGAGGAAACTCTTTCTCTAGAAAGCGAATAGCGTCTTCTAGAGTTGCATCCGCCTTTGTCATACCCGCAGACTTGGCAAACGTAAGAACGAATTTGCCAACCTTCTCGTCGCCCCACTCTTTGGCACCCTCTAGGTTGAAGTCTTTCTGCCAAAGGATATTCAACGCGCCCGTGAGGAGCCCGCTAACGGCTGCAAGTTCATAGTCGAGCTTCGTAGCCTTTTCAGCCTGAGGGTCAAAATCAAAGAGGACCTCCCCCCATCGGGAGCGTCCTTAAAACCAACCAGCACGGCGCTACCGTTCAGCGACACAGATGTAACTTTGGGCAGTTGAGGCATGGCGTAAACTATCTCGCCAGCACTAAAAACAAGTTCGTCTGCCATATCGGCTTCCTCCTGCAAACGCGTAAAATCAGATTGCTCTACGCCGCCAAATCCCTCTTCGTAGAAGTATTCGAAAATCTCGGTGATGCAGTTGCTCAGAACCTCGTCGGGATAGTTCGCCACTGGCAGCCTATACACCTCATTGTGCACGATGACGCACACAGCGTCACGGGTCTCTGCCTATCTGTTCAGCGAATCATGTTAGTAAGCCGCTCTTCAATAATGGAAGCCATCTCGATGTCCACGCTCTTGACCTGCTTGGTCCCAGCGAGTGTCAGCGCGTCCTTGAGTAGGATCCCAAACGCAGTCTTCTGCTGCTGATCTTAGAATCCTTCGCGCAACCATTCCGTCCGCTTGTCGCCAAATGAGCCTCCTGCCCCCCTGCCTTCAGCTTCAGCAGCAGGTCGCCCAACTCGGGGCACTTCTTGGAAAGGCGCGTCTGGGGTCGCTCGCCCATCCCCCATCGCTGGCGGATCTCCTGGGCGCGCGGACTCACGCGGTACCCCCCGTCCATCGCCTGCTTGAGCAACTTGGCGGTTACGCGCGCATCGGCCAGAGCGCTGTGGGCGTGGCCCGTCGACTCGTCAAACTCGATGCCAAACCACGTTGCCGCGTCGCCTAACGAGACGCGCCCGTGGCTACCAATGTCCATGATCGAGGTGTAAAACGCCTGCAGGTCGGCCCAGTTCGTAGGAAATGCGGAAAGGTCGATGTGCTTTGCCTGGCACTCGGTCAAAAGCTGTCGACGGTCCGTCCCGCTCCAACAGACCACTTGGGCGGAGTAGCGACCGATCCAATCGCTGAGCCTTTTGATCACCACATAGAGCGGATCGGCCATCGCGGTATCCACCGCCGATATCCCCGTAAGCTCGCGAACGGGAAACGCAACGCCTTCGGTAAATTCCGTCTGCACAAACTGTGAGAACTCGCCCAAAACGTTGCCGCGATAATCGAGCTTGACGGCGCCGACCTCAATAATCTCGTTGCGCAGTCCACGGCGCTGGCGCTGCTTTGGCACCGGCGCAAACTCAAAGTCCGGCACGATCTGGCGCACAAAGTTCGTCGTATCGATAGCCGAGATACACGGCGTCTTTTCAGCTGACACGGTTATGGCCTTTCTCCGTCGCCTGCCGCTTGTTACATAAGCGGCTACATTGCCGTAAGGATAGACGCCCGCGCGGACATGAAATCGCCCAGCGCGGCCACCCGGCACCCTTGCGTAAAGCCGCGCTTTGAGATGGCCACGTCGCTGTTATTAGCGAACATATATTCGTATTTATGACTGCAGTTTGATAGACTGGTTATTGTTGACGGCAGTTCCATGTGCCGGGCAGCGCCCTCCATGCGACGGGAGGTGATGCCCATGACCGATCTGACTGATTTCGTGAAGCTCCTGACCGCTTTGGTCTCGCTCCTCACGGCGCTTATCGGGCTTACCAAGGCACTCAAGCAGCGTACGAAGCAGAAAAAGAGGGGTCGACGCCACTAAGGCATTGACCCCTTAATCGAAGTAACGGCGCTGCCCAGCTATCACCCTTGGGCTGCCGTCGACCTTATTCTACCCACGGCTGCCAGGTTTACCAAATGGATTTTCGGTAACGGAAGCACGGCACCCCCGCAAAACCGCTACGTCCCAAGTGCCGCCATGGGAATCACCGCCACGCCGTCGTCGCGTGTGTAGGCAATGCTCCCCTTTCCAACCACGACCGCCAAAAACGCCGGCGCGGCATTCTGGGCGGCAGGATTGGAGAGTACTTTCCTCTCCAGCGCCTTGAGATTTCTCGCTCCATCGTCTGCTTTCACATCACTCAGCTTGACCTCGATGGCTCCCCAGCGCCCGTCGTGCTCAACGATGAGATCGACCTCAAGGCCCTTCTCATCTCGGAAATAATGGACACTGTTGTCGACACCGCCGTAGGTGGAAAGGAACACGCGCACGTCGCGCAGAACGAGGTTCTCAAAGAGCATCCCCAGCGTTTGTATATCGCCAAGCAGCCGCTCAGGGGTAGCCCCCAGCAACGCCGCCGCAAGTGACGGGTCGCAGAAGTAGCGCTTGGGGCGCACGCGAACGCGGGCCTTCGAGCGCATGGGCGGCTCCCATCCGCACAGGTCCTCGGTCAGCTTGAGCCTGTTGAAGAGATCCAGGTACGCAGCGATGGTCCTCTCGTCGGGGCCCGCCTCACCGTACGAGGCGTCCTTTATAAGCGTCTTGTACGTGACAGCCTGGCTCTCGTTCATGGCAAGAGCTCGCAAAAGACCGTGTGCAAGCTCGGGCGATCATGCGATATGCGAAATTACGCCATTCTCAATGCTGTTTTTACGCTACTTTCAATGTAGTTTTTACGCTATGTTCATTGAAGGTTTTACGCTTGGCATCCTTAGCGCGACGCTCGCTCAACCCCTGACCACCGGATTGCCCGAATTCCGGGATGCTGTCTCCGCTCCAAACAAAAGGCCCCAGCTCGCGATGGAGCCGGGGCCAAAGGCGCAGCGTATGTAGTTGATGCTGAGCGCGAACAGCCCGTCAGCAATGGCCGTGCGCGTCCTACCCTACCCGCGGTGACGGGCGCGGCTGTACGGCGTATCCACCATGGGCAGATCTGGACGCAGCTTGCCGTCAAACGCGCGGTAGGCGTTCTGTACGGCGGGCGCCGTGGGGATCGTTGCGATCTCGCCGATGCCCTTGCCGCCATATGCCACAGGCAGCAGCTCGTCCTTCTCCACGTAAATGGCGTGGATATCCGGAATCTCGGGCGCACGGAACAACCCGAGCGTACCGTACCTTGCCTGGGGCACGCAGTCCTTGAGCGGCCAGTCCTCGGTAAGCGCATAGCCCATACCCATGAGCACGCCGCCTTCGATCTGACCCTGGATGGAGATGGGATTGACCACCTTGCCGGAATCGTGCGCGGCATAGACCTCGCTCACGCGGCCGTCATCATCCAGAATGACCACATGCGTGGCAAAACCGTAGCAGATGTGGCTCTTGGGATTGGGAACGTCGGCGCCCAGCTTGTCGGTCGGCTCCAGATACACGTAGCCAAACTCGCATCCCTCGAGCGCCTTGATGGCGGTCGCGGGATCCTGGGGATGCATGCCCTGGCCGGCGACGAGTTCCTGCGCGCGCAGCTGATATGCGCGACCGTCGTCGTACTCAATCTTGACACCGTCACCATGCGCACTCACGGGAGCGGCGGGCGCAGACTTGCCGGCCTCGATATCAAGCATGGCATCGCGCAGCAGGAAGGCGGCACCGCGCACGGCCTCGCCGGTCACGACCGTCTGACGCGAGCCAGACGTGGTGCCGGAGTCGGGAGCGTTCTCGGTGGAGCACTCGCCGTTGGCGATGCAGCGAAGCGGCAGGCCGCATGCCTCGGCAACGTCTTGCAAAAAGACGGTGTTACAGCCCTGGCCAATGTCGGACGTGGCGGCATAGACCACGGCCGCGCCGTTCTCGATGCGAATCTTGCAGCGGCCGGCATCGGGCAGGCCCACGCCCACGCCGGCGTTCTTCATGGCGCAGGCAATGCCGGCGTGTCCGGGATGCGCATAGTAGGCATCCTTGACCTCGAGCAGTGTCTCCTTCAGCGCCGTGGAGCAGTCGGCAATCTGACCGTTGGGCAAAACCTCGCCCGGCTCGATGGCGTTGCGGTAGCGAATCTCCCACGGATCCAGGCCGACCTTCTCGGCCAGCAGGTCGATTAGGCTCTCGAGCGCAAACTCGGACTGGCAGACGCCAAAGCCACGGTACGCGCCGGCGGGCGGGTTGTTGGTGTAGTAGCCATAACCGCGAATGTCGGTGTTCTGGTACTTGTAGGGGCCGACAGCATGCGTGCAAGCGCGCTCGAGCACCGGGCCGCACAGCGACGCGTAGGCGCCGGTGTCAAAGTTGATCTCGCAATCCAGGCCGGTAAAGTTGCCCTCGGCGTCGCAACCCAGCGTAAAGGTACCGTCCATGGCATGACGCTTGGGATGGAACGCGAGCGACTCGGCACGCGTGAGCTTGCACTTCACAGGACGCTGGAACTTATAGGCAGCAAGCGCGGCCAGGTGCTGGATCGAAACGTCCTCCTTACCGCCAAAGCCGCCGCCCACGAGCATGGTCTCGACGACCACGCGCTCGGGTTCGCTATCCCAGCCAAACATATGGGCGCACTCTTTGCGCGTGTCGTAGGCACCCTGGTCGGTCGACTGCACCTTGACGCCGTTCTTGTACGGGAAGGCAACGGCGCACTCGGGCTCCAAGAAGGCATGCTCGGTAAAGGGCGTGGTAAAGCGCTGCGTCACGGTAAACGCGCTCTCTGCCAGCGCCTTGGCGGCGTCGCCGCGCGTCACGTGACGGCTCTGACACACGTTGTCCTTGAGCTCCACCGTGTTGCCGAAGGCAAAGAAGCTGTCATGCAGGCGCGGGGCATCGGCGGCCCTGGCCTCGACAATGTTGCGCACGGGCTCCAGCGGCTCGTAGTCAATCTTTACGAGCTTCTTGGCCTTCTCGAGCGTCGCCTCGTCCTCGGCGACCACCAGCACGATGGCATCGCCCACGCAGCGGGTGATATCGCCCTGAGCGATCATGACGTCCCAGTCCTGGATAAGGTGGCCGACCTGGTTGACCGGCACGTCCTCGGCGCGCAGGATGCCCACTACACCGGGCAGGGCCTCGGCCTTGGAGGTGTCGATGGAGAGCACGCGGGCGCGCGGATACCTGGAGCGCACGGCGCTGGCATAGGTCAGGCCCGGCTGATCGAGCTCGTCGATGTCGTCGGGATACTTGCCCTCGCCGAGCACCTTCTTGCGCACGTCAATACGGAAGGCGCGCTTGCCCACGCCGTAGTCATCGCCGCGCTCCAGGTCCTCGTCGATCTGCTTTTCGCCGCGGAGCACCGCAGCGGCCAGCGAGATGCCCTCGATAATCTTTTTGTAGCCGGTGCAGCGACAGACGTTACCGCGAATGGCGTACTTGATCTGCTCCTCAGTGGGCTCGGGGTCCTCGGCGATGAGCGCCGCACCCGCCATGACCATGCCGGGAATGCAAAAACCGCACTGCACGGCGCCCACGGCGCCAAAGGCGTACACAAAGGCCTCGCGCACGTCCTCGGGCAGGCCCTCGACGGTCACGATGTTGCGGCCGGCGGCAAGAGCGGTGGTCAGCACGCACGCCTTGACGGCCGCACCGTCCACATGAATGGTGCAGGTGCCGCAGGCGCCCTCGGAGCAGCCGTCCTTGGCGGAGTGAATGTGCAGGTCGTCGCGCAGATAGCGCAGCAGTGGCTTGTTCTGAGTCGTCGTGCACTCGACGCCGTTAACGGTAAAAGTGAATTCCTGTGCCATGGTGATTCCCTTCTACACGCCGGCGGCGATGCCGGTGCGGTCGTGGATGGCGCCATGCGGGCAGACGACGGCGCACATGCCGCACGACAGGCAGTCCACGCCGTCGATATGGGCGCAGTTGTCCTCGATGCGGATAGCGCCGGCAGGGCACTTTTTGGCGCACATACCGCAACCGATGCAGCTCGTGTCGCAGACCTTGCGCGCAATGGCGCCCTTATCGGTGTTGTTGCAGCGCACCAGAATGTTCTGGTAGCCGGGGACGAAGGCAATCACGCGCTGCGGGCACGCCATGCCGCACAGGCCACAGCCCGTGCACTTGGAGCGGTCCACGCGGGCGATGCCATCGACCAGCGCAATGGCGCCGTGGGGGCAGGCCGTGACGCAGGCGCCACAGCCAATGCAGCCTTCGCTGCAGTGGGCGTCGCCGCCTGCGGAGGCGCAACCGCTTCCGCAGGCAACGTAGGCCACGTTATGTTGAATGGATTTGGCCATAAGAGACTCGCCTATTTCTTAAGAAGGTACGAATAGTTGTCGCGCACAGCCCTGATGGTCAGGCGGACGGCCTCGGGAAGACCGGTGTTGACGGCATCGACCGAGACGGTGCGGACCGTGCCGGCGACGCGAACCTTAAAGTGGTCCTCGTCCACGGCCAGGAAGCCCTCGTTCTCGGAGTTCTCCATGTCCTCCTCGCTCCAGAACAGGGTGAGCTTGTCCTTGTAGGGACGACCCTCCTGGTAAGGGCAGAACACGGCGCAGTTGCCGCACTCATTGCACATGCCGTCGACATGGACGACCTGATGCTTGGCCAGGCCCGGCACCTTAATTGCCACGTTGGCGCGGTTGGGGCACACGTCGCAGCAGACCTCGCACACCGAGCCGCAGCCCAGGCAGCGGGTCTTGGTGCAGTTGCGCTTGTCGCGGCACAGCGACCCCTTGCGCTCGTAGCAAGTGTCCTCGCGGCCGGCCTGCTCGTTGCAGTCGGCGTACTTGTTAAAGTCCACGTCGGCGATGGCACGGGCGACCTCGGCGGCATCGGCGATAGCCTCGACCACGGTGGCAGGACCGCGGCGGCAGTCGCCCGCAGCCCAGACGCCCTCGACGCCGGTGGAGGTAGCGGCAAGGCGGCCGCGACGGTCGTGCTCGACGCCCGCGGCATCGTACAGGCTGGCGTCGATGCCCTCGCCCACGGCGCAGATCACCGTGGTGGCGGGAAGCTCAACAGTCTCGCCCGTGGCGACGGGGCTGCGGCGGCCGCTTGCATCCGGCTCGCCAAGCTCCATAACATCGCAGGTCAGCACGGCGCCGTTGAGTGCCTTAGGTGCCAGCAGCTCGCAGAACTCAACGCCGTCGGCAAGAGCAAGATCGAGCTCTTCCTCATCGGCGGGCATCTGCTTCTTGGTGCGGCGGTAGACCAGGCGCACGTTCTTCACGCCGGCCAGGCGCTTGGCCACGCGGGCCGCGTCCATGGCGGTGTTGCCGGCGCCAATGACCACGACGTCCTCGCCCAGCTCGAGCTTCTCGCCCTTCTTGGCGGCCTCGAGGAACTCCAGCACGTCGAGCTCGGCGCCCTCGCCCAGGCCCGCAGAGCCGGGCATCCAGGCACCGGTGGCCACGACCACGTCGGTAAAGCCCTGGTCCTTGAGCTCGTCAATGGAATCAACGCGAGCGTTGAGCTGCACCTTGGCGCCAAAGGCTAGGCAGAGCTCGGCATCGTGGGAGATATCGTCGCTCGCGATACGGAACTCGGGAATCACGTGACGGACCACGCCGCCGAGCGAATCGCGGGCCTCAAAGATGGTGACGGGCACGCCGGCACGCGTCAGGAAGAATGCCGTCGCCAGGCCGGCCGGGCCGCCGCCGATAACGGCAACGTTGCGCTCGCCGTCGTTGGCGATGGCCTGGGCGCGCAGCTTGGGCAGCACGGCGGTCATGGCCTCGCGGGCGGCCTTGAGCTTGCTGGCGCGAATCTGGGCGCCCTCGGGCTCGTAGAACGCACGCTCGCAGGCACGACCGCAGGGATGCGGGCAGATGGTGCCGGTAATAAACGGCAGGGCGTTGCGCTCGATGATGATGTTGAGTGCGTCCTCGTAGCGGCCCTCGTCAACAGCCGCCAGATAGGCGGGAATATCCTGTTGGATGGGGCAGCTCGTGCGGCACGGCGTGGTAAAGCAGTCGGAAAGCGGGCTCTTGCCGGCGACCTTGCGGTCGGGCAGCGGACGCAGCGGCTTCTTGTAGAGCGGGTTGGTGAGCGAGTCAGCCTGAATCGCGGTCACAGCCTTGAGAGAGACGCCCGCGAACGGCTTGCCGTCCAGATCGCCAAATTCGCCGGCCATCTGACTAAAGCGCTCGTAGCCACCGGGCTTGAGCACGTCGGTCGCCAGGGTAACGGGCCAAATGCCGGCATCGTACAGGGCGCGGATGTTGTAGACCGTGGCACCGCCGGAGTAGCTGATGCGCAGCTTGCCGTCAAACTGCTCGGTAATGCGGCGGGCAGCCTCGATGGTCAGCGAGAACAGCGAACGGCCGGACATGTACATCTCGGTAGAGGGCAGCTCGTTCCTCGTCACGTCGACGGGGAACGTGTTGGTCAGCTTGACGCCAAACTCCAGGCCGCGCTCGGCGCACAGGGCGATCAGGCGCTCGAACATAGGCACGGCATCGGCCCACTGCAGGTCCTCGCGGAAGTGCGTGTCATCGAAGACGATGTAGTCAAAGCCCAGCTCGTTCAGACGCTGGCGGGCAAACTCATAGCCCAGCAGTGTGGGGTTGCACTTGATGTAGGTGTTGAGGCCCTTCTCGGTGATCAGATAGGTCGCGATGCGCTCGATCTCGGCCGGCGGGCAGCCGTGCAGGGTAGACTCGGTGATGGAGTTGGAGACGCGTGCCGGGATGGACTCGACGAACGCGGCGTCGACATGCTCAAACTTGTCCAGGTTGGCGAGCGCCCACGTACGGCACTCGTTCCAGACGTCGGAGCCGCTGGCGTCCTTCATACCCTCGATGTAGGCGTCGACCTTGGGGCTCTTGATGCCCTCCAGGTCATAACCCACGGACATGTTGAAGACAAAACCGTCCGGGCTTCCCAGGCCGTACTCGCGAGCGATGAGGTGGCAGGCGAACCATGCCTTCACGTACTCGGCAAAGGCCTGCGGAACCTCGAGCTCGGTCGACCACTCACAGTTGTAGCACTCGTCCTGCGCCACGATGCAGGGCTTGTTCACACACTTGGAGAGCTCCTCGCCGTCCATAACCTGGACGGTCTTGAGCTCAAAGAAGCGGGAACCGGCCACGTAGGATGCCACGATGTTTTGGGCAAGCTGCGTATTGGGGCCGGCGGCCGGGCCAAACGGAGTCTCGATGCGCTCGTCAAAAATGGGAAGCGCGCCCTCCTGGTTGGTCGTGACCATCTTGCGCACGCCAAAGATGGCGTCCTGGGTCTTGTGCTCCTCGATGATCCAGTTCATCAGCTGCGAAAACGGGATCGGCCTCATGATGTCGCTCATAATGAGCTCCTCTCTGTAACGCCCGGCGAGACCGCGCGGCGGGCGCAAATACGGTGTAGCGCTAGCACAGCGCCGGCGACCCCGCGGAGGCCGCCTATACGCGCGTCAGATGCGGCGAAACATCCGGCGCGCGTGAATCTACTTGTGAATTAGTAGGTGCGATCGTTGAGCGTGCTCCAGAGCTTCTTGGACTCAGCCATGGTCCACGCGTTGATCTTTTCCTCATCGATACCGACGAACTCGCGATCCTTGTACAGGACCTTGCCGTTGATGATGGTGGTGCGGCAGTTTTTGCCCATCATGCCAAAGAGCATGTGGCCGTCGATGTTCTCCTCGCTCAGCGGCGTAAAGGGCTTGTAGTCCATAACGATGACGTCGGCGGCAGCGCCGGCCTCGAGCACGCCGAGCTTGCGATCGAAGTACTTGCTGGCCATCTTGGCGTTGTTCTCGAACAGCATGGTCATGGCCTCGCACCAGCCCACGTTGGGCATGGCGGCGTTGTGGCGCTGAATGATCAGGAAGACCTTGAGGCTCTCGAGCATATCGTGGGTGTAGGCGTCGGTGCCCATGCACACGGGGATGCCGCGGCGGAAGAACTCGAGCACGGGGGCGCAGCCCACGGCGTTGCCCATATTGGATTCGGGGTTGTTGACCAGCCAGGTGCCGGACTCCTTGACGATATCCATCTCGGCGGGCGTCACGTGGATGCAGTGGCCGAGCATGGTGTCGGGACCGAGCAGGTTGTGCTGCAGCAGGCGCTCGACGGGGCTGATACCGCCGCGGTTGAGGCGGGAGTCCCACACGTCGTTCATGCCCTCGCACACGTGGATGTGGAAACCGGTCAGGCCGTTGTTGGCCTCGGCCATCTTGTCCATGGTCTCGTCCGACAGCGTAAAGGTGGCATGTCCGCCAAACATGGCGGCGATCATGTGGTTGTCGTTATCGCGACGCTCCTTGGCGGCCCACTGGGCAAACTCGGCGTTCTCGGCAATGGCCTGGTCGCATTTTTCCTGGCCGCGGCGATCGGAGACCTCGTAGCACAGGCACGAACGCATGCCCAGCTCCTGAGCTGCATCCTTAATGGTAAAGAGGCTTCCCGGGATCTCGCAGAAGCTCGCGTGGTGATCGAAGATCGTGGTGACGCCGTCGCGGATGGAGTCCAGGATCGTGGCATAGGCGCTGGCCTTGGTGCCGTCGAGCGTCAGGTTGTCGTCGATCTTCCACCACTGCTGCTCAAGATTCTCCAGGAAGTTGGTGGGGTTGCAGCCCTTAATGGCAAGGCCGCGGGCCAGACCCGAGTAGATGTGGGTGTGGCAGTTGATGAGTCCGGGCATGATGAGGTTGCCCTGGGCGTCGACGTACTCGGCATCCGGGTACTTGGCCTTGAGCTCGCACTCGGGGCCCACTTCGATGATCGTATCTCCGTCAATGGCGACCGCACCGTTTGGAATAAACGGGGTCTGAGCGTTGCGGGTAAAAACGGAACCGTTAGCGACCAGAAGCATGAATGCTCCCTTCAACATCAGAGGCGGGGTTTGACACCTCTGACATGGCGGAGTGCGAAGCGCCGGCCTACACCGGAAACGGGCCCTCTCCCGTCAACGCTTCACCAAAGGGACAAACCCTTTGAAGTGCGGCTTGGCGCCGCATGACGTCGGCGGACGAGGCGATGCGCCCGCCGACGAATAGCACCGAATTGGTTACTTCTTGCTCTCGGGCAAGACCAGATCCACGGCGGCATCCTTGGCAGCATCGATGTGCTGAGCCACGACCGGCGTCTGCGGAAGGATCAGGTTAAGGACAATGGCCATGATGGCAGTGGGGGTTACGGCATTGGAGCCGATGACGGTGGACACCCAGGCGGGCATACCCTCGCCGGCAAGGCAACCGCTGGCCATCCAGATACCCAGGCCAAAGACGACGGAGGTACCGACGATGGTGGTAGTGCGCTGCGTGAGGCCCTCGCGAGTGAACATGCGCACGCCGTTCATAGTGATGGTGCCAAAGACGCCGACGGTCGCGCCGCCGATGACGGGCTGCGGGATAGCGGAAAGGACAGCAGAGAGCTGCGGGAACAGACCGGCGATGGCAAAGACGGCCGCGATGATCACAAAGACCCACTTGTTGACGACCTTGTTGGAGCAGATGATGCCCACGTTCTGGCCAAGGGCGCTGGTGGGAAGACCGCCCAGCAGGCCGCCGACCATAGAGGTGAGACCCTGGGACACGATAGCGCCGGAGAGCTCGCGCTCGGTGGGCATACGGTCGATGGAGCCCAGGCAGGCGGCGGAGACGTCACCGATAACCTGGATGGCAACCATGGGGAACACGACGGCGAGGGTAATGCAGACCTCGGGATCAAACTCGAGCGCGTAGGGCATGAGCTTGGGAAGGGCGAAGACCTGAGCGGTGGCAACGCTGGAGAAGTCGATCATGCCAAAGGGAATCGAAACGATCATGCCAACGATCATGCCAAAGAACACGGATCCCAGCTTGAGCGTGCCCTTGCCAAAGTTGGCGAGCGCAAAGACCACGGCGAAGGTGATAAGAGCGACGCACCAGGCCTGCGGAGTGCCCCACAGCGGCGTGCCCATGCCACCGGCCATGTACTTGACGGCCGTGGGATAGAGAGAGACGCCAATGGAGAAGATGACCGTACCGGTCACGACAGGCGGGAACAGCCACTTAATCTTGCTGTAGGCCAGACCAAAGAGGACCGCGACGGCGCCGCCGACGATCTCGCCGCCCAGCAGAGCGCCAAAGCTAAAGCCCGAGGCACCCATGGCCTGGAGGGCCGGGAGGAACGCGAACGAAACGCCCATGACGATGGGCAGGCCGCCGCCGATGCGACGGAAGGGAGCGAAGGCCTGAAGGGCCGTGTCGATTGCCGAAAGAATGAGCGCGACCTGGATGATGTCGGTGCTCTGCTGGCTATTAAAGCCGTAGACGCCAGCCATGATGACAGCCGGGGTGATGATACCGGCAAACGAAGCCAGTACGTGCTGAAGGGCACACGGGATCATTTCCTTAACGGGAGGCATGCCTTCACGAGTGAACAGGGCTTCAGTGCCGTTCGTAACCGTCTCCTGGGTCATTTGACCACCAATCCTCGAAATAGTTGTTTTCGCATCTAACGCTCTATTGTGACGCAGTGCGGGGTTGAGGTTGTGCCTTCGTTGCATATCGTATTAAAGATGATTCTCATTCTCAATAATAATTTTTTGTTATCATACTATTCTTGAGCTGAGACAATACATTTCCGCAGGTCAGGAAAGTGTCTGGTCAAAATAACATCTAACTTTTCTTTTGGTCGACCGTTTACCGCCAAATTCCTACCGTTCGTCTGTATTACGCAATGTACCTGCGAATATGCGAGATGAGGAATGGCGTGTTACCATGAGAAAAAATTGTTATGAACATTTCCGATTTCACCCCAAGGAGCTGCCCGTGAACGAGACCGTACGTCGCTTTTTGCCGATGGTCGATTTCCTGGAGCAGATACTCGGTAAGAACAGCGAAATCGTGCTGCACGATTTCTCGGATCCCGACCACGCCATCGTCGATATTCGCAACGGCATCGTGAGCGGCCGCAAGGTCGGCGGCCCCGCCACCGATCTGGCACTCAAGATCATGCACGACGCCAAGTATCGCGACCTGCCGTTTATTACGGGCTACGAGGGGCGCGGTGCCGGTGGCAAGACGCTGGAGTCGGCGACGTACTTTATCCGCGAGAATGACGAGATCGTCGGTATGCTCTGCGTCAACACCGACCTCTCGACCGTGCGCTCCATCAACGCCATGGCGCAGCAGCTCATGGCATGCTTCGACGCTGTGCCCAGGCAGGCGGAGCCTGCGTCTATCGAAGTCGAAAGTCTTTCGGAGTCTACACAGGAGCTCATCGACCGCAGCATTACCGAGTTGCTGAGCGCGCGCGGGCTGGATGTAGCGTCGCTTGGTCAGAGCGACCGCGTGGACGTCATTCGCCACCTCAACGGCAACGGGGTGTTCATGCTCAAGGGAGCCGTGGCCTGCGCCGCCACCGCGCTGGGCATCTCGGAGCCCAGCGTCTACCGCTACCTGCAAAAAGTCCGCAAGGAAGGCTAACCCGCTGATTCCTTGGGAGCGGAGGAAAACGGATCATTTTTGTCGCATCGCTTGACAAAAGACCCTGCAGCTCGCACTGCAGGGTCTTTTTGCATGTCATGTTTAGTTGTTGCCAACGCCTTAGAGAGCGGCGACGACCTCGATCTCAACCAGACCGCCAGCCGGAAGGGCGGCAACCTGGAAGGCGCTGCGCGCGGGGAACGGGGCCTCAAACTTGGAGGCGTAGATCTCGTTCACGGCAGCGAAGTCGGCAATGTCGGCCAGGTAGACCGTGGTCTTGACGACATCGGCAAAGGTGGCGCCGACAGCGGTCAGCAGGGCCTCGACGTTGGCGAGGGACTGCTTGGCCTGGGCCTCGACGCCCTCGGGCATCTTGCCGGTCGCGGGATCGATGCCCAGCTGGCCGGACAAAAACACCATGTTGCCGGTCTGGATACCAGGGGAATACGGGCCGATGGCTGCGGGTGCGTTATCGGAAGACACGACGGTCTTGCTCATGTTTTTCTCCTTACGATCAGATAGAGAGCGTGAGCGCGGCGTTCGCACCGGGAGGCACAGTTCGGTCTGAACACCGCGCTTGATTGGGATAGTACTCAAGGTTTCCGCACGATGCAAGAATATTATCAGCTTGCGAGAATATTTTATCGCCCAACGGTCTCCCCGAACCGCTGAACGGTTCTCATGTGGAGCAGCCAGTCCAAGCTGCTGAAGACTTTATCCCGCTTGGAGCACGGGCATAGCCTGCCGCAACGGCGCCACTATACTTTTGAGTATCTGAGCATTTTGAAAGGCAGGATATGACCGCAACCGCCAGTCGAACCACCAACCGCAGACCCGAGCTTTTGGCGCCCGCCGGAGGGCCCGAGCCCTTTGCCGCCGCGCTCGCCGCCGGGGCAGACGCCATCTACTGCGGCATGGGCAGCTTCAACGCCCGCCGCAAGGCCACCAACTTTACCGACGAGGCCTTTGAGCAAGCCTGCCGCGCCGCACATCTAGCCGGGTCGCGCGTCTACGTCACGGTCAACATCGTCATCAAGCAGTCCGAGATGGGCGATGCGCTGCAACTCATCCATCGCTGCTCCACGCTGGGCGCCGACGCCTTCATTATCCAGGACTGGGGCCTGTTCTTTGAGGTCAAGCGCACGATGCCCGGCATCGAGACGCATATCTCGACCCAGGCGAACATCCACGACGACCGCGGAACCCTTTGGTGTCGCGAGCAGGGCGCCGACCGTGTGACCCTCTCGCGTGAGCTCTCCATTGACGAGATCGCCACCATCCACGACGCCGCGCCCGATGTGGACCTTGAGGTCTTTAGCCATGGCGCCATCTGCTTTTGCTACTCGGGCCTGTGCCTGCTTTCGAGCTTTGCCATGGCGGGCCGCTCTGCCAACCGCGGCATGTGCGCTCAGCCCTGTCGCCTGCCTTACGAGCTGATCGACGAGAACGGCCGCGCGCTTTCCCCTGCCGGTCGCGAGCGCGCACTGTGCCCGCGCGACACCAACACTTCGCAGCTTGTTCGCCGTCTGCATGACGCCGGCGCCGCATCGCTCAAGCTCGAGGGCCGCATGAAGGCCCCCGATTACGTGTATTCCATCGTCGATGTGTACCGTCACGAAATTGACGATATGCTGGCCGGAGCCACCGTGGCCAAGGACGAGGAGGCCGCCCGCCAGCGCCAGCTCAAGCGTTGCTTTAACCGCGACTTTACGCACGCCTATCAGGACGGCACCTCGGGCGACGAGATGATGAGTTACGAGCGATCCAACAACCGCGGCCAGATCGTAGGCACGGTGCTGGGCAGCCGTCTGGCCAACCGCGATGTGCGCGGGCTCAAACCCGACGACCGCCGTCGCCGCGCTGCCATCGCCCGCATTGAGCTGTTTGAGCCCGTGGGCAAGGGCGACCTGCTGGAGCTTCGCCACGATAACGAATTTGACCAGTTCCTGACCACCATTGCCGCTGATGATGCCGCCGCCGGCGACATCATCGAATGCCGCGTGCCCCGCAGCATGCCCGAGGGCTGCCGCGTGCGCGTGATTCGAAGCCAGCGCGCCATTGACGCTGCCGGCGCCGCGCTCAAGCGCGATGTGCTGCGCCGCCGCGCCGTTGATGTAACCGTTGTGGCGCGTTTGGGCGAACCGTTTGCCGTCACGCTTACTTGCTGCGACGCCCCTTCGCTTACGGCCACGGCCACGGGCTTTACCGTCGAGGCCGCCAAGACCCGCGCGGTCGAGGCGTCCGATCTGGTAGAGCATGTGGGCCGCATGGGGTCCTCGCCCTTTGAGTCCGCGAGCTTTGATGTGGCACTCGATAAGGGCTGCGGCATGGGCTTCTCCGCTGTGCACAAGGTGCGCGCCGCCGCCTGCAAGGCGCTGGAGGAGGCCATTCTGGCACCGTACGAGGAGCGCGCGAAAACGCTCGAGCTGCCGGCGATTGTAACCAGTGATTCCCGCCCCGCGCCCGAGCACTACCGCGATGAGCCGCAGATCTGCGCCACCGTCACCTCGCTCGAGGCCGCCGAGGCCGCTCGCGCCGAGGGTGTAACGCGCATCTATATGACCACCGATGCGCTCGAGGCTGTCGGACTCTCCCCTGCCGATGCATTTGACCAGGGTATCGTGCCCGTACTCGACGAGGTCTGCCGCGCCGTCGACCACGTACGCGTCGACCCGTGGGTTGTTGCCGGCGCTACGGTCGCTATTGGCAACATCTCTGAGCTTGCCCTGGCCGCCCAGGTTGGCGCCACGGCCGAGATTCGCTCTTGCCTGCCGGTGCACAACACGCCCTGCATGGAGGCGCTTGCCGGGCGCGGAGCCGTTGCATTTTGGCTCTCGCCCGAGATCACGCTCGACGAGATTGTCTCGCTCGGCGCCGCCGCGCCCGCGACTCTGGGCATCACCGTCTTTGGCCGCCCGCGCGTCATGACAAGCGAGCATTGCATTCTGCAAGTTGCCAACGGCTGCATCCACGATTGCGCCAACTGCCGTCTGCGTGCCCGCAAGCTCTCGCTCAAGAATATCGACGGCAAGGTCATGCCCGTACGCACCGACATCCACGGCCGCTCTCGCTTGTACGACGCCTACCCCATCGACCTCACGCCTCAGGTTCCACAGTTACTCGATGCCGGCGTGCGCCGTCTTATGGTCGACGGAACCCTGCTCGAGACGGATGAGGTGGGCCGTGCCGTCGCCCGCGTCCGTCGTGCCGTCGAGGCGGCTCAAGCCGGCCGCAAGCCCGCCGCCCGCCTGCGCGGCGCTACCTCGGGCTGCATGTTTGTGGGAATTAGCTAACCGAAAGGCTTACACGTGAACGAAGAACCTCAAGTCCTCTACTGCGATGCCTGGCTCATGGCCATCGACAAGCCCGCCGGCATGATCGTCCACGGCGACGGCACCGGTGAACGCACACTTACCGACTACGCCAGCGACCTGCTGCTGGCGATGGGCGACGGCTTTGCCGCGACCGACATGCAGCCGCTCAACCGCCTGGACCGCAACACCACCGGCGTTGTGCTGTTCTCGCTCGACAAGCAGACGCAACCCGCTTTTGACCAGATGGTCATCGACCACGCCTTCGAAAAGCACTATCTGGCGCTCGCCGAGGGCAAGATCGACTGGAACGAAAAGCTCATCGACAAGCCCATCGCCCGCGACCGCCACGACAGCCGCAAGATGCGCGTCGGCGCCAGCGGCAAGCCGTCTCAGACGCGCGTCAAGGTACTCAAGCGTCTTAAGAGCCGCCGTGGCCTGCCCACGCGCTCGTATATTGATGTCGAGCTGCTCACCGGCCGCAAGCATCAGATTCGCGTGCACCTGGCGAGCGAGCGTCATCCCCTGGTTGGCGACGACCTGTACGGAACGCCGCGCCCCTGCGGCCTGATGCTCCACGCCCACAGCGTGTCCTTTACGCATCCCGTAACCGGCGAGCACATCTACATCGAAGCCCCCTGCCCCTGGGAGCCCTAAACCACCACAATGGGGACAGGCACCTTTGTGGTGGTTTTGCCGCGATGGCTCAGCCGCGGTCCCAAAACGTCTCGATCTGTAACAGTTAGAACCCATTTTCCGGCCTATCTGTTACAGATCGAGACATTCGAATCCCTCTCAAGGAAAAATCTCAATCTGTAACAATAACTCGGCAAAATCGGCCCAAGATGTTACAGATTGAGACAAAGGGACGGTGCGGTTCGGAAGTATCTCACTCTGTAACATCTAACCCACTTTTAACGGTCCAGTTGTTACAGACGTAGACAAACCGGTAGACAACGAAAGCGGCAACGCCCGTGATGGACGTTGCCGCTTTTCTATTGAGAAAACTACTCGGTTTCCGTTGCTAACCACCACAATGGGGACAGGCCCCTTTGTGGTGGTTTTGGCCTTAGCCCGTCCCCTGCTGCTAGACCGTGATGACGTTGTCCATTGCCCGGTACTTGGCGGGGACCTCGCCTGCGGTAATAATCGTTGCGTCGCGGAAGTCCGCGAACTTGACGGGCGCCACCATGCCAAATTTACTGGCGTCCGAGATTACGAAGCGTTTGGCGGTATGGCGCATCGAGATACGCTTGACCTGTGCTTCCTCGATATCCGGTGTGGTGAGACCTTGCTCGGCCGCGATGCCGTTGGATCCCCAAAAGCCGCAGTTGAAGTTATAGCGGTCCAGGGTTGCCAAGGCATCGGGGCCAACGAGCGCCTCGGTCTCGGGTTTGAGCTCGCCGCCCAGCACCACGGTACGCATGCCGCGCAAAGCAAGGTGCTGAGCATGGAGCACGGAATCGGTCACATAGGTGACGCCGTCGAGACGCGGAAGATGCTCGATGAGCTTGAGGGTCGTTGAGCCCGAATCGATATACACAAAGCTATCGGGCTCCACCAGGGCCGCGGCACGAGCACAGATGCGCTCCTTGTCATCGTTATGGAGATCACTGCGTTCGCTGATCGTCAAGTCGCGCGTCACGTGCGCGCGCTCCAGACTCGTCGCACCTCCGTGCACCTTGGCGATACGGTGCGCGCGGTCGAGCGTTTGCAAGTCACGGCGAATGGTGGACGGTGTCACGCCCAGGGCCTCGGCAAGTTCCGGCACGGTAACCGAGCCGGCCTGCTGCACCATCGACACGATCGCATTGAGCCTATCTTCCGCAAGCATCGCTTACTCCTCCTCGGGGTACACGACTCCCCAATCGGCGCGGAGCTTGGTCATAAGCTCCATAACATCAGAAGCATAATCCAGCAGCTCGCGCTTGGAGTCGTCGCCGGCAACGGCCTTCTCAAGATCGGCCATCTCATAGCAAAGGGCGTAAGCTTCGGTGCCGGCGTGGACCTCCTCGCGGTGGCCGTCCACAGTCCACACGATGGTCGCGTGATCGGCGCGCGGATACTCGTTGACCTCGATATAGCACTTGTCGAAGCTGATGACCGAGCGCTTGGGCTGCTTGGAGTGGAGCGTGAGGCTCACAACACCCAGCTGCTGCTCGGCGTTACGGCAGACAATGCCGCCCGCAACGTCGACACCGGTCTCACAGGTGTTGCCCAGCGAGACAACCTCAGCGGGCTGGCTCGCCATAAAGAGGCGCATAACGGAGAGCGCATACACGCCAATGTCGAGCATGGCGCCACCGGCAAGGCTACGGTTGTAGAAGCGGTTGGTCAGGTCGCCGTACTCCTTATAGCTGCCAAAGTTGAGCTGAGCGAGATTCATGCGGCCGAACTCGCCGACATCCATGCGACGACGCAGCTCCTGATACAAGGGCATGTGAAGCACCGTGGTGGCGTCCATAAGGACCACGTTGTGCTCGTCGGCAATGGCACGGGCCTCGTCAAGCTCGGCGGAATTGAGGGTAATGGCCTTCTCGCAGAGCACGTGCTTGCCAGCTGCCAGAGCGGCTCGCAGATAGGTGATATGCGTGTTGTGCGGCGTGGTGATATAGACTGCGTCAATGTCCGGATCGGCGTAGAGATCCTCGACCGTGCCATAGACCTTCTCAACGCCATACTGCTCTGCAAAAGCCTGAGCCTTGGACAGCGTGCGGTTGGCAACGCCCGCGAGCTTTCGGCCGGCAAGGGCGAGAGACTGAGCCATCTGGTTGGCGATAACGCCACACCCAATTACAGCCCAACGAAGCTCGGGAGCCGTAAAGATGTCGTTTGGGAACGGCTGATTCTGGACCGAGGCAAACGCCGCCTTTGCGGCTGCCTCGGCGTCGAGCGGAGCCTGTTTGGAATCTGCCATGATGTGCCTCCTGAATCATCGGAAGTCCTTCATTTCTAACAAACCTATAGTCGCACAATTGCGCGCGTATCTGCTCGTGTTTGCGTATTTATTTGCTTATCGGTCATTATTTAGCCATAGTTGGCAGATGTTTGCGCAGTTATGCGCATTGTCGCGCAAGGCTATGCGCGTAAATGCGCATGCGACGATCCTTGTGAAACATAAAAGGGCGGAACACCAAAGCCCTAAAAGACAGACCCAGCTGTATTACTTCACCCCTCTGGGGGCATCAGACATCAAAGGATCGTCCCAAACTGCCGGCACATAGAGACTGTCCCCCCAACGACTGGTCATTTAAGTCTGTCCCCAATGAATGGTCGTCCCCAGCTGCCGACAGAAAATGAACGCCCCCAGGTGCCGGCATTTCAACGGCCACTCATTTAAGTCTGTCCCCAATGAGTAGGGATAGAAAAAGACCCGGGTGCCGTGGGGCATCCGGGCCTTTGCTAGCAACTTGATGTTGCGGGCAGCTTAGAACTTGTGGCCGCACTTCTTGCAGACGCGCAGCTTGTTCTTGCCGTCCTTCTCGTGACCGACGCGGGTAACCTTACCGCACTCGGGGCAAACGAGATTGACGTTGGAGGCATCGATGGGAGCCTCCTGCGAAACGATGCCGCCCTGCTGGTTGGCAGCGTTGGGCTTGACGGCCTTCTTGACGACCGAAACGCCCTCGACAACGACCTTGTTCTCGGCGGGGAGAGCACGCAGGATAACGCCCTGCTTGCCGCGATCCTTGCCAGAGAGGACCTGGACCTTATCGCCCTTCTTGATATACATATATCTCCCCTAACTACAGGGTCTCGGGAGCGAGCGAGACGATCTTCATGTACTTCTTGTCACGAAGCTCGCGAGCGACGGGCCCGAAGATACGGGTACCGACGGGCGAACCATCGTTGTTGATGACAACGCAGGCGTTCTCATCAAAGCGAATGTAGGAGCCATCCTTGCGGCGGATCTCCTTAACGGTGCGAACGACGACGCAACGGACAACGTCCTTCTTCTTGACGTTGGCGCCAGGGGTAGCCTCCTGGACAGCACCGATGAACACATCGCCGATGCCTGCATAACGACGCTTGGAACCGCCAAGCACCTTGATGCAGCGAATCTTGCGAGCGCCGGAGTTGTCGGCGACGTTCAGCATGGTTTGCATCTGAATCATGGTAGATGTTCCTCCGAACTAAGAACCGAAGAGAGGTGCGCAGCCTTTATGCGGCCCGTGGTATGCAAGCCAGGCATACGCACATCTTCGGAAACGTACAAGTCGTAAGAGCGACTGCTTATTTAGCGCGCTCGACGACCTCGATGAGGCGCCAACGCTTCATCTTGGACATAGGACGGGTCTCCATAACGCGGACGGTGTCGCCCACGCCAGCCGTGCACTCCTCGTCGTGAGCGTGCAGCTTCTTGGAGCTGGTCATCATCTTGCCGTACTTGGGGTGACGCTTGCGCTCGGTGATGGTGACAACAATGGTCTTGGCACCGGAGACGGAGGTAACGACACCCGTACGGACCTTACGCGAGTTACGCGAATCAGTCATGTTCTCTCCTTAGGTCCTACTCGGCGACAGCGGACTTCTCCGCTGCGATCTCGCGGGCGCGCTGCTCCGTGAGGACGCGAGCGATGTCCTTCTTCACGGTGTTGACGCGAGCGGTGTTGTCCAGCTGGCTGGTGGCCATCTGGAAACGAAGGTTAAAGAGCTCGGCGCGCATTTCCTTCAGCTTCTCAACGAGCTGAGCGTCCGAGAGCTCACGAATCTCTGCGGGCTTCATTAGTTCTCCTCCTTGGCGGCGGCGGCGTCCTCAGCAGCCCACTTGGCCTCGAGAGCGGCCTCCTCAGCCATCTCCTTCTCGATGCGCTGCTCAGCGTTCTTAGCAGCAACAATCTTGGTCTTGATGGGAAGCTTGTGCTGTGCAAGACGCAGAGCCTCGCGAGCGACCTCCTCGGGCACGCCCTTGACCTCGAACATGATGCGGCCGGGCTTGACGACGGCCACCCACTCCTCGGGGTTACCCTTACCAGAACCCATGCGAGTCTCAGCGGGCTTCTTGGTGATGGGCTTATCGGGGAAGATCGTGATGTAGACACGACCGCCACGCTTCATGTAGCGGGTCATGGCAATACGAGCGGCCTCGATCTGACGGTTGGTGATCCAATGGGCCTCGAGAGCCTGGATACCAAACTCGCCGAAATGCAGCTCGGTATTACCCTTGGCCTGGCCCTTCATGGAGCCACGCTGCACCTTGCGGTGAAGAATACGCTTAGGGGCAAGCACTACTGACCCCTCCTCTCGGAGTTACGACGACGAGGACGGGAAGAGCCCTCGAGTGCAGGGTTGGGAACAGGCTGGCCCGGGAGCTTCTCGCCCAGGTAGATCCAGACCTTCACGCCGCAAGCGCCCATGGTGGTGCTGGCGACAGCCGTGCCGTAGTCAATCTTGGCACGGAGGGTGTGCAGAGGTACGCGACCCTCACGGTACCACTCACGACGGCCCATCTCGGCACCGCCGAGACGACCGGAGCACTGGATACGGATGCCCTTAGCGCCGGCCTTGCGGGCGGACTGGACAGCCTTGCGCATAGCGCGACGGAAGGCAACGCGGCCCTCGAGCTGCTCGGCGATAGACTGAGCAACGAGGTTGGCGTCGAGCTCGGGGCGCTTGATCTCGACAACGTCGACGGAGAGCTGGCCCTTGGAGACGCCAGCGACCTTCTCGAGCTCGGTGCGGAGGGTATCGATCTCGGCACCCTTCTTACCGATGACAACGCCGGGGCGAGCGGTGAGGATGATGACCTTCACCTTGTCGCCAGCGCGCTCGATCTCGACGCGGGAGACAGCTGCGCGGGAAAGACGCTTCTCGAGGTACTTGCGGATCTCGAGATCGTTACCGAGGGTCTTAGCGTAATCCTTCTCTGCGAACCAGCGGGAGCGCCAGTTCTCGGTGATGCCAAGACGGAAGCCGGTGGGGTAGACTTTCTGACCCATACAGCTTTACGCCTCCTTTCGAGGAGCAACGACGACGGTGATGTGGGAAGTACGCTTCAGAATGCGAGAAGCGGAACCCTTGGCGCGGGGACGGATGCGCTTAAGCGTCGGACCCTCGTCAACATAGGCAGCGGCGACAACCAGGTTGTCGGCACGCAGACCGTTGTTGTTCTCGGCGTTCGCAACGGCGGAACGGAGAACCTTCTCGACATCCACGGCGACGGCGCGGTCGCAGAAGTGGAGGATGTCGAAGGCCTGAGCGACAGGCTTGCGGCGGATCAGATCGACCACCAGGCGGGCCTTGCTGGGGGAAACACGCACGTACTTAGCGACGGCGCGAACCTCGGTGGCCTCAGTTTCAATAGACTTAGTTGCCATTTACGGTTAACCCCCTATTTGGCCTTGTGGCCACGGAACGTACGAGTCGGCGCGAACTCGCCGAGCTTGTGACCAACCATGGACTCGGTAACATACACGGGCACATGCTTGCGGCCGTCGTGGACGGCGATGGTGTGACCAACCATCTCGGGGAAGATGGTGGACGCGCGGGACCAGGTCTTCACGACGTCCTTCTTGCCAGCCTCGTTCATCGCGGTGATACGCGAGAGAAGGCGAGTCTCCACGAACGGGCCCTTTTTGAGACTTCTGCTCATAAGTGCTTTCTCCTAAAACTCGGTATCCGAAATTACTTCTTACGGCGACGAATGATGTGCTGATTCGAGACCTTCTTCTTCTTGCGCGTACGAAGGCCCTTCGTCGGCTTACCCCAGGGGGTAACGGAGGGACGACCAGAGGTGTGGTTCTTGCCCTCGCCACCGCCGTGCGGGTGGTCGACAGGGTTCATGACGGTACCGCGGACGGTCGGGCGCACGTTCATGTGACGCTTACGGCCGGCCTTGCCGATGACGATGTTGGAGTGATCGGCGTTGCCGACCTCACCGACGGTGGCGCGGCAGGTAACGAGGATGCGGCGCATCTCGGAGGAAGGCATACGGACGATAGCGTACTTGCCCTCCTTACCCATCAGCTGGCAGGAGTTACCGGCGGAACGGGCGATAGCAGCGCCCTTGCCCGGCTGGAACTCGACGGCGTGGATGAGCGTACCGACGGGGATGTCGGCGAGGGGCAGAGCGTTGCCCGGCTTGATGTCGGCGTCAGAACCGGACATGATGGTCTGACCGACCTCGAGGCCCTTGGGGGCCAGGATGTAGCGCTTCTCACCGTCAGCGTAGTGCAGCAGAGCGATGCGAGCGGAACGGTTCGGATCGTACTCGATCGTGGCAACCTTGGCGGGCACGCCGTCCTTGTTGCGCTTGAAGTCGATCACGCGGTAACGACGCTTCACGCCGCCGCCCTGGTGGCGGGTGGTGATGCGGCCGTTGTTGTTACGACCGGCCTTCTTGGGCAGGGGCTCGAGAAGAGACTTCTCGGGCTTGGTGCAGGTGATCTCGGAGAAGTCGGAGATCGTCTGCCAACGCCTACCAGCGGAGGTCGGCTTAAGGTGCTTTACAGCCATTACAATCCCTTTCAATAGGAATCCGTTAGCCATCGCAGACAGGGATTCGAGGTTCTGCCTCGGGTGCGATGACACCGGACGTATACACGGTTCCGGGCGTGTCCATTTAATACGCCCAAAACCTTGAGCTCCCGCCTCCCCTATTTGGGAGGCATGAGCTCACTCAACAGCAGCGAGTCTTAGGCCTGGTTGCCAAAGACCTCGATGGTGTCGCCCTCGGCCAGCGTGACGATGGCCTTCTTCCAAGAACGGGTCTTGCCGGCGACATAGCGCACGCGCTTGGTCTTGGGCTTGACCGTCAGGGTGTTCACGCGAACGACCTTGACGCCGAAGATCTCCTCGACAGCGTCCTTGATCTGATACTTGTTAGCATCCTTGGCGACCTCGAACGTGTACTTGTTCAGCTCCATGCCGGAGAAGGAACGCTCGGACACGATCGGACGGATGATGATCTCGTGGGCGGTCATTTATGCAAGCACCTCCCCGAAGTGAGCGGCGATGTCGGCGGGCATCAGCACAGCGTTGTTGTTGACGAGATCGTAGGTGTTGGCCTCGTCAGCGGTGATGATGAACGTCTTGGGAATGTTGCGGAACGACAGGTAGGCGTTGACGTCCTCATCGCGAACGATGATGGTCAGACGCTTGCCCTCAAGACCGAGAGCCTTGAGCATGGCGACGGCAGCCTTGGTGGAAGGCTTCTCGAAGCCGTAGTCGTCGACGAGCACGAGCTCGCCATCGGCCAGCTTGGCGGACAGCGCGGAGCGCATAGCCAGCTTGACCTCCTTGTTGTTCATACGCTTAGCGTAGGAACGGGGCTTGGGGGCGAAGACAACGCCACCGTGACGCCACTGGGCAGCACGGATGGAACCCTGGCGGGCACGGCCGGTGCCCTTCTGACGCCAAGGCTTCTTGCCGCCACCGGAAACCTCAGAGCGACCCTTAGCAGACTGGGTGCCCTGACGCCAAGAGGCCATCTGGCACTTGACGATGTGGTGCATAACGTGGATGTTCGGCTCGATGCCGTACACCTCAGCGGCGAGCTCGGCCTCGGCGACCTTCTTGCCCTCGCTGTTCTTTACTTCAAACTTTGCCATTTAAGTGTTCTCCTTGGTATGACGCTGGGCTAAATGGGCTGGGCCCTTAGGCCATACGGATGGCGACGAGACCATTCTTGGCACCCGGGACAGCGCCCTTGACCAAGATGAGGTTCTGCTCGGCATCGATGCGGACAACGGAAAGGTTCTTGACGGTAACGCGCTCGTTACCCATGTGACCGGCCATCTTGACGCCCTTGAGGACGCGCGCAGGATAGGCGCACTGACCGATAGAACCGGGGTGACGCTGGAAGTGAGAACCATGCGTCATAGGACCGCGGCGCTGACCCCAGCGCTTGATGCGACCCTGGAAGCCCTTACCCTTGGAGGTACCGATGACGTCGACCTTCTCGACATCAGCGAAATCAGCGACGGTGACGACCTCGCCGACCTTGTGCTCCTCGCCGTTCTCGACGCGGACCTCACGAAGGAAACGGACAGGTTCGACGCCAGCCTTAGCGAAGTGACCAGCCATGGGCTTGTTCACGTTCTTGGCCTTGATGTCGCCGAAACCGATCTGGACGGCGTCATAGCCGTCGGTTGCCTGAGTTTTAACCTGCGAGACAGCGCAGGGGCCAGCCTGGATGACCGTGACGGGAACGACGTTGTCGTCCTCGTCCCAAACCTGGGTCATGCCAATCTTGCGGCCGAGAATCATGCTGATCAAGATATGATCCCAACTCTCGCGTGGTCTTGGGACAATGCGTACACCACCGAGCGTACGCCCCTAGAGGACCACTACTTACACGACGTGCTCCCCAGCCTTGTATTTCGCCCGGACTACCTGACAACCCTATTAAGCAGGCATTTTGTCCAGCCAGAATACTCCCCTGGTTTCACACAGCTGTTTAGTATACACGGCTGCGGGCGTATCCATCGAGATTCATATTTCACTCACATTGTTTACGCAGGTAAAGTGCGTGGAGTCGTCTGGGCTTGGCAGAGGGGCGGCGAAATATATTAAGTTTGCTGCTCTACAGTCCTGCGCAAGACGGAAAGCACATTAAGTGCTTTCCTTTGCGTGCGGAACTCGCGACAAACTTAATATATTTCGCCGCCCCTCTGCCAAGCTCGGGAGACGACACGTTGATGTCTGCTTAACTCTGCTCGCTCAGCTAATTACTTTGTTGGGGATCCACAATTTGCTGGAGGGTGAACTTGCATTGATGAGGCTCGCCTTCTGCTTGTGGATTTGCCTCATCGAAATTAAAGATCATGATGGCGCAGTTGGGGAGTTTTGTTGGGAGCTCGAAGCCCTCTGGGGCTGCAGCCTTGATGAATTGGCGGCTGGCGCTGCCGTGGCTTACTGCTAGGAGGGTTTCTATGCCCTCAGCGCCCATGAGATTGGTGAGGGTGTCTACCATGCGCTCTTGCAGTGCCTGGCTTCCCTCTCCTCCAAAGGGGACCAAGTCCTCGCCCGGATCCCAGACGTCGGTAGGTAATGCGTCGTGAGGGCCTTCCTCGAAGGTTCCGTAGCAGCGCTCGATGATGCCTTCGCAGGGCTCAACGTCAGCGTCTGCGCCGAGAAGCTCGGTTGCGACGAGACTTGCCGTGTCCATGGCTCGGCCTAAGGGTGATGAGACCACTTTGTCGGGGACGACGCCGTGGGCTTTGAGCCATGCGGCTGCCATCCCGGCTTGCTGACGGCCTAAATCGGTGAGCGGTGAATCACAGCGACCCTGGACGAGCTTTTTGACGTTGAATTCCGTCTGACCATGGCGGAGTAGATATAGACGCTTCATGCTCTCCCCTTCTGTCTACCTAGCTTTACCGGCGCAGCCCTACTCGTGGGTATGGCCTACGTAGTCTTCGTCGATCGTGATCTTGGCAATCGACTTGGGGTATTCCGACTCGACCCGTTGTGCCAGCGCGTGTTTTACGTCTTCGGCACTCATCTGCAGATCCGAGGGACGCACGCAGTCAAAGATCACGTTGGTGTGCGTGGGACCCGGCACACAGCGCAGATCGTGAATCGAAAGGCGGCTATCGATCTGTTGGGCCATGGCGTTAATGCGTAAACGCATGCTCGCCACCTTGGGATCGTCGGTCACGATGGGGTCGTAATGGAGCGTGACAATCATGCCGTCTTCGTTCCTAAACGACTGCTCGATGTTATCGAGCGTGTCGTGACTTTCCAGCGGGCTGGCCTCGGCTGCCATCTCGGCGTGAGCGCTTGCGAACTTCCTGCCCGGGCCGTAGTCGTGAACCATCAAATCGTGAACGCCCAAAACGCCGGGATAGCTCATGATCTTGTCTCGAATGTGCTTGACCAGCTTAGGATCGGGCGTCTGGCCCAAAAGCGGGCTCACCGTATCCTGGATGAGTTCAAAACCGCTCCAGCCAATATAGGCACCAACGGCAAGGCCGACCCAAGCGTCAAGGTTGATGCCCGTCACCTGCGAAACAATTGCGCACGCCAGTACGGCGCCCGTGGCAAGAACATCGTTCTTGGAATCCTGCGCGGTCGCATGCAGCGTCTCGGACTCAATGCGATCGCCGAGCTTTTGGTTGAGGGCCGCCATCCAAAGCTTTACGACCATCGAAAGCACTAGAACTGCCACCAGGGCAAGCGAGAACTCGACAGGTTCGGGGTGGATGACGCGCTCGACCGAGGACTTCACCAGTTCAACGCCAATCAGCAGCACGAGCGCCGCCACGACCAATCCCGAGAGATACTCATAGCGACCGTGGCCGTAAGGATGCTCGGGGTCGGCCGGCTTGCTCGCCAGCTTAAAGCCCAGCACGCTCACGATATTCGAGCTGGCATCGGACAGGTTGTTCATGGCATCCGCCACAATCGAAACCGATCCCGAAACCACACCAATTGCGCCCTTCGCAGCACAAAGCGCAACATTGGCGACAATACACACCATGCCAGCCAACGTGCCCACACGCGCACGATCGCCCTGTGCGCGCTTAACAATCCACTCGACCATCTACATCCGCCCCCACGGTTCTACTTATATATCTATTGCTCAAACGGATTGTAGTGTAGCCACTTTGTCTCCCAGATACAAAGAGGCCGCAGCCCGCACGGGCCACGGCCTTGGAGCATGACAAAAGAATCGTCCTTTTGTCGCACAGGTTTATGCGCTTACTTCAGCAGCGCTCGCCACTGTTTCGGGCGAATCGGCTCCGTCCTCCGTCGCCTGTTCCTTCGTCGGCACCACACCAAAGCAGTAGCTCAGCGCCGCAGACACCGCAAATGACACACCGCCGGCAGCGCAGCACCACAGCAGGTTCGAGATACCGCCCGTGGCAAAGCCAATGACCATGAGGACATTCGTCATGCCGATGGTATAGGCCGTAACGTGGCCCACGGCCGCAACAAGGCCTCCGACGGCGCCGCCAATGGCCATGCACGTCAGGCACCTGCCATATTTAAAGCCGCAACCGTACAGCGCCGGCTCGCTTACGCCGCCAAGCACGCCCGAGATCGAATAGCCCAGCATGAGCGCCTTCTCGTCCTTATCCGCAACGCGGAGCGACGCGCCAAAAGGCATGCCCCAAACGGCGAACGTTGCCATCGTCGCGGCGATCAGGATGCACGAATCCGTTCCCACACTCATAAACTGCGCATAGGCGAGCGATAGGACGACGTTGCTGACGCCCGCGATCTTAAGGAACTCCCAGCCCGCGGCAAGCCCCATGAGCGTGAGCAGCGACACGATGCCACCGGAATTGCCAAGCATAAACATAAGCTGGCCCAACAGCATGCCCAGATAGCTGCCCGCCGGTGCCGTAATACACAGCGAAACCGGAACCATGACAAGCATGGTCGCAAACGGAACGAACGAAAACGCCACGGCCTTAGGGATAACGCGCGAAAAGAAACACTCCACTCGCCATAGCACGGGCACCGAGATGAGAACCGGAATAACAGTCGTCGTGTAATCGTTGACCGGCGCGGGAAGCAGGCCATACACGGAAGTCATCGATGCCCCCGTCGTCGATGCGGCATCGACGAGCTTAAGCAGATCGGGCGCAATCAATACGCCGCCCAGCATCATGCCCAGCTGCTCCGAGCAACCGAGCTGGCGGGCGGCCGCCCAACCAAGATAAACGGGCAAAAAGTAGTAGCCGGCGTTATAGAGCCAACTGTAGAACAGGCGATAGATTTCGGAATCGGCAGACCACAGGCCCAGCATGCCTTCGCCCATTATGACGGCGACGGTGCGGAACAACGCCGCGCAGACAATAAACGGCAGCGCCGACATCATGCTTTTGGACAGATAGTCCACCACGGCCATGGCGTTTGATGAAACCGTCGTTGTAAACGAGGTGTTAGAAACTTGTGGCATGGAACGCCTTTCCCAATGTGACATGTGGGCTGTCCCTTTATCACATCGTACGGTACTGACCGATTGCGCGGTACTTTTCGTAGCGGAGGTTTGTGAGGGTCGCGTCGTCGAGCCGCCCAAGCGTATCGAAGGCATCAAATGCCGAGGACATGACGGCACCGGCGATCTCCTCATGCGACAGGCCCCTATCATCAACAATGCCGTCGATGATGCCGAGCGCCAACAAATCGGGGGCCGTGAGCTTAAGCGCCTCGGCGGCCTCATTCGCGCGCTCGGTATCCTTCCACAGAATCGACGCACAGGCCTCGGGGCTCACGACCGAATAGGCCGAGCTCGAGAGCATCAGGATGCGGTCGGCCACGGACAGCGCCAGCGCGCCACCAGAGCCGCCCTCGCCTGTTACCACCGAGACAATCGGCGTCTTAAGGCCGCTCATCTCCATGAGATTCCGGGCAATCGCCTCGCCCTGGCCGCGCTCCTCGGCACCGATACCGCAAAACGCGCCCGAAGTATCGACCAGGCACAGAACCGGTCGACCAAACTTTTCGGCCTGGCGCATAAGGCGACGCGCTTTGCGGTAGCCCTCGGGATGTGCCATACCAAAGTTGCGACGCATGCGCTCTTTGGTCGTGGTGCCGCGCTCGATGGCGATGACCGTTACGGGGCGTCCGTCTTTCCAGCCAATGCCAGCCACCACAGCAGCGTCGTCGCCAAAGTAGCGGTCGCCGTGCAGCTCCACAAATCCATCCAGGCCCAGCGAGATCATCTCGCCTGCCGTGGCGCGATCTGCCGAGCGCGTCTGCTTGACAATCTCGAGCGCGGTTTTTGGTGCGGCCGAGCGCTTGAACAAGTGTCCCAGCTTTTTGCCGCGGCGACCCATATGCACGATCTCATGCGGTGCCCCCAGGCCGGGCGCGTGCCCTTCGTGCAGCGCCAGCAGCTCGCCTACCGTGAGCGCAATCTCGCCACGCGGAACAACGGCATCGCAAAAGCCGTGCTCCAGCAAAAACTCGGAGCGCTGGAATCCCTTGGGCAGGCGCTTGTGCATGTTCTGCTCGATCACGCGCGGGCCGGCAAATGCCGTCAGGGCATCGGGCTCGGCCAGGATAATGTCGCCCTCCATGGCAAAACTCGCGGTTACGCCTCCGGTCGTGGGGTCGGTGAGCACCGTGATATACAGGCCGCCCGCCTCGCTGTGGCGCCTAACCGCCGCAGAAATCTTGGCCATCTGCATAAGCGATGTCACGCCCTCTTGCATGCGCGCACCGCCCGAAACGGTAAAGCCGACAACTGGCAATCCAAGCTCGGTCGCTCGCTCAAATGTGCGACAGATCTTCTCGCCCACCACGGAACCCATCGAGCCCATCATAAAGTTGGCGTCCATAAAGAAGAGCGCCGTATCGCAACCGCAGATTTTGCCTCTACCGCACACAACGGCATCGCGCTCGCCCGAACGCTCGCTCACGCTCTTGAGCTTGTCGGCATAACCGGGAAACGAGAGGAAGTCCTCCGACGCCAGATTGGCATCCCATTCCTCAAACGTGCCCTCGTCAACCGTCATGCGCATGCGCGCGCGACCGCTCACGCGAAAGTGTTTTCCGCAACGAGGGCAGACCTCGAGGTTGTCGTGCAGACGCGCCTCATCGATCACGCGGCGGCACTCCGGGCACTTGATAAACACATGGCGCGCGGGAAACTCGGCGCACGACTCGGTCATCGGTCCCTCGAGGACGTTGACCGTCTTCGCTTTTCTATTCATCAGCATAGAGATGCCCCATCAGATCGGTGTGATACATGCCCGACAAGAACTCGTCGTTTGCCAGCACGTCGAGCTGAAGCTCGCTGTTTTCGCTCACGCCCTCAATCACGAGCTCGCCCAGGGCCGATCGCATCTTGCGAATGGCGCCGTCACGCGTGGGCGCACACACGATGAGCTTGCCAAGCATGGAGTCGTAGTACGGCGGAACTTTCGCACCGGTAAACATGGCGGAATCCCAGCGCACGCGCGGACCACCCGGCACACGCAACGCGGTGACCGTTCCGCATGACGGCAGAAAGTCCGGCGTTTCGGCATTGATGCGGCACTCCATGGCGTGGTTGCGGACCGGCATGTCCTCCTGCTCAAAGGGCAGAGGCTGGCCGGCTGCCACGCGCAGCTGCCACTTGACCAAGTCGGTATCGGTCACAAACTCCGTAACCGGATGCTCCACCTGCAAGCGCGTGTTCATTTCCATAAAGTAGAAATTGCCGTCGTCCGAATACAGGAACTCGATGGTACCGGCTCCTTCGTAGCCGACGGCACGAGCCAGGTCACGCGCTGCCTTGTGCATGCGAGCACGAATGTCGTCGTGTCCGTCGAGGCACGGCGCGGGGCTCTCCTCGATTAGCTTTTGGTTGCGCCGCTGCACCGAGCACTCGCGCTCGCCGAGCGAAAACACATGGCCCTGCTTATCGGCCATAATCTGCACCTCAACGTGGTGCGCCGGCGCGACGAACTTCTCCATGTAGCACTCGCCGTCGCCAAAAACGGCCTCGCCCTCGGCACGCGCCTCGATGAACGCCTTTGCCGCATCTTCCACGCGATCGACCTTGCGAATGCCGCGACCGCCGCCACCTGCACGCGCCTTAATGAGCACGGGGCAGCCAATGCGCTCGGCCTCGGCCGTTGCCTCCTCGGGGCTTTTGAGCAAATTGCAGCCCGGCACGATGGGCACGCCCGCCGCGGCAGCCGTTCGACGCGCGGCGTCCTTATCGCCCATGCTGTCGATCACCTCGGCCGAAGGACCGACAAACGCCAGGCCATACTTGTCGCAGTCGCGCACGAAGCTCGCCTTCTCGGAGAAAAAGCCATAGCCGGGATGAATTGCCTTAGCTCCCGACTTTACGGCACAGGTGAGCACGGCATCGTCGTTGAGGTAGCTCTCGGCAAGACGCGGGCCACCGATGCAATACGCCTCGTCGGCAAGCTGCACGTGCAGCGCGTCCGCATCGGCCGTGGAATAGACGGCGACGGTCTTGATGCCCATATCGCGGCACGCGCGGATAACACGGACCGCGACTTCGCCACGGTTGGCAATGAGCACTTTGTCGAACATGAAGCCTTCCTTAACTTTCGTGCATGAGTGCAAAGGACATATCGGCGCGGCAGCAAACCTCACCGTTGACGCTCGCAGTACCCGTCGCAAAGCGGAACGGCCCGCGCGCACGCGTGATGGTGCACACCAGATCAACCGTGTCGCCCGGGCGCACCGGACGCTTAAAGCGCACCTTATCGAGGCTCGTATAGAACGGCGTCGCGCCGCGCGCCTCCTCATCGCCCATCAGCAGCACGCAGCAGTTCTGGGCGAGCATCTCGCACTGAATCACGCCGGGGACGACCGGGTTTCCCGGAAAATGCCCCTGCAAAAAGTACTCGTCGCCCGTGATCGTGATCTTGCCGTGGGCCTCGTCGCCCACCAGCTCGGCCTCGTCGAGCAAAAGCATCGGCTCGCGATGCGGTAACAGCTTCTTGAGCTCTTCTTTGTTCATGGATATCACCTATCCGATCCTCATGAGGCAGCTGCCGAACTCCACGAGGTCGCCGTCGGCCACGCAGATCTCGAGCACCTCGCCATCCGCCTCTGCCGTCACCTCGTTGAGAACCTTCATGGCCTCGATGATGCAGAGGGTCTCGCCGGCCTTGACCTTGGAGCCCACGCGCACAAACGGTTCGTCGCCCGGCGCCGGGGCAGCATAGAAAACGCCGACCATGGGAGCGGTCACCTCGGTGCCCTTAGGCTCCGGTGCGGCGGCAGGCGCCTGCGCGGCGAGCTCCGGCGCGGCGGCAGGCATGGCGACAGGAGCCACCGCCGGAGCAGTCACGGCACCCGGCATGGGCATGGGCACGGCAACCGGCTGTGCGGCGCTCGCGCGCTCGAGTTCGACCGCGGTGCCATCGGGCTCCTCAACGCGCACGCGCGTGAGGCCACGGTCTTCCATAACATCGGCTATCTCGGCAAGTCTTTTGGAATCCATGCTCTAGCTCCTTGCATATCTACGCAGCGCGATGGCGGCGTTGTGTCCGCCAAAGCCCAGATTGGTCGAAAGCGCCCAGGTAAGGTCGGCGCGAACCGCTCGATTGGGAGTGTAATCAAGATCGCAGGCGGGATCGGGCGTGTGGTAGTTAATGGTCGGGGGCACCACGCCCTGCTCGAGCGCCATGGCGCAGGCCATGACCTCGATGGCACCCGTAGCACCGATCATGTGGCCGGTCATCGACTTGGTCGACGAGACGTGCGCGGCGCGTGCCGCGTCCTCGCCGAGCGCACGCTTAATGCCCGCCGTCTCGGACGAATCGTTGAGTTTAGTCGAGGTTCCGTGAGCGTTGATGTAGAGGCCCTCGGAAGGCTTAACGTCGCCCTCGGCCACCGCCAGCGATATCGCACGGGCAATGCCGGCAGCCTCGGGATCGGGACTCGTGATGTGATAGGCATCATCGGTGTTGCCGTAGCCCACGACCTCGGCATAAATGTGCGCCCCGCGCGCCTGCGCATGCTCCATGCTCTCGAGTACCAGCACGCAGGCGCCCTCGCCCATCACAAAGCCGTCGCGGTCTGCATCGAACGGACGGCATGCCGTCGACGGGTCAGGATTAGTGGTGAGTGCACGGCAGGATGTAAAGCCCGCAACGGCATCGGGAATGATTGCGGCCTCGGTACCGCCGGCGAGAATCGCATCGGCATAGCCATGCTTGATGGCGCGGAACGCCTCGCCCACGGCATGGGCCGAGGTCGCGCACGCGGTCACCACGGGCAGGGTCGGGCCTTTTGCCTTGTGGCGGATCGCGATATTGCCCGAAGCCATATTGGGGATCATCATCGCGATCATATAGGGCGATGCGCGGCGGGGCCCACGGTCGGCAATCGTGTGGACGTTGTCGACGAGTGTCTGCATGCCGCCCACGCCCGAACCCACATAGACGCCCAGGCGCTCGCGATCGACGGCGCCTTCGACATCAAAGCCCGCATCGTGCATGGCCTCGTCCGACGCCGCCAGTGCAAACTGAACGCAGGGGTCCAGGTGCTTGGCATCGTGCTTACCAAAGTAGTCGTTGCCGTCAAAGCCCTTGACCTCGGCCGCCACCTTAACGGCAAACGCATCGGTATCGAAGTGCGTGATCGGGCCGATACCGCACGTGCCGGCACACATGGCCGCCCAGGTGGCAAGCGCCGTGTTTCCGAGCGGCGATACGGCGCCGATGCCGGTGATTGCAACTCTCTGTTCCATCATGGTCTCCTCATTCAAGCCGTTCTTTGGCCCTGGTTTCTACATCGCCATTCCGCCGTCGACGCGCACAACCTCACCCGTAATGTAGGCAGCCGCATCACTCGCCAAAAAGCGCACCACGCCGGCCACTTCCTCGGGGCGCGCCATGCGCTTAAGGGGAATCTGCTCCTCGGTTGCCGCGCGAACCTTCTCCGAAAGCTTTGCCGTCATATCGGTCTCGACAAACCCGGGGGCGACCGCGTTCACTCGTACGCCGCGGGGCGCAAGCTCGCGCGCTACCGCCTTGGTCAGGCCGATAACGCCCGCCTTGGAGGCGGCGTAGTTGGCCTGCCCGGCATTGCCCATCAGGCCCACGACCGAGCTCATGTTGATGACGCAACCGCCACGCTGGCGCATAAAGGTCTTGGTGAGCGCGCGCGTCATATTGAACGTGCCCTTGAGATTGACATCGAGCACGCGGTCGAAGGCATCGTCACCCATACGCATGAGCAGGCCGTCGCGTGTGATGCCGGCGTTGTTGACGAGCGCCCAAATGGAGCCGAAGTCGTTGAGGACCGTCTCCACGCATGTGTTGACAGCGGCGGGGTCGGCCACGTCACATTGATATGCGCGTGCCGTGGCGCCTGACGCCTCGCAGGCTTCGCACGTCTCGCGCGCCGCATCGACGCTGCCGGCATAGACGACGGCGATATCGTAGCCATCCTCCGCCAAGCCCACGGCACAAGCGCGACCGATGCCGCGCGAGCCGCCCGTGACCAGCGCCACGCGGCGCGATCCGTCGCGCTCGAGCGCGCCGTTGTTCAAGTTGCCCATGTCGTTCCTTTCGGGTTACAGCCCTGTGGGCTATGCGAGCTCGTCGGCAATAGCTGCGACCTGTTCGGCCGTTTCGCACGAATACACACGAACGTCGCTCAGCGTACGCTTGACCAAGCCGAACAGCGTTTTGCCGGGACCGACCTCAATAAACGTGTCGATGCCTTGATTCTGCAGAGCATGCAGCGTGTCGACCCAGCGCACGGCATGACTCAACTGGTTGGCCAGCACCTCCGATGCCGCCTGTGGGTCGACCGGATAGGGCGCCGCCGTCATATTTGCCATAACAGGAATGAGCAACGGGGACGGCGCGTGACCGGCCTCGATATATGCAGCAAGGCCACAGGTCGCCTCGGTCATATAGGGGCTATGGAATGCACCCGACACCGCGACCTTCATGGCCCGGCCACCAGCCTCTTTTACCAGGACGTCGAGGGTTTGCAACGCATCGGGCGCTCCGGCCACAACCGTCTGCTGGGGGCTGTTGTAGTTGACCGGCCAGCAGTCCTCGCCGGCCTGTTTTGCCAAGCCCTCGACCTGCGCCGCATCGAGTTTGATGACGGCGCGCATTCCGCCGGGGTGACGCTCAGCCGCCGTGGCCATAAGCGCCGCGCGCTCGCACACAAGCTCAAAGCCCGCTCGCGTATCGAACGCCCCCGCAAAGGTGAGTGCAGCGACCTCGCCCAGCGAGAATCCCGCACAAGCGGCAGGCACCACGCCGCGCTCGCGCAGGGCGACGGCAACAGCCAAGTCGTGCACGAACACGCAAGGCTGCGTGTTCTCGGTCTGCGAGAGCTCCTCTTTCGAGGCGCTCCGGCACTGCTCACTGGTTCCCGGACGCACCTCATCGGCAATGGCGAACACCTCGGCAGCCGCCGGTGATGCCTCGATGAGATCGACGCCCATCGCGGGATGCTGGGCACCCTGACCGGCAAACAGAAACGCTACGCTACCCATGCGGACGCACCCTTCAGGACATGCTCGGCGCCATCGACCAGATCGTCGACGATTTCGCGTGCGCTCTGGCGTTCGTTGACCATACCGGCAATCTGTCCGCACAAATACGAACCCTCTTCGTAATTACCGTCCTTTGCGGCTTTACGAAGCGCTCCCGTGCCCATGGCCCCGAGCTCCTCGGGGCTTGCGCCCGCCGCCTCGTTCTTGGCATACGCGTTGGTGAAGGGACTCTTGAGGGCGCGAACCGGATGTCCCGTCGAGCGACCGGTCGCACGCGTCGACGTGTCGCCTGCCTTGAGCACCAGCTCTTTGTACTGTTCGGATACGGTGCACTCGTTTGCGACCAGAAAGCGTGTTCCCACCTGGACGCCGGCAGCGCCGAGCATAAAGGCGGCCGCCACACCGCGGCCATCGGCGATGCCGCCAGCCGCAACCACGGGAATATCGACCGCATCGACAACCTGCGGGACAAGTGCCATCGTCGAGGTCTCGCCAATATGGCCGCCTGATTCGGTGCCCTCGGCAACCACGGCAGTGGCTCCGCGACGCGCCACGAGACGCGCCAGCGCCACCGAAGCCACGACGGGAATAACCTTGATGCCTGCATCGTTCCAGGCCTTCATGTACTTGGTGGGATTGCCGGCGCCGGTCACCACAACGGGCACCTGCTCATCAATCACCACTTGTGCGACCTCGTCGACAAACGGGCTCATGAGCATAACGTTGACGCCAAAGTGCTTATCCGTCTTGGCGCGCAGCTCGTGAATCTGATCGCGCAGCCAGTTTGCGTCGGCATTCATGGCCGCGATAATGCCTAAGCCGCCCGCCTCGGACACGGCAGATGCCAGCGAGGCATCGGCAATCCAGGCCATGCCACCCTGGAACACGGGTTTTTCGATGCCGAGCAGATCGCAGAGAGGAGACTTGAGCATCACTACTTCTCCAATGCCGCCTCGACCGTATCGACGAACTCGCCGACCGTCTTGGGGTTCTCCTCGGTATCGAGCTGGATGCCAAACTCGTCCTCGACGGCGACGAGGATCTCGACGGTGCCCAGACTGTCGAGGCCAATCTCCTCGAGCGTGGACTCGGGCTTCATCTCGACGTCGTCAAGGCCAGCGGTCTCGCGGATAACGTCGCAAACGCGCTCGAAGGTCTTCTGATCTGCCATGGTAGTTCTCCTTTGTTTGTGCCCTAGGGGCGTTTTTATTTCCTATGTGCGACTACTTCCAGCGAAGTAGATAGCCACCTATATCCAGGCCGGCGCCAAATCCAACGAGGGCGATAGTGTCGCCTGTGTGAAGTGCACCGGCGTTTGCCAGCCGGTCGAGGGCAAGCGGAATGCATGCGCTCGAAATGTTGCCGGTCTCGCGCAGCGTTCGAACCACGCGCTCGTCTGGCACGCCGAGGCGCTTGACCGCCTGACTCAGGATTCGTTCGTTAGCCTGATGGAATACAAAATGATCGATGTCTTCGACCGAAATGCCCGCATCGCTCGCAAGCATATGGACCGTGTCGCAGATGGCGTTGACGCCGAACTTGAACACGCGGCGGCCATTCATGGACAGCACACTCTCGCTTTCTGCGGAGGCCTTAAACGGCGAGGTGCCGACCAGACCGGGAACGCGCAACGTCTCGACGTCGGGCGCCGTCGAAAGCTCAACGGCAAGGGGATTCTCTCCCCCAGCCTCTATGACCGCAGCACCCGCGCCATCGCCAAAGAGCACGCACGTGGCACGGTCGGTCCAATCGAGCGCGCGCGTCATCTGCTCGGCGGCAACGACCAGCACGTGCCTGGCGCGACCGCGGGCAATATAGCCCTCGGCGACATCGAGCGCAAAAACGAAGCCGGCACAAGCCGCCGAAACGTCGAAGGCAGGACATGTGGCACCCAGGCGCTCAGCAACGGCACACGCCTCAGCGGGAACAAGGTGGTCACCCGTCGTCGTCGAGCAGACGATCAGATCCAGCTGGCTCGCGTCGATTCCGGATACCTGGAGTGCCCGCTCGCTCGCCGCTACGGCAAGGTCGTCGAGTGACTCAGTGGTGCAGACGTGGCGGCTCTTGATACCGGTGCGGGTAAAAATCCACTCATCCGAGGTATCGAGGAACTCGGACAGCTCGTCATTGGAAACGCTGCGCGCAGGAAGCGCCGAGCCTGTTCCAAGAATCGTGAAACCCATCACTAACCTCCTTTGAGTTGTTGACGTGTTTACATCGACCAAGAGAGGATAGCGCATTTCAGTCTTTGTTGACGTGTTAACATTAAATTGTCCAAATGCGACAAAGGCTTCACATTGTGTCTATCTCTCGACACCATTGCGTCATTCACTTATTCAATAAGGAGGTAGCAGCCGCTATGGATGCCCAATTAACGATTGTCGACGTAACCGGATCGACCAACGATGACCTGCTCGAGGCAGGAAAACAGGGTGCGCCGCACGGCACAGGACTTGCCGCCCGCGCGCAAACGGCAGGACGCGGCCGGCGCGGCCACAAGTGGGATTCAACCGCCGGCAACCTATTGCTTTCGATTGTCCTGCGTCCATGCGTTAATCCCGCAAAGTACTCTGGTCTTGCCGCCGTCAGCGGCCTAGCAGTGCTCGAAGCACTCGAAAAGCAGGGTCTTGCAAACGAGATTGGCCTCAAATGGCCCAACGACCTGGTCGCGCGAGGACGCAAACTCGGCGGCATTCTGGTCGAGGCCGCACGCGATAACGAAGGCAAACCTTTCGCCGTCTGCGGCATTGGTGTCAACGTAAACTACACGCCCCAAGAGGTGCCCGATGGCGGCCTGGCGGCAATTGGCCTCTCGGACCTCAACGAGAGCGTTCCCGCCGTCGACATGCTCCTCGATGAGGTCTATCACGCAGTTATAGACGCTGTAGATGCCTGGGCAGAGCGCCTCAACGCCAAGGACGAAGACGCCGGTCCGCTCGCGCCCGTCCACGGCGAATATGTCGCTCACCTCAATTGGATCGGGGAGCACGTTATCGCCCGCTCCCCCGCTGGAGACGAGCTGGCACGAGGCATATTTAGAACGGTCGACGATTGCGGCCGCGCATGCATTGAGACCGAGAGCGGCTTGTGCGTCTTCCACTTCGAAGAAGCATCCTTGCGCCCCCTGAGCGAATAGGGCGCCGCAGCCGTCGGCTCGGCAGACGAATTCGCTATCCCAAAATCTAAACTCAAAACAAAAGGGCCCCGCTACCGTAACGGCAGCGGGGCCCTTTAAGCTATGAGCGATATCGCTTAGAGCTTGATGTCGATGTCGACGCCAGCGGGGAGGTCGAGACGCATGAGCGAATCAACGGTGCCCGAGGTGGGGTCGAGGATGTCGATGAGGCGCTTGTGGGTGCGCATCTCGAACTGCTCACGGGAGTCCTTGTTCACGTGCGGCGAGCGGATAACCGTGTACAGGTTGCGCTCGGTGGGCAGGGGGACAGGACCGGAAACGCGAGCGCCGGTCTTCTGAGCGGTCTCGACGATGAGCTTCGCGGACTGATCGACGACCTCGTGATCATAGCCCTTGAGGCGAATGCGGATCTTCTGGGTAGCCAACTTAAACCTCCAAAGAGTGCGAGAGATGTTCTCGCAGGATTACGTAACAGGGAGCTCGAACTTAGGCGTTCTTGCTCATGACCTCGTCCACGATGGACTTGGGCGCAGGCTCATAAGAGTCGAACTGCATCGTGTAGGATGCACGGCCCTGGGTCTGGGAGCGAAGGTCGGTAGCGTAACCGAACATCTCGCCCAGCGGCACCTTGGCACGGATGAGCTTACTGTTCTTGCGATCCTCCATGCCCTCGATCTTGCCGCGGCGACCGGAGAGGTTGCCCATAACGTCGCCCATGTACTGCTCGGGGGTCTCGACCTCGACAGCCATGATCGGCTCGAGCAGCTGCGGATCGGACTTCTTGAGGGCGTCCTTGATAGCCATGGAACCGGCGATCTTGAAGGCGGCCTCGGAGGAGTCGACCTCGTGGTAAGAACCGTCGAACAGGGTGACCTTGACGTCGAGGACCGGGAAGCCGGCGATAACACCGGTGTTCAGGGCCTCCTGGATGCCCTTGTCGATGGACGGGATGTACTCCTTGGGCACGACGCCGCCGACGATAGCGTTGACGAACTCGTAGCCGAAGCCCTCCTCCATCTTCTCGAGCTTGATGACGGCATGGCCGTACTGACCGCGACCGCCGGACTGACGGACGAACTTGCCCTCAGCCTTCTCGACGTCGTGACCAGCGGTCTCGCGGTAGGCAACCTGGGGCTTACCAACGTTAGCGTCAACCTTGAACTCACGGAGCAGACGGTCGACGATGATCTCGAGGTGCAGCTCGCCCATGCCGGCGATGATGGTCTGGCCGGTCTCGTGGTTGGTGGACACCTGGAAGGTCGGGTCCTCCTCGGCGAGCTTGGTCAGAGCCAGGGACATCTTGTCCTGCTCGGCCTTGGTCTTGGGCTCGATGGCAACGTCGATAACGGGCTTAGCGAACTCGATCTTCTCGAGGACGATCTCCTTGCCCTCGGCGCACAGGGTGTCGCCGGTGGTGGAGTTCTTGAAGCCGACGCAAGCGACGATGTCGCCGGCGGCAGCGTCGTCACGGTCGATACGCTCGGCGGCGTTCATCTCGAGGATGCGGCCGAGGCGCTCGCGCTGACCGTTGGAAGCGTTGACAACGTAGGAGCCGGACTCGGCGCGGCCGGAGTAAACGCGGACGTAGGTGAGCTTACCGACGAACGGGTCGGTCATGATCTTGAAGACCAGGCCGGAGAAGGGCTCGTCGAAGGAAGGATGACGCTGGATCTCCTCGCCGGTGTCCGGATCGGTACCGGTGACGGCCTCAACGTCGAGCGGGCTGGGCAGGTAGTCGACGACAGCGTCGAGCAGCTCCTGAACGCCCTTGTTCTTGTAGGCGGAGCCCACGAAGACGAGGTTGAGCTCGTTGGCCAGAACGCCCTTGCGCAGAGCGGCCTTAAGCTCCTCGACGGTGAAGTCCTCCTCCATGAGGATCTTCTCCATGAGCTCGTCGTCAAAGCTGGCAGCAGCGTCAAGGAGCTCCTCGCGCTTGGTGGCAGCGATGTCGGCGAACTCAGCCGGGATCTCGTCCATCGGCTCGGGGTAGGTCATACCCTTCTCGTCGGCCTTGAAGTCCCATGCAGTCATGGTGACCAGGTCGATGACGCCCCAGAAGTTGTCCTCGGCGCCCATCGGGACCTGAGCGGCCACGGCGTTAGCGTCGAGACGATCCTTCATGGTCTCGATAGCGTTGAAGAAGTCAGCGCCCACGCGGTCATACTTATTGATGAAGGCGATGCGGGGGACGTTGAAGGTAGAAGCCTGACGCCAAACGGTCTCAGACTGGGGCTGAACGCCGGCAACGGCGTCGAAGACGGCGACAGCGCCATCGAGGACGCGCAGGCAGCGCTCGACCTCGGCGGTGAAGTCAACGTGGCCCGGGGTGTCGATGATCTGGATGCGGTAGTCCTTACCGTCCTTGTTCCAGAAGCACGTGGTAGCAGCGGAGGTAATGGTTACGCCGCGCTCCTGCTCCTGAACCATCCAGTCCATGGTGGCAGCGCCCTCATGAACCTCACCGATCTTGTGGGTCTTACCGGTGTAGTAAAGAATACGCTCGGTCGTGGTGGTCTTACCGGCATCGATGTGGGCCATGATGCCGATGTTACGGGTATCGGAAAGCTTGTACTTAGGCTTAGCCATGTTAGTTCCTTACCTTAACTTACCAACGATAGTGAGAGAACGCGCGGTTGGCCTCGGCCATCTTGAAGACGTCCTCACGCTTCTTGACGGAAGCGCCCAGGCCGTTGGAAGCGTCGAGGATCTCGTTGGCGAGACGCTCGGCCATGGTCTTCTCCTTGCGAGCGCGGGAGAAGTTGACGATCCAGCGGATACCCAGAGCGGTGGAACGACGGGAGTTGACCTCCATCGGGACCTGATAGGTAGCGCCACCGACACGCTTGGGCTTAACCTCGAGCGTGGGCTTGACGTTGTCCATAGCCTTCTTGAAGGTAGCGAGAGCGTCGCCACCCTCAGACTTCTCGGCAACGATCTCGAAAGCGGTGTAAACGATGCGCTCAGCGGTGGCCTTCTTGCCGTCAAGAAGGACCTTGTTGATGAGCTGAGTCACCAGGCGGTTGTTGTAAACGGCGTCAGGCTGAACCTCACGACGATTAGCTGCTGCACGACGCGGCATGTGAAATCTCCTTAAGTGTCTACCGTGCGGCGCTTAGGCGGCACACGGCGAAAGTATCAAAACGTTATCTGGCTTATTTGGCCTTGGGGCGCTTAGCACCGTACTTGGAACGGGCCTGCATACGGTTCTGGACCGGAGCAGCGTCGTAGGCGCCACGGATGACGTGATAACGGACACCAGGGAGGTCACGGACACGACCGCCGCGGACGAGCACGATGGAGTGCTCCTGCAGGTTGTGGCCCTCACCCGGGATGTAAGCAGTAACTTCGATGCCGTTGACAAGGCGAACACGGGCAACCTTACGAAGAGCCGAGTTCGGCTTCTTGGGGCTCGTGGTGAAGACGCGGGTGCACACGCCGCGCTTCTGGGAGTTGTGCTGCAGAGCAGCGTTCTTGGACTTCTTGGGCACGGAACGACGGCCCTGGCGAACCAGCTGGTTAATAGTAGGCAAAGCGTACTCCTTCTCGAATGATTCCAGCTTTCTGTAAAGTGCAACGGCTTGAATCGAGGGGTCAGCATCCCCCTACGAAACACGCAGTTCGATAGGATACGTGGCGTTAGCTGTGCCGTCAACAGACCACGCCGCCGGGCGTATCCCAAAATTGGCACATTTCCGCAAAGCCTACACAAAAGGAATCCCTTTCTGTGCGCGGGGGTGGATTCCCGGACCGGGCGGCGCGGGGGTTAAGTTTGCTGCTCTACAGTCCTGACTCGCACGGAGAGCACATTAAGTGCTCTCCGGCTCGTGCGGAACTCGCGACAAACTTAAGCCGCCGGCCGCCCGGGCCGGGAATCCGACGTGCTCGGCGGGGCAACGCTACCCGCCAAAAAGGGACAGGTTTATTTTGTTCGGTTTTATCTGGTGAAACGTCGCGCTCCAGCGGTAATCTGCTCTCATCTGACGCATGGAAATCGGCGGCGTTTCCATTTAACGCAAAAGAGGCCGCTTCCCCTAGTAGGAAGCGGCCTCAGACCTTACGAATAGACGATGGTAAAGGGTACTTTTGTTTCGGTCTCCCCTGTTGACGTGCACCTCGTGCCCTCAAGCGTTACTGAGACCACTTGTTCGACATCAATCAACTTCGTTGGCACCCAGATGTTCTCTCCGCTATTGCGCCCATAAGAAAAATATAAGTTGAACACCCCTGCGTCGTCATCTTCGATAATCTGCTCCGATCCATCCTTGTAGCTGACGGTCAGCTTATTATCAACTGCTTCATAGCCCAAATCATCGATGTGCGTCTGGATGGAAAACGGGCTAATCTCAAGAGGCGAGTCACCGGAGCGGAGTTCCTTTGTATCGACGTACGCTCCAATATTGAACTCGGGTGTCGACGCCTCAAACCGCCTCGCACTCTCACCTTCACCCTCGGTCCAGTGGATATTCCAGGTGACCGCATGTTGCAAATCTCGCTCGCGATCCATAGCGGCAAAGTACATCGTGCCATTAATGACAGTATCGCTTGATGTGTCCTTATCAATTGTGCTGCGTGTGTCAGGCCATTCCTCGCCGAACTTCATATCGGGCGTGCCGATGCCCTGTTCTTCTTCACCATAGAGAACAAGTTCGCCAATCTCTGCTGCTGGCTTGTAGTAGTTAACTCCATTTGGATTGGACAACGTAAACGTCACGGCTCCGCAGCCGTTTTGGTCGATTGCCATCTCATGGATATCAAGCGTATAGCCGTTACCCTCGACGGACAGATTAACCTTCTGGACTGTGCCCTCCAGGCTTTGGGGCGCGATGCCATCGCCAAACTCTCTGGTGTAGGTATATTTAGTTCCCGATGAGCCGCCGTTGGTCCAGGTAATGGAATCCCCGTTGCCGTGGTTTCCCCAGGCTGAGGCAAAATAGCTGGAATTGACAACGGCGTAGGCGACCCCTCCGGTCGCCAACACTCCGGCAAGACATCCGATAACCGCAACATAGAGGGGCTTAGCATGACCCCTTTTGCGAAGCGGCTCGCCTTCAGCTGCATTAAGAACGCGATCTGCAAGATTGCTATCGGCTTGGATGGACTCGAAGGCCTGCTTGATTTGATTGGATTTCACGGTCGCCCTCCTCTAGGATGAATTTGAGCTTCGATCGACCGCGAGCTAAACGCGTTCGAACGGTCGCGGCTGGTACATGCAACAACTCGGCAATCTCTGAGGTCGAAAAGCCTAGATAGTAATAGAGCACGATGGGAACACGGAATCGTTCCGGAAGTCGCATAACGTCTGACAGGACCACCTTGGTCTCATCCTGCGCTGCCGAGAGTGAATCGGCCAAGTTCTCAATATCCTCTATGCGCCTCCATGGCTTTCGAAAGAGCGATTTGCATTCATTGATCGTGACCCGAATAAGCCAGCGACGAAGATGCTCCCAACTTTCAAAGTGTCCATCGCTTTTGAGCAACTTAAGAAAGACATCTTGGGCAACATCGTCGGCATCGGCACGATCGCGTAGGTACGTCAATGCGATCCGAAACACGACATCCCGGTAATCTTCGACCGCCTGTCTAAATGCTTGTTCTTCCATAATCACCTCCCGGTGATGCTGATGTTTCTTGCTGAGGCCCTCACCATAGATACGCTTTGACCGAACGGAATGTTTCAAATTCAAGCAGTAAAAACCTACCAAAATAAACCTGTCCCTTTTTGACAAAAGGAATCCCCTTCTGTGCGCGGGGGCAGATTCCCGAAACGGGCCGCCCGCTGTTTAAGTTTGCTGCTCTACAGTCCTGCGCAAGACGGAAAGGATCGCGTCGGAAATGTTGGTGTAAGCGCGCCGACGGCTGACCGCCAAACGCAAG
>UQIL01000001.1 GCA_900541025.1 uncultured Collinsella sp. | reverse complement strand
AGGCGGTCGGTGCCGGCCTCGCCCTCCATCTGGGTGATGATGTGCTCGATAGCGTCGAGCTCATTGCGATCCAGGTGAAGCGCCTCGGTTACCAGCTCATCGCCCTCGACCAGCTTGGTCGCCGCAAAGCGCACCGGGATGTGCGCCGTCACGGCATGGTCCTCGATCAGGTTAGCAATACCGTGGATGCAGCGATGCAGCGCACCGCCGTCCGGACCGTCGGGCGCGCAAAAGTCCAGGCGACCAGGGCGCTCGCGGAACCGCGCCACGTGCAGGGCGTGGTCCACCAGCTCGCCGATGCCCTCGTTGCGGGCAGCGCTAATGGGGACAACGGGCACGCCCAACAGGCTCTCGAGCAAGTTGACGTCTACGGCGCCGCCGTTGGCGGTCACCTCGTCCATCATGTTGAGCGCGATGACCATAGGACGGTCAAGCTCCATGAGCTGCAGTGTCAGGTACAGGTTGCGCTCGATGTTGGTGGCGTCAATGATGTCGATGATGGCGTCCGGACGCTCGTCGAGGATGAACTGACGGCTCACGACCTCCTCGCCTGTGTACGGCGACAGGGAGTAAATGCCAGGCAGGTCGGTAACGCTTGCCTCGGGATGGTTACGGATGGTGCCATCTTTGCGGTCGACCGTCACGCCGGGAAAGTTACCGACGTGCTGGTTGGAGCCCGTCAGCTGGTTGAATAACGTGGTCTTGCCGCAGTTTTGGTTGCCGGCGAGGGCAAAGTGCAGCGGCGCGCCCTCGGGCACGGCCGTCTTTGCCGCACGGGGCGAATACGTCCCCTCGCCCAGGGCCGGATGCTCCGTCGTGCCGATTGCGGCGTTAGCGCGCGGACCCGTATCGGTGTCGTGAATACCCACGAGCTCGATGCGAGCGGCATCGTCCTTGCGCAGTGTCAACTCGTAGCCACGCAGGCGGATCTCGAGCGGATCGCCCATGGGGGCGTACTTCATCATGGTGACTTCGGTGCCCGGCGTTAGACCCATGTCCAAAATATGCTGTCGGAGTGCCTGATCGTCCGATGCCACCGATGCGACAACGGCGTCCTTTCCAATCTCGAGTGTATCGAGCTTCACGTCCGTGTTCCTCCCCCGGCGCCCACAGGGCGTTGTATTTATGTTCACCATGGCTAACCGTTTGCCATGGCTAACCAATTGTAACCATGCATGATAGCGCGAACACACAACGACGTTCAATCGACAGATCGGTGCGATGGGGACAGGCAGGAGAGTTCAGGGCCATAGTTTCCCGATGAGCCTCTCGGGGAAACTACATCCCAGAATTCTGGCTCGAAACGGGATATGGTTTCCCTAACAGGCCTCTTACGGAAAATGCATCCCAGAATCCCCGCTCGAAACGGGACGCGCTTTCCCAGTCGAGGCCCTATGGGAAACTGCGTCCCACCTTGAAAGGCAAAACTGGGATGCAGTTTCCAGACGGGACATCAAAAACAAAGTTGCGGTGGAATAGTTCCTGGATGGGCTGGTTGATGCCCCAGATCGGAGCTATTTCACCGCAAGTTATTGAAGGGCTGGGATGCCCGTCCTCTTACGGATGGCGCTCCAGAAAGCGGAAGGCCAGGCGGATCCAGGGACGGACTGCCACCTGCTTGTCCTCGTTGTCGACCGCGGTGTTGGCGTTGCCGAGCGAAAGGCCGTGACCACCCTGGTCGAAGACGTGCATCTCGCATGCAACGCCCTCCTCGGCCATGCGCTGCGCAAACGGGTAGACCTGCGCGATCGGCGCCGTCTTGTCGTCGGACACGCCCCACACAAAGGTCGGTGGCATCTGACGCGAAACATGCGTGGTGGGGCAGATGTCGGCCAGATGCTCGTCAGTTGCCTCGCCGCCCGTCACCATCGACAGGTAGTCGTTGAGCAAATCGCGTCCCGTCTTGCCGCCCGTCTTGGGCACGCGCAAGTCAATGCGCGGATCGCGCGTCTGCATGTCGCGCACATAGGCAAAGTCGAGCAATGGATAGCCCAGCACCACGGCATCGGGACGAATGTCGTCCGGACGCGCCCCGGCAAGTGCCGCAAAGGGGCCGGTCTTCCACTGTGTTGCCAGCGAGGCGCAAATCATGCCGCCAGCAGAAAAGCCCACGACGCACACGCGCTTAGGATCGACATGCCACTCGTCGGCGTTGGCGCGCACCGTGGCGACCATCTTGGCAAGATCTGCCTGGGGGTGCGGAAAGCTCACGTCACCCGTAGAACTCGTGACATAGTTGAGCACAAAGGCCTGGTAGCCACGGTCCAAAAATGCAAACGCCACCGGGTCCTGCTCGTGCGGAGCGATATGCGTGAACCCGCCTCCGCCGCAGATGATCACCGCGGGGCGGCGGCCATTGGGCTTGTCGGGCAGCGGCTCGGCACCCAGATACGTAAAGGTCGCCGGATAATCCTCGGTCGGCTCCTCGCCCCACAGCGCATGGTTCTCGACAATCATATGTGCTCCCTCCGTGCGATTCGTGCGCACTCGTTTTTCGCACCTTAGCGTACCCCACTTGAGCCCGCGGCGCAGAAACACCCCCGCAATAAGTTGGCCTTCAACTGATATATCACAAAATCGCTGTTCAGAGGTATCGTTGGACAGCGTAAAATAGGAGCGCTGACCGTGCTGGGAAACACGTACGAAACGTTTCCGGCAAACCACACGCGTGCAACATGCGCGCCTGATACGTTGGAGGCATCTATGGGTCTGCTCGATTCGCTCAAGTCCACGTTCACTTCGTCGGGCGAGGCGTCCGTTCCGCCCGCAGCAAGCTTCGCCACCCGCGAAGGCGTCATCTACGCTCCTGTCAACGGCGTGCTCGTCAATCTGAGTGAGGTTCCCGACGAGACCATCGCCTCGGGCATGCTCGGCCAGGGCTACGGCATCGAGCCCATTACCGGCACCATTTACGCCCCCGCTAACGGCCGTATCGGCGCCACCACCGTCACCAACCACTCCATCGGCATGATCACCGAGGACGGTCTTCGCGTGTTCATCCATGTTGGCCTGGGCACCGTGGAAATGAACGGCAAGGGTTTTGCCCGCTTTGTCGAGATGGGCGACACGGTCAAGGCCGGCCAGCCGCTCATCAGCTTCGACCGCGACGCTATCAAGGCCGCCGGTCACGAGGACATCGTGACCGTCATCATCTCTGAGCTCGACCGCCTCAAGAGCATCGACCACGTCGGCGAGTCCGGAACGCTTATCGGCGGCAATCCGCTCGTCAAGCTTGGCGATCCGCTGCTGGTTGCCAAGACCAAGTAACCAGGCCCCGCGCCACACAGCCAAAAGGCACCTCGTCAAGCGCCCGCGACCATTTGGCCGCGGGCGCTTTTCGTTTGAAAAACCATCCCGCCAATGCCTTATCTGTATAGCCCAAATGAGCCGAGCTGCTAGAATATCGAACTGTATGGATAACTATCATTCAACCGTTATGGGAGGATACGTGAACCGCACCAAAATCGCGCAGCTCTATGCCGATGCCGAGTCGCTCGGCGGCCAGACCGTCACCGTCGCCGGCTGGGTCAAGTCCGTCCGCGACATGAAGAACTTTGGCTTTGTTACGCTCAACGACGGCAGCTGCTTCCGCGACCTGCAGGTCGTCATGAACCGCGAGGCACTCGACAACTACGACGAGATCGCCCATCAAAACGTCTCGGCCGCACTCATTTGCACCGGCACCGTCAAGCTGACCCCCGATGCGCCCCAGCCTTTCGAGCTTTCTGCCACCTCCATCGAGGTCGAGGGCACGAGCGCCCCGGATTACCCGCTGCAGAAGAAGCGCGCAACCGTCGAGTTCCTGCGCACCCAGCAGCACCTGCGCCCGCGCACCAACCTGTTCCGCGCCGTGTTCCGCATCCGCTCTGTCGCGGCTGCCGCCATCCACCGCTTCTTCCAGGAGCAGGGCTTTGTCTACGTCAACACCCCCATCATCACCACGAGTGACTGCGAGGGCGCCGGCGAGATGTTCCGCGTGACCACGCTCGACCCCAAAAATCCGCCCCTCACCGAGTCCGGCGAGGTCGACTGGAGCCAGGACTTCTTTGGCAAGCATGCAAGCCTCACCGTGTCCGGCCAGCTCAATGCCGAGAACTTTGCCATGGCCTTTGGCGACGTGTACACCTTTGGCCCCACCTTCCGTGCCGAGAACTCCAACACCACGCGCCATGCCGCCGAGTTTTGGATGATCGAGCCCGAGATGGCTTTTGCCGACCTTAACGACTACATGGATAACGCCGAGGCCATGCTCAAGTACGTCCTTAAGGACGTTATGGCCACCTGCCCCGACGAGCTCAATATGCTCAACAAGTTTGTGGACAAGGGTCTGCTCGAGCGCCTGGACCATGTCGCCAACTCCGACTTTGCCCGCGTTACCTACACCGAGGCCGTCGAGATCCTGGAGCAGGCAGTCGCTGCTGGCCATCAGTTTGATTACCCCGTCAGCTGGGGCATCGACCTGCAGACCGAGCACGAGCGCTTCCTGACCGAGGAGCACTTTAAGCGCCCGACCTTCGTGATCGACTACCCGGCCGAGATCAAGGCGTTCTACATGCGCATGAACGAGGACGGCAAGACCGTCGCCGCCGCCGACTGCCTGGTTCCCGGTATCGGCGAGATTATCGGCGGCTCCCAGCGCGAGGAGCGCCTGGATCTGCTCGAGGCCCGCATCAAGGACCTGGGCATGAATCCCGAGCAGTACAAGTACTACCTTGACCTGCGCCGCTACGGTTCCTGCAAGCACGCCGGCTACGGTCTGGGCTTCGAGCGCTTGGTCATGTATCTGACCGGCGTGGGCAACATCCGCGACGTCCTGCCGCATCCGCGCACCGTGGGCAACGCCGACTTCTAATCGTCGGACGCTAGCTCGCGTCGCCACACGCCAACGCTCATCGCATAAGCGTCTCTCGACATCGGTCGAGAGACGCTTTTTTCAACAGCATCCGTCAAGCTTTTGGCAAGTTTTTGGTCAGTTGAGCAGGGCTGTTGAAAACTCGACCCGCCGTTTGCCGACGACTACCGACCGCCCAGGGCGCCCTGCGCCCCTGGGAAAGCCTCACGTCCTAGGCTCCATACCGTCGCCACCCAAAACGGAAAGGACGTGAGCACCATGACCGAAGCCGCTGTTGAAACCTACGACACCACGACGAGGGGCGCCGCCTCGATGGCAGCCTATCGCGCCGTTCGCATCCTGCAACTATTAAGCGAAAACACCGGCGAGGACAAGGCCATGCTTTCCGATGAGTTGATCCGGCGTCTCGCCCATCCCGACGACCCCGCCCGCATGCCCATCTCGGCGGCGCGGCGCAGCATCTACACCGCCATCTCCGCGCTTCGCCATGCCGGATACGAAATTGAGTACAAACGCGGCGTGGGCTACAAACTTCTTACCCGCCCGCTCACCGACGAAGAGATCATCCGGCTCCACGGCATGGTCATGCGCAACCGTTCCACGCCCATCGCCATTCGAAAAAGCATGGCGCAGCACCTGGTCGCCATGGCGAGCGCCGACGTTCGCGGCTACCTCGATACACCCGAACCCGCTCCAAGCGCAGGCAGCAAGGCTACCAAGGCAACGCGCACGCCCATCAAGCGCATCGACACGTGCGAGCTCGTCGAGCAGGCCATCGACCACGGAACCACGGTGAGTTTTGATATTTCGAGCGTCACGACACGTGGCGAAACCGAAGCAGCACGGATGACACTCCGTCCCTTTGCCATCAGGCAGCGCGATGGCATCTCGTATTTGCTGGGAACGGTCTACGACGCCCGAGGCGCCGATGACACGTTGCGTACTGTAGAGATTGGCCGAATGAGAAACGTCACCACACGTCTCCTCGACGGCAAGAAGCTCTTCGCCGCCCTAGACGAGGACGACGCCTCCTCCGCCGCATAAGGCCCTCCGCCGCCCATTCGACTACCCGTACCGCCCATCCGATTCTGTATTAAAAAACCCGCCAGGCTGTTGTAAAAATGGACATCAGCGCTACTATAGTTCCACTTGCACTTTGTCCCAGTGCAGTGTTTCCAGCCATTTTTATACTGGGGGTAATGATATGAAGGACATCACCATCAGCCGCAGGAGCCTTCTGGTCTCCGCCGGCCTGCTCGCGCTCGCCCCGCTCGCCGGATGCGGCGGCAACTCTGGTTCCGGCTCTGCTGCCGCCGGTTCCGACTACACCATCGGCGTTCTGCAGCTCACCGAGCACTCCGCACTCGACGCCGCCAACGACGGCTTTGTCAAGGCCATCAAGGAGAGCGGCCTTAAGGTCAAGATCGACCAGAAGAACGCCCAGAACGACCAGTCCACGTGTAAGTCCATTGCCGACAAGTTTGTGGGCGACAACGTCAACCTGATTTATGCCATCGCCACGCCCGCCGCGCAGGCTGCCGCCGGCGCCACGGCCGATATCCCCATCGTGGGCTGTGCCATCACCGACTACGCCGCCTCCGGCCTGGTCCAAGACAACGACAAGCCCGGCACCAACGTCACGGGTGCTTCCGACCTCACCCCGGTCGCCGAGCAGCTCGAGATGATGCAGAAGGTCCTGCCCGACGTTAAAAAGGTCGGCCTGCTCTACTGCACCGCCGAGTCCAACTCCGACGTCCAGATCAAGGCCGCCAAGAAGGAGCTCGACAAGCTGGGCCTCAAGTACACTGACTTCACCGTCTCGAGCTCCAACGAGATTCAGTCCGTCGTCGAGTCTGCCGTGGGCAAGGTCGACGCGCTGTACTCCCCCACTGACAACACCATCGCCGCGGGCGCTTCGCAGGTCGGCCAGATCTGCAAGGAGAATAAGCTCCCCTTCGTGACCGGCGAGGAGGGTATGTGCATGGCCGGCGGCCTGTTCACCCTCTCCATCAACTATAAGGACCTGGGCTACGCCGCGGGCGAGATGGCCGTTAAGATCCTGAAGGGCGAGGCCAAGCCCGAGGATATGCCGATCAAGCACCTCTCGAGCAAAGACCTGGTCGTCGTCAAGAACGACGAGATGGCCGAGGCCCTGGGTATCGACCTTTCCGCTCTGGACGAGTAGCGCCATGCGCGGTAACGCGTCTAGGGCCCGCACGCGCGCCACAGCCGCGTTATTCAATATCTGAGTCCTTGGGGCGAACGCTAAAGACCGGCGTTCGCCCTGCTTGTTTCGGATGAGACAAAACATCCGTCCGCAGCTCTTTTATGCATTGGTACCGCTATTATGGAAAATCACGTGTCCACCCTATCCTAGGAGGTATGAAGCATGCTCATTGCATTGCAGGGCGCCGTTTCGCAGGGCGTCCTCTGGGGCATTATGGTGCTTGGCGTGTTTATCACGTTCCGCCTGCTCGACATCCCCGATATGACCTGCGACGGCAGCTTTGCCCTCGGCGGCTGTGTCTGCGCCGTACTCATCGTCAACAATAACGTCGACCCCTTGCTCGCCGTGCTGGCCGGCATGTGCGCCGGCGCCATCGCGGGCGCCGTCACGGGCATCTTGACCACCGTCTTTGAGATTCCCGCAATCCTCGCCGGAATCCTTACGCAGATCAGTCTGTGGTCCATCAACCTGCGCATCATGGGCAAGTCCAACACGCCCATCCTTGCCAAGGGCACTATCTTCTCATCCGTCAGCAACATGACGGGCCTGCCGCAGTCCACTGTTGCCATTATCCTAGGCATTGTGCTGGCCGTGGCCATCGTCGCCATCCTGTACTGGTTCTTTGGCACCGAGATCGGCTCGGCGCTGCGTGCCACCGGCAACAACGAGTACATGATCCGCGCCCTGGGCGTTAACACCAACACCACCAAAATGATCGCCCTCGTGCTCTCCAACGCCCTCATTGGCCTTTCGGGTGCACTCATCTGCCAGAGCCAGAAGTACGCCGACATTGGTATGGGCACCGGCGCCATCGTTATCGGTCTTGCAGCCATCGTCATCGGCGAGGTGCTCGGTCGCCTGCTGCCCGGTGGCCTCACGCAGTTTAGCGTCCGTCTTGCCTCCGCCGTCTTTGGCTCCGTGGTCTACTTCCTTATCCGCGCCATCGTGCTGCAATTGGGCATGGACGCCAACGACATGAAGTTGCTCTCCGCCGTGATCGTCGCCGTGGCCCTGTGCGTACCCGTGGTTTGGGAGCGCTATAAGCTCCGCAGCTCCTACACGAAGGGGGATGAGGCAGATGCTTAAGCTCTCGCACGTCAAGAAGACCTTTAACAAGGGCACCGTCACCGAGAAGCGCGCGCTCACCGGCGTCGACCTCACCCTGAATGACGGCGACTTTGTAACCGTGATCGGCGGCAACGGCGCCGGCAAGTCCACGCTGCTCAACATGATCGCCGGCGTGTACCCGCTCGATTCGGGCGTTATTGAGCTCGACGGCACCGACATCTCGCGCCTGAGCGAGTCGCAGCGCGCCAAGTACCTGGGCCGCGTGTTTCAGGACCCCATGCGCGGTACCGCTGCCGACATGCAGATCGCCGAGAACCTGGCCCTCGCCAAGCGTCGCGGCCAGCGTCGCGGCCTTTCGTGGGGCGTCACCAAGGCCGAGAAGGACGAGTACGTTGAACTGCTCAAGCGCCTGGACCTCGGTCTGGACACGCGTCTCAACGCCAAGGTCGGCCTGCTCTCGGGCGGCCAGCGCCAGGCACTCACCCTGCTGATGGCCACGCTCACCAAGCCGCGCCTGCTGCTGCTCGACGAGCACACGGCGGCCCTCGACCCCAAGACGGCCTCTAAGGTGCTCAACCTGACCGAGGAGATTGTCGACGAAAACCATCTGACCACGCTCATGGTTACGCACAACATGAATGACGCTATCCGTCTGGGCAACCGTCTGATCATGATGCACGAGGGCCATGTGATCTACGACGTGGCCGGCGACGAGAAGAAGTCGCTCACCGTAGCCGACCTGCTGCAGAAGTTCGAGGAGGTCTCGGGCGGCGAGCTCGCCAACGACCGCATGCTGCTGAGCTAACGACTTAGAAAACCACCACAAAGGAGACAGGCACCTTTGTGGTGGTTTTTGTTAAGAACTAAGGAGACTGCCATGAAAAGACTCGTCCCCCGCCTTGCGTTAACCGTCTCGTTGTTTGCCGGCGCGCTCGCAGGCATCCCAAGCCTCGCTTTCGCGGGGAACCTGCCCGCCGCTATTGACGGCTCTGTGACCGTCATGCAAACCAACGACATCCACGGCAGCTACAAGTACAGCTACAACGCAAGCACTGTGGGCTTTGACGGACTGGCGGTTCTCTACAGCGCCCAAGGCAGCGCCCCCGATCTTCTGCTCGATGCGGGCGATACCTTCCACGGGCAGTCCTTTGCCACTATGAGCGAGGGCAAGAGCATCGCCGAGCTCATGGACACCTTCTACGCCGACGGCTACGACGCGACCACGCCGGGCAACCACGATTGGAGCTATGGCGCGGACAAACTCCGCACCATGACCGGTTACAGCACCACCGGCACGTCCTTCGCCATGCTCTGCGCGAACGCGAAGTCTACGAGCGGCGTATGGAGCTCGAGCATCATGAAGACGCTCAACCGCACCTGGGAGGACAGTGAAAGTCACTCAACGTTCGCCTACCAAATCAAGGTCGGCGTTGTAGGAGCCATGGATGAGTCGCTTGGCTCCTCGCTGCGTGCAGACCTAGTCGCGGGCACCAGCTTCTCGAGTGCCGCGAACGCCATCAATGCCGAGGCAGAGCAGCTGCGCAAGGAGGGCTGCGATGTTGTTGTGTGTATCGCGCACACGCTCGACGCCAAGACCTTTGCCACGCGGCTCCGTGGCGTCGATGCCCTTATCGCAGGCCACGAGCACATCAACCTTAACGAGAAGGTGACGGGAGCCGACGGCAAGACGATCCACGTTGTCGAGGCAGGCAGCGCCTTTGCCGAGGTGGGGCTGCTTTCCATTCCGTACAAGTACGACACCAATGGCACCGAGACGACCGACGATGACACGGTCACGGTCCCTGCAGACGGCAGCGACGAGAAGCTCTACACCGCCAAGAACGTCAACGACCTTTTGGCAGACCCCGACAAGGGCTCCGACTACCAAAGCTGCCTTGAAGCCGTCCGCAACAAGATCAAGCCGCTCGACGAGGCCTTTGAAAACGAATCGAACAAGGTACTCGGCGCATCCACCACCAACTATTTCTACGGCGAGGACGCCGCAGGCACGCATGGTTGGGAAATGGTGCGCACCACCGATTTCCGCCCCAGCAAGGAGGGCGATACCACCAAGGCCCAGACCATCGGCCACGTGATTTGCGGCTCCTATCTTGCCCTGACGGGCGCAGACCTTGCCATCGAGAACGCGGGTGGCATCCGCGGCGGCATCGCTGCGGGCGATGTGACTGCCGGCAACGTCATCGCTATCTCGCCCTACGGCAACACCGTGGAGACCTGGACCATGACCGGCGCGGACTTCCTGACAGCGCTCGAGCACTCACTGCAGATCAGCGACGAGTGCAACGACAGCTACGAGCTTCAGCAGGCTTATGTGGCGGCCGGTCACACCGAGCAGGAGGCGCAAGACAAGTACAAGTGGCGCGATGACTCTGGCAGCGTTCTCTCCTTTGGCGGCATCAACGTGACGATTGATTGGACACAGCCCGAGGGCAAGCGCATTGTGAGTGCCACACTCACCAAAGACGGCAGCACGCTCGACCCCGCCAAGACCTATACCGTCGCCACCAACAACTACATCATCACCAACACGACCGACTTTCCCACCTTTGCACACGCCACCAAGTACACCGAGTGGGGCACGTGCGAGGCGGCGCTGAGGGCGCTGATCGGGCAGAACGGCTGGGAGAGCAAGATGGCCGGGCTCGCCGGCACCATCAGCTTTGGCTCCGCTGCCGTGGACCCCACGCCCACACCGGCCCCGACGCCTAAGCCCTCGCCTAAGACGGACACGACGACCACGAAGGTCATCACCAAGAAGACGACCGGTAAGCTCGCCGCAACGGGAGACCACACGCTGGCAGTAGTTGGCGCGTGCCTTATCGGCGGCATCATCGTCATCATCCTCGGCATTATCTGGAAGCGTCGACGCTAAGCTACACCGCCGGGCCTTGCAGCCCCGCCGCGTAAACCTTATATCGAGCACAGAAGCCCGTCCGATGTGATCGGACGGGCTTCTTGGTGGGTATCATGGTTGGACGATCATTAGGAGGTTTTCCCTACATGGAATTGTTTGAGCCGATTCTTCATTTCTTTGAGCAACGGTGGGTCCACAACATCATCTGGGCCGTCATCTTGGCGATAGGCACCGCCGTCGCCGCCAAGGTCGTATCCAAGACCCTGAACCATCTGCTTAACCGAGACGATAACCCGCTACCGGCATCGAGTATCTTCATCAACATCGCGCGCGCCGTCATCTGGATGATCGGCGGCAGCTTTATCCTCGACAACTGTTTTGGCATTAATGCAAACGCCCTCGTCGCCGCTCTTGGCGTCGGCGGCATCGCCATCTCCCTGGGTTTCCAGGACACGCTCTCAAACCTTATCGGCGGCATGCAAGTGACCTTTATGGGCATCATCAAGCCCGGCGACAATATCGAGGTCGGCGGTGTGTCGGGCGTGGTCCAAGACATCACTTGGCGCCATACAACGATTGAGGATGCCTGTGGACAGACCATCATTGTGCCCAACTCCAACATCTCCAAGAACACGCTCGTGCATTTGATGCCCTTTGGACGCGTGGCCGTGCCCGTTGCCGTAAAGGACACGTCTAAGTGGGCTTCCCTTGACGCGCTGGCAGACGAGCTCACGAGCGCAACCAAAACGGCCGTCTCGCCCATCTCGGGCTTTGACAAAGAGCCCTACGTGCTCTTTAGCGAAATCGGCGACTTTGGCATCAAAGGAAAGATCATCTTTATCGTCAGCGACGACAGCACCACTTTCACCGCTGCCGACGCCTGCATCCGCGCCATCGCCCCCATCATCGCCTAAACCACCGCAAAGGGGTCAGGCATCTTTGTAGTGGTTTTCATTCGTGGTACCATGGTTCATATAGTTGTTTAAACGACTAAGGGAGCAACATTATGGAAGAGGCCTATCGTCAAGCACGCAAGCGCGGCGAGCAAGGACGTCGACGCGCCATTAGCCAAAGCGAGCATCCATACCTTACGGACCTCGATAGCTTGGTTGCTCAGCTCCCCTTAGGTCAGCGAGAGAATGTCGGCCTGCGGGATATTCCGCTCGAAATGGTCGTCGGCACGGTCACCAAGGGCCGTCAGTCCGCCTTTTCGTGTAACTTTATGCCCCTGCTGCCGTTTAACACCGAGTTCGCCCGCAAGTGGTCCAACCTCTACGATATCCAGGTAACCGAGGGCTATCGCGACCCCATCATCGTCACCGAGTTCATGCATCGGTTCTATGTCCAGGAAGGCAACAAACGCGTCAGTGTCCTCAAATTCCTGGACGCTCCAACGGTTTCGGCCAGGGTCACCCGTCTCTACCCCGGCACATGGGATTCCGTCGAAAGCCGCCTGTACGGTGAATTCTGCGCGTTTTGGCGCGTCTGCCCCCTATACGAAATCGAGTTCTCGCGTGAGGGAAGCTACGAGACGCTCGCCAAGATGCTCGGTCGGAACCTTATCGAAAAATGGCCGCAGAAAAAGGTCGACTACCTGCGCCACACCTTCCTGCTCTTTAAGCGCGCCTACCTTCGCGCAGGCGGCGACCACCTGGACATTACGCCCGCCGACGCCATGCTCGTCTACCTCAATGTGTACAACCAGGACCGCCTGCTGGATACGCCGACGGATATCGTCGTAAACCGCCTGTGCAAGATTTGGCGCGAGCTGGTCATTGCCGGCAAAAACGACGAGGACAAGGTCGATCTTGTCGAAGCGCCGAGCGTCGATGAGGAGGAGTCGCCCGCCAAGTCCACCTCCGGCGTGCTCAACTTCTTTATGGGCAAGACTGTCTATTCGGCGGCCAACCCCCTGCGTATCGCCTTTATCCATGAGTTCCCCTGTGCGGCGTCGAGCTGGGACAGTCTGCACGACCAAGGACGTCAGTATCTCGATGAGCACTTTGACGGTATCGTGCGCACCGAGGCGTTCGAAGACTGTCACGATCCGGACGTGTTCTACGCCGCCGTGGAAACGGCTGTCAAACATGGAGACAACGTCATCTTCTCGACCTCGCACCGCCTGATGGAATACACGCTCAGAGCTGCCGTTGAGTATCCCCAGGTTCGGTTCCTTAACTGCTCTATCGGCCTTCCCCACCAAAGCGTCCGTTCGTACTTTGGCAAGATGTACGAGGCCAAGTTCCTCCTGGGCGCCCTTGCCGCCAGCATGGCGGACAACCATCGCATCGGCTACCACGCGTCGGTCTTCGCATCCGGCGCGCTCAGCGAGATCAATGCCTTTGCCATCGGTGCCTCGCTGCTCGACCCCCGCGCGCAAATTATCCTCACCTGGGGCGATGTGCCCGCCGGCGGTCTCGCCGAGGCCATGTGCCGCGAAGGCGTGAGCGTCATGACCGGCGCTGACATGTCAAAGTTGCTCGAAGACCCTACGGCCTACGGACTCCACCGCCTGGTCGATGGCAAGGTTACCGGCATCGCCATGCCGGTATGGAACTGGGGCCGTTACTACGAGCTCATCGTTCGCAGCCTTCTGCACGGCACGTGGGACGAGACCAGCGATGACAACCAAGTGCGCGCCGTCAACTACTGGTACGGCATGAGCTCCGGCGTTATCGACATCCGTTACGCTCCGGGCCTACCCTACCAGACGCGCAAACTCGTGCAGTTGCTCCGCAACGGCATTGTCGAGGGATCCATCAACCCCTTTGGCGGCGAGCTCCACAGTCAGAACGGCGTGGTACAGATCGAAGGCTTCCCTCCGCTGCCGAGCACGCAGATTGTCGAGATGAATTGGCTGGCGGATAACGTGGTAGGCACCATTCCGCAGCTCGACGATGAGCCGAAAGTCCCTGCCCTATGAAAATCCTTGCCATAGCCGATACCGAAGAACGATGCCTTTGGGAGTGCTTTCGCAAGGAACGCTTTGAGGGCGTCGACCTGATTTTGTCCGCCGGCGATCTGGACCCGGACTATCTTGAGTTTTTGGTTACGGTCATCAACAAACCGCTCATCTACGTGCGCGGCAATCACGATGACCGCTACGCACGTCATGCACCGGGTGGATGTATCTGCGTAGAGGACAGCGTGTACACGTACCGAGGGATTCGCATTGCGGGCCTTGGCGGGTCCATGCGTTATCGCGACGGCGCCAACATGTACACCGAACGCGAGATGTCCAAGCGCATGCGTAAGCTGTCGCGTAAGGTTAGGATGGTCGGCGGGTGCGACATTCTGCTTACCCATGCACCCGCCGCCGGTATGGGTGATCTGGACGATCTGCCGCATCGAGGATTCGAGTGTTTTAACACAGCACTCGAATCCTGGAATCCCGACTACATGGTGCACGGGCATGTGCACCAAAGCTACGGTTGCGATTTTCAGCGCGAGCGTCAGCATGCGTGTGGAACGACGATCATCAACGCCTGCGGCTATACGCAGTTTGAGCTCGACCAGACGCACTACCCCATCCGCGGCTGGCAAGCAGCTTGGCTCAACTCACAAACCATGCGCCGCGAGCTCAAACGCCACGAAGCCATCGAGTCTTCAACAGCCAGAACACCCTGGTAACCACCATAAAGGGGACACTGTCCCCTTTATGGTGCTTTTGACGCGATAGCAAGAAACCCGGTCCTGCACAAGGCAGGACCGGGTTTCTTTAGCAATGCTTGCTGTACTCAGGCAGTAACTAGCAGTTACTCAGCCAGGAAGTCACGCTGGACAGCGGGATCGACCTTGACGCCAGGGCCCATGGTGGAAGACACGGAGATGGACTTGACGTACTTGCCCTTAGCAGAAGAGGGCTTGACGCGCAGAATCTCGGTGTACAGGGCAGCGTAGTTCTCGACGAGCTGCTGCTCAGAGAAGGACTTCTTGCCCAGGGGCACGTGGCAGATGCCGTAGCGGTCGGCGCGGTACTCAACGCGGCCAGCCTTGAGCTCGGAGACCATCTTGGCGACGTCCATGGTCACGGTGCCGAGCTTGGGGTTCGGCATGAGGCCACGGGGACCAAGGATCTTACCGATGCGGCCAACCTTGGCCATCATGTTCGGCGTAGCGATAGCGGCGTCGAAGTTGATCTCGCCCTTCTGAATCTGGGCGACGAGCTCGTCGGAACCGATGATGTCGGCGCCGGCAGCCTCAGCCTCACGGGCCTTCTCGCCCTCGGCGAAGACGGCAACACGAACGGTCTTGCCGGTGCCGTGGGGCAGGGAGATGGAACCACGGATGTTCTGGTCAGCCTTACGAGTATCGATGCCCAGACGGAAGTGAGCCTCGACGGTCTCGTCGAACTTGGCGGTGTCGAGCTCCTTGATGAGCTTGGCAGCCTGAAGGGGGGTGTAGAGCGTGGCGCGGTCGATCTTCTCGGCAGCGGCGTTATAGCTCTTACCATGCTTAGCCATGTGCATTACCTCCTGTGGTTAAACGGGCGTGAGCCCTCCCACATCGTATCGTGTGCCCTATTGCACACATTTAACGGGCGCCCCGGTCGGAGCACCCGCCGTTACCATAAGAAATCGCTACTCAGCGATGGTGACGCCCATGGAACGGGCGGTACCGGCGATGATCTTCTTGGCGGCGTCAATGTCGTTGGCATTGAGGTCCGGCATCTTGATCTCGGCGATCTTGGTGAGCTGCTCCTGGGAGAGCTGACCAACCTTGTCAGCCTGGGGCTTAGCGGAACCAGACTTGAGGTTCAGCTCCTTCTTGATAAGGTGAGCCGCCGGCGGGGTCTTGGTGATGAAGGAGAAGGACTTGTCCTCGTAGACAGAGATCTCAACGGGGATGATGTCACCCTTCTTGTCCTGCGTCTCGGCGTTAAAGGCCTGGCAGAACTGCATGATGTTCACGCCAGCAGCGCCCAGGGCGGGGCCGACGGGAGGAGCGGGGTTTGCTGCACCAGCAGGAATCTGGAGCTTAATGACGTTGGCAACCTTCTTCTCAGCCATGGTCATTCCTTTCGAATCACGAGTGTGAAGTACTTGCTATATCGTAAGCACGCACGTGTTAGAAGCACTCCTGAGATGAGCAGTCACAGAAGAAGCACGCTCGCGCGAACGGACGAAAACTTAAGCGATGACAGCGACCTGGTTAAAGTCGAGCTCGACCGGCGTCTCGCGGCCAAAGATCATCAGCGTGACCTTGAGCTTGCCAGCCTCGGTGTTAACCTCGGAGACCTTGCCATCAAAGTCGGTAAGCGGGCCATCGGTGACGCGGACGGACGTACCGACCTCAATATCAACCGAGGTGCGCTTGGGCGAATCGCCCTTACCGGGACGACGAGTCATCTTGTTGTACTCGTCGCGGGAAAGCGGAGCGGGCTTGCCGTTGCCGCCTAGGAAACCGGTGACGCCAGGCGTGTTACGAACACACGTCCAAGCATCGTCATCCATCTCCATGCGGACCAGGACATAACCCGGGAAGATCTTGGAATCCTTGGTCTCACGCTTGCCACCCTCTTTAATCTCGGTGACGCGCTCCATAGGAATCTCGATATCAAAGATACGGTCCTGCATGCCCATAGTCTCGATGCGATGCTCGAGATCGGACTTAACGCGGTTCTCGTATCCAGAGTAAGTGTGAACGACGTACCAACGCTTAGACATGGTTTAGCCCCTCAATCCAGAGAACAGAGCAAGAGCCTCGCCAAAGCCAGCATCGAGCAGAGCGATGACGACGCCGACGACGATCAGAGAAGCGCAAACAACAACCGAGTAGTTCACGAGCTCCTTCTTATCGGGCCACGTGACACGCTTCATCTCGGACTTGACCGAAGCGAAATACTTCTTGGTGCGGGCGAAGAAACCAGGCTTCTCGTTCTTCTTGGACTTCGCAGCCTTCTCGTTCTTCTTGGCAACGGCCTTCTTGGCCTCAACCTTGGAGTTGGCGGCAGCTTTGTTGGCAGGTGCCGGCTGCTGAGCCTTCTTCTTGTTCTTCTTGTTGGCCATTTGGGTTACCTCCGCGCAATGCGCTTATACATGAGTAAACCGTAAGCCCCCAAGTGGGAGCTTACGGAATAATGACTGGCACGCCAGGAAGGACTCGAACCCTCAACACTCGGTTTTGGAGACCGATGCTCTACCAATTGAACTACTGGCGTATGTGACTAGAGACTAGCGAGTCTCTTTGTGCAGCGTGTGGTGACGGCACCAGGGGCAATACTTCTTGATCTCCATACGATCAGGCATGGTCGACTTGTTCTTGGTGGTCGTATAGTTGCGGCGCTTGCACTCAGTGCACGCAAGAGTAACTAGAGTACGCATGTATCCTGAACCTTTCATTTCCGCCCCGTACGGGCACGAGTTGTTACTTTATCAGCTCCACGTAAGTGCTGTCAATGAAAACCTCGAGTCAATTGGTTCTCGGTGGATCCATTCATATTTGGAACACATCAATGAAGCCATCGAGAGCTAATCGACGGTGCATCCAGGACCATTATCGATCCTCTCGACACCAGCAACGGCTCAATATCCATTGCAGAAAAGAACCCGGCACCCATATAAGTGCCGGGTTCTCTAAGTCAGCTATATCAAAGAGCTAATTTACTCAATGATCGTGGAGACGATGCCCGAACCGACGGTGTGGCCACCCTCGCGGATAGCGAAGCGCAGGCCCTCCTCCATGGCGATCGGGTGGATGAGGTCGCCCTCGATGGTGATGTGGTCACCAGGCATAGCCATCTCGGTGCCCTCGGGGAGCTTGACCGTACCGGTAACGTCGGTGGTACGGAAGTAGAACTGAGGACGATAACCATCGAAGAACGGGGTGTGACGGCCGCCCTCCTCCTTGGTCAGAACGTAGATCTCGCCGGTGAACTTGGTGTGCGGGGTAACCGAACCGGGCTTGCAGAGAACCTGGCCGCGCTCGATGTCCTCACGCTTGATGCCGCGGAGCAGCAGACCGACGTTGTCGCCAGCCTCGCAGAAGTCCATGGACTTACGGAACATCTCGATACCGGTAACGACGGTGTTCTGGGTATCCTTGATGCCGACGATCTCGACGGGCTCGTTGAGCTTGAGCTCACCGCGCTCGACACGGCCAGTAGCAACGGTACCACGGCCGGAGATGGTCATAACGTCCTCAACGGCCATCAGGAACGGGAGGTCGTTGTTACGAGCAGGCGTCGGGATGTACTCGTCGACGGCCTTCATGAGCTCGCGAATGGCGTCCATCCACTTGGCGTCGCCCTCGAGAGCGCCCAGAGCGGAGCCACGGATGACGGGGATGTCGTCGCCGGGGAAATCGTACTCGGAGAGGAGCTCACGGGTCTCCATCTCGACGAGGTCGATGAGCTCGTCATCGTCGACCATGTCGCACTTGTTCAGGAAGACGACGATGTAGGGAACGCCGACCTGACGGGCGAGCAGGATGTGCTCGCGGGTCTGAGCCATGGGGCCGTCGGTAGCGGCGATGACCAGGATAGCGCCGTCCATCTGAGCAGCACCGGAGATCATGTTCTTGACGTAGTCAGCGTGGCCCGGGCAGTCAACGTGAGCATAGTGACGGGCAGCAGTCTCGTACTCGACGTGGGAGACGGAGATCGTAATGCCGCGCTCGCGCTCCTCGGGAGCCTTGTCGATGTTCTCGAACGCAGTGAAGTCAGCCTTGCAGCCCTCGGTCTCGGAGAGAACCTTGGTGATGGCAGCGGTCAGCGTGGTCTTGCCGTGGTCGACGTGACCAATGGTGCCGATGTTAACATGCGGCTTAGTGCGCTCAAACTTCTCTTTGGCCATAAAGCCCTCCTCTAAACAGGTCGTCCCCGGACGGGACTTTGCCTTTATACCATAGTGGCTTCTCAACATACTATTGAGAAGCCACCGTGTTACCTATGGTAGCGGTGACTGGATTCGAACCAGTGACGCCACGGGTATGAACCGTGTGCTCTAACCAACTGAGCTACACCGCCGGATGGAGCCTGCAACCAGACTTGAACTGGTGACCTCTTCGTTACCAACGAAGTGCTCTACCGACTGAGCTATACAGGCACTTGACGGGTGGGAGCTATAGGATTCGAACCTATGTAGGCAGAGCCAACGGGTTTACAGCCCGTCCCCATTAACCACTCGGGCAAACTCCCAATCGTTCAAGTATCCGCAGGTCCTTTGGTCTTTTGGACCGCCGCCCCCGCGAACGAAGAAGATAATACGATGCCACCTTGGGGGCTGTCAACGAAAACCTCTAGATACACGGTGCCGGGCGTATCTATATAGCCGTGACCTGCGGTTTTATTGAGTTTGGATATGAAGGACAGTGGTTTTGGATACTGAGGTGACGTTTCCCAAGGTAACACTTTGCTGTAGTGGAGTACACCTTCAGTATCGAACTTCGATACCAGCTTATTTGCACCTATATATAGGTCGAGATCGGGGCTGCCCAGACAGAAGATTGCTCTTCCCAGGCAAAATCGAGCGTGGATTTTCTTCCGTTTGAAATCGAGCGTGGATAATCTCCCACTTTGCCGTGCCATCGAATCCAAAGTGGCAGATTATCCACGCTCATTCACTAGGCGGAAGATTTTCCACGCTCGTGTGTCCGATAATCCACGCTCGATGACGATGACCAACCTCGCCCCGGCCTATGTCTCGACCTGTAACAGTAAGAGGGTTATTCCTCCCCTATCTGTTACAGATCGAGATGTTTCGCAGAAACCCCCGCTTACGTCTCATTCTGTAACAGTAAGAACGGTTTTCAGCCTCTTCGTGTTACGGATCGAGATGTTATCGGCCTTCCCTTGGCAATGTTTCGATCTGTAACTATAAGGAGGGTCTTCAGCCCACTCGTGTTACGGATCGAGACAAACCTGAAGCTTGGTTGGCGCCAAACACGCTGACTTATCGACATAAATAGAAACGGGCCCTGTCCCACAAGGAAACAGAGCCCGAAACTCTCATGGAGCCAGTGACAGGAATCGAACCTGCAACCCACTGATTACAAATCAGTTGCGCTACCGTTGCGCCACACTGGCACACTTGGCGCTTTCACGCGAAGCGAGTTAAGAATAAAGGAATTGCGGACGGGGCGCAACAGGCCGCACGGCGTTATACAAATATGCAAAATCCAGCAACAACGCGTACCAGGCCCGTTCATTTCTGTCAGTGCGCCCTCAATCTTAAAACCATTCGCCAGAACGAATAGTTTTAATTACAATTGCTATATATAAAACTATTCGTTCTGGCGAAGGGTTTCGCGATGCTTACTACCAAAGAAGCCGCCGAGCTGCTCGGCATCACTCCGCGCAGGGTGCAGGAGCTCATAAAAAACGGAGCACTTGAGGCCCGCAAGGCTTCTGGTGTATGGCTCATCGACAAAGACAGCGTCGACACGCGACTCCGCTCTGTGACCAAAACGGGGGGACGTCCCCGCCGCGGCCACGGTAAGAGCGAGATCGCGTTCACCCTCATGAACCGCACGTACGAAGTCGCTCAGCTGGTCTACAGTACATCGCGAAAAGACTTTACCCACATCGGTGCCGACGTCGATTACGCCCACGCCCCTATTGGAGTATTTGGCCCTAATAGCCCCATATCGCTAGACTCCTTCCGCATCTGGTGGCGCGGCCGCGGTATCCCGCTCGCACGCATTGGGCTAGCCTCCCTGCTTGCAGAAGCCGCAGTCGATGTTCCCGATGAACTCGTCCAGCGAAATCTCGGCCTCTCCTTATCCGACCAGTATTGGATTAGGCCCCAAGGTTCCGGTCTCACCTGGGAGGATATCAACTTCTTCAATAACGCCTTTGATGACGTCTCGCTGTCCATTGCACCCTTTGCCCCAGAGGGAAAAGCGGCTGCCGCAAAGCCCGATAACACCTCGGACGGCAATCTTCAAAAGTACTGGACGTGCGAGGGCGAACGTCGAATTCTGCATAAGGCAGGAGCGCACCTGGACCAGGAACCTTATAACGAGCTGGTGGCGACCGCGCTCCACCGTCGCATCCTAAACGCCTGCGATTATGTGCCTTACTCGCTCGAGGGCACGGGCACTTCCGCCCTGAGCACATGCGATGTCTTCTTAACTGATGAAGAAGAGTATGTCCCTGCGTTCTATGTAAACCAGCACGCAAACGCAGATGAACGGCTAACCGACTACGAGCGATATGTAGCAAACTGCGAGGAGCTCGGGGTGACAGGCGTCAAGGATGCCCTTGACCGCATGATCGTATGTGACGACATCATTGCCAACTACGATCGTCATTGGCGCAACTTCGGCCTCGTGCGAAACGTCAACACGCAAGCTTGCAGACCTGCCCCCATCTTCGATTCGGGCTCATCGCTCTGGTGCAACATATCACTAGAGGAGCTTAGGGCGGGAGAGCACAGTTTTACCAGCGCACAATTTCATTCAAGCCCCGCCAAACAAATGTTGCTCGTCGAGGACATGGGCTGGTTTGGCTGCGACAAACTCGAAGGCTTCGTTGACGAGGCAATCGAGATTCTTTCCAGAAACGACGCGCTCACGGCAAGGCTGCCATATCTAAAAGAGGCGCTAACGTGGCGCCTCGAAAGAATGATCGACATCGCTGAATGGAGTTAGCGAGGCAGCATTGCCCCGCCAACTTCCCTACCTCCCGCGCAGGGCCTTGAGCTTGGCCAGGGCATCGGGGCTCAGGCGGCTGCCCAGGGTCATCTTGATCTGCGGAGCTTCCTCTGCCTCGTGAACGTCGTTATCGATCTGTTTGATCTCGTCCACCAGCATACGGCTCGAGATGCGCGTAACGCCCTTGCCCATGACGACGGCCTGGATCGTGCCGTCACTCGATACCACGGAGCACGCGCGGCCTTCCTCGCGCGCCTCGATGCAGAGCTTCTGTACCACGGTATCGGCAGAGACGCCCGTCGGCGAGAACTCGATACGCACGCCGCGGGCCGGCAGGTTGGGGCGCTCGCTGGAGATATTGCCCGCGCCGTCAAACACAATCACAGCCTCGTAGCGGCCCTGGGCAAACGCGGCAACATCGTTGATGAGCGCGGTGCGCGCCATATCGTGGACGTCGCTGGAATATGGATCGTCGGAATGGTCGTAGATGAGCTTTTCGTAGCGCGGCGTGCAGTGAATCACGTTGTAACCGTCGACCACCAGCAGCTCGGGCTTATTGGAGTGCACCGTCGAGACCGGATCGGCGATGGCCTGCGCAAACGCATTGCCGCCCACGCCATAGGTCGCGGCCGAAACAATCGGCTTGGCCGAGCCCTCGCCAAAGCGCTTGGCCTTGGACTTGGCGCGGTTCTTCTTGGACATGCGCTACTCCTCCCCCATGAGCTCGCCGGCATTGCGGCGCAGCCACTCAAAGCACAGCGCGGTGGTCGCCTGGGCAACGTTGAGACTCTCGGTCATGCCGCGCTGGGGAAGCTTGGTCAAGAAGTCGCATTTCTCGAGCACCAGTCGCGAGATGCCGTCGCCCTCGGAGCCCATGACGAGCGCCACGCGGCCCTCGAAGGGAGCATCCCAGCAGCTGCCCTCGGCGTGCTCGGAAGCGCCACCCACCCAAAAGCCGGCGGCCTTGAGGTCATCGAGCGCACGGGCAATGTTGGGAACCTGCGCGATGGGCAGGTGCATGACGGCGCCGGCAGAAGTCTTATAGCTGCCGACGGTCACACCGGCGGCGCGCTTGTTGGCGACGACGACGCCCGCCGCGCCCACGACCTCGGCGGAGCGCACGATCGCACCAAAGTTGCCATCGTCGGTCACATGGTCGAGCACGACGACAAGCGCGGGTCCGTCACCCGCGCGGTCGAGAATATCGGCGACATCGGCATAGGGGAAGTTGCCAACCTCGAGCGCAATGCCCTGGTGAGCGCCATGGCTCGACAGCGCATCGAGCTGCGCGCGCGGCACATACTTAATGCGGACGCCTGCAGCGTTGAGGTCGTCGACCAGGCGCGACAAGGCGGCATCGCGCTCCCCGCCCTCGGCAATAAGCGCGCACTTGATGGGAAAACCAGTGCGTAGCGCCTCGGCGGCAGCACGGCGACCTTCGATAAACTCGCCCTTGGGAACCTGGACGTTATCGCGGCTACGCTCGCGCTGCGGGCGAGCAGCCTGTGAGCGCTCGCGCTGGCCCTTGGGAGCGGCAGCGCGGTCGTTGCGGCGAATCGGACGCGAGCCAGAAGCAGCCTCCTTGCCTCCACGCGATGCACGCTTGCGATTGTCGGCCATAAGGCGACCTCCTAAATACAACTATCAAACGAAACAAATAGACCGACCGCCCGAGGTGCGGCAGATTGCCTTGAAAGAGGAGGGCATAGACCTTGAGGTCATGCCCGACGATTGAAAGGCAAGGTGCCGTGGCTCGGGCGGTCGGGTGCTTGGGAAACCCGCGGGGATTAGAGAGATTTGATACGAGTACCCGCGGCCGTATCCTCAATGGTGAGGCCCAGGTCCTTGAGCTGGTCGCGGATGGCGTCGGCCAGATCCCAGTTCTTGGCGGCACGGGCCTCGGCGCGGGCCTCGAGAATCTTGGCAGCAGCCTCGTCCACGTCGTCGCCCGTATAGGCAACCAGACCGGCGGCAACGCCCAGCAGACCCAGCGGCAGCTCGACCTTGGGCTCGGGAAGCTCAACGCCAAACGTATCGAGCAGCTCGGCCAGCGTATCGGCGGCAGCCAGGACTGCGGCCTTGTCGGCAGCATCGCCCGCCTGCTCCAGGTACTGGTTGCACTCGGTCACAAAGCCAAAGACAGCACCCATGGCACCGGCGGTGTTAAAGTCGTCGTCCATGCACTCCTTAAAGGTGGCACGGGTCTCGGCGGCCTTGGCGGCAAACGCCTCGGATGCTGCCTCATCGGCATCGGCCGTCGCATGGTTCGCGGCCCAGCGCAGGTTCTCGACCGTACCGGCGATACGCGTGAGCGAGTTCTCGGCACCCTCCAGGCGCTCCCAAGAAAAGTCGAGCGGCGAGCGATAGCTCGTCTGCAGCATCAGCAGGCGCAGGGCGGCGGCGGAGTGCTGCTCGAGGACCTCGGCCAGCGTAAAGAAGTTGCCGAGCGACTTGGACATCTTCTCGCCGTCTACCAGCAGCATGCCCGTGTGCATCCAGGTGTTGGAGAAGCCCTGGTGCCAGGCGCAGGTGGCCTGAGCGCACTCGTTCTCGTGATGCGGGAAGGCAAGGTCGGAGCCGCCGCCGTGAATGTCGATCGGGGTGCCCAGGTAGCGGTGCACCATGGCGGCGCACTCGGTGTGCCAACCGGGACGACCCTCGCCCCAGGGGCTCGGCCAGCTGGGCTCGCCGGGCTTGGCGGCCTTCCACAGGGCAAAGTCGAGCGGGTCGTTCTTGTCCTCGTTCTCCTCGATGCGCGCGCCAACCATAAGGTCGTCGATGTTGCGGCCCGAGACCTGACCATAGTTGGGATCGCTGCGCACGGCAAAATACACGTCGCCGTTATCGGCGGCGTAAGCGTGGCCCTGCTCGATGAGCGTCTTGATCATGGCGATCATGGGGCCGATCTCCTTGGTGGCGCGGGGGCGAACATCGGGATCGAGCACGTTGGCGGCGCGCATGACGCCGATGAACTTGTCGGAGAACTCCGTCGCGACCTCGGCAGCCGTACGGCCCTGCTCGTTGGCGCGCTTGATAATTTTGTCATCGACATCGGTAAGGTTCTGGGCGAACGTGACCTCGTAGCCGCTCGCGATGAGCCAGCGACGAATTACGTCAAAGCTGATGAACGTGCGGGCATTGCCGATGTGGATGTTGTCGTAGACCGTGGGGCCGCACACGTACATGCGGACCTTGCCGGACTCGATGGGCTGGAACTCTTCCTTTTTATGGGTAGCGCTGTTGTAGATACGCATTCGTTACTCCTTAACGGTTTTCTGTAGCAGGCAGACGGCCCAGGCGCCGATTCCCTCGCCTTGGCCTTCCCAACCGAGCTTTTCGGTCGTGGTGGCGGCGACGCCTACATTTTCGACGTCAACGCCCAGGGCATGGGCAAGGTTGGCGCGCATGGCATCGCGGTGCGGGGTGATCTTGGGTTGCTGACAGGCAATGGTGCAGTCGGCATCGACAAACTCAAAGCCCAGCTCGCGCGCATAGTCCATCACGCGAGCGAGCAGCACCATCGAATCGGCACCCTCGTACGCGGGATCGGTGTCGGGGAATAGCTTGCCGATGTCTCCCCCGCGGCAGGCGCCCAGAATGGCGTCGGCCAAGGCGTGCGCGAGCACATCGGCATCCGAGTGGCCCAGCAGGCCACGCTCGTAGGGGATGTCGACCCCGCCGATGATACATCGACGCCCCTCCACCAAACGGTGGACGTCGTAGCCGTGGCCAATGCGCAGGTTACTGAACATGGGGAAGGTCCTCTCCCTCGGCCATGCGGCCAAGCAGAATCGCGGTTACGGGACGCAGGTCCTCGGGCACCGTCACCTTAAGGTTATCGCGCGGGCTCTGGACGCAGCGGACGCGCCCGCCCATGCGCTCGACCAGCGATGAATCGTCGGTACCGATAAAGCCCTCGGCGATAGCAGCGGCGTGAGCGCGCTTCATGGCGTCGACGCTAAAGATCTGCGGCGTCTGCGCGGCCCAATAGAGCTCGCGCGGCGGCGTCTCGACGATATTATCGCCGTCGACGATCTTGAGCGTGTCGATCGCGGGCTGACCGCACACGACACCGTCGAGGGCGCGGTCGCTCACGAGCACGTCGATAGCGTGATCGATGGCCTCGGTCGTGATGAGCGGACGGGCACCGTCGTGGATGGCGACATATTCGAAACCCGCCGGAACCGCATGCACGCCGGCACGGGTGGAATCCTGGCGGGTATCGCCGGCATCGGCAAAGCTGATGGGCGTGTCATAGTCAAACGGGTCGATGGCCAGGCGTCGCATCTCGGCACGGCGCTCGGCAGGACACACCACCACAATGTGGCCGACCTTGTCGCTACGATCGAACGCGCGGATAGACCAGCTCATGAGCGGACGGCCCGCCACGTTTACGAGCTGCTTGCCGCCGGGGTTTCCAAAACGCTGGCCGCTGCCACCGGCAACGACCACGGCGCATACGGGCGCCATTATGCGTTCCCCTGTTTGGTGCCCTTCATGCGGTACAGCGAGTCCGCAAGAATGGCAGGGTTGTTGACGCCAAAGTCGCCCAGGCGCTCCGGATCCTCGCTGATGTCGTCCATGAGCTCCTGCAGCGAGCCGTACTCGTCGACGATCTTCTCGGCCACGCCATCGCGCACGACGGACACACGCGAAAGCGTGCGCAGGCCCAGCGGCGTCATGACGGAGTCCTCGTCCAGGTCGTCATAGCCCAGAACCGCCGCCACGTGTTGCGGGTCGGACAGGTCCTTAGGCGTCATACGAGCAAGCTCGGCGCGAATCTTCTCGGCGTTTGCCTCGGATGAGTCGCTCGCGTAGTCGCGAATCATCAGGTCGTACTCGGTATCCATGCTGGAGCCGGCGAGCTGCTCGAGCTGCATCTGCACGAGCTTGCCCTGGTTGCCCAGTTTGACGATGCAATCCTTAAGCTCGGTCTTTGCCTGCTGCATGATCTCGAAGCTCGAGAAAATACCGGTAATGTCGGCGAGCGTGACGTAGTCGTCGAGCTCGAGGGCCGTCAGGCGCAGCAAGGAGCGATCGAGCGACTGACGGGTGGTCTGGAGCGTGGCTACGAGCTGATTGACCGAGCTCATGATGGTGGTGACGGGCTGGATCTCGTAGCTCTTGCCGTGGACGTACACATTGACGACGGCACGACGGGCCGAGACCGAGATTACGATGGCATCGGTGAGCACCGACATGCGAGCGGCGGTGCGGTGACGCATGCCCGTCTCGCTCGTGGCAAGCGAGGGATCGGGATTGAGGTGGAAGTTGGCGCGCAGGATCTGGGTGAGGTCGCCGTCGATGACGATGGCGCCGTCCATCTTGGAAAGCTCGAACAGGCGGTTTGAGGTAAACGAAATGTTGAGCGGGAAGCCGTCGTTACCGGCAGCGAGCACGTTTTCGGTGTCGCCGACGCAGATAAGGGCGCCCAGGTGACCGGCGATGATCATGTCGAGGGCGGTGCGGATCGGCTGACCAGGTGCCGTCAGGCGGATTGCCTGTTCCATACGCTTTTGCAGCTCGTTCTTATCCAAGGCATCGCTCCCATCGTATACGCTCCATAAACGCTAAATAGTTTCTCACGGTTTGTCCCTGCGGCGCTTGCGAAATCCGATGCTTACAGAATGAGCGAACACAGCTGAGAGCCCAATCCAAATGGGCTGCTTATGTGGTAGCATCGGGATTCGCATAAATGAGGGAGTAGTCGCGCGGCCGGATTCGCCTCCGGTGGCGCGGCAAGTCAACATACTGGCCGATGCGGTCTGGCTTGCCTTAATGAACGAGACTCGTGGCTGTGCGCACAACGCGTACGCCACGGGTCTTTTTTGTTACTCCCCCAAGAGGTACACGCGGGCCCGCCCGCAGAGAGGGAGCCAGACTATGGGACTCGCAGAGCTCGTATTGCTCGCTATCGGCCTTTCGATGGACGCCTTTGCCGTATCCATCTGCAAGGGCCTTGGCATGAAGAAGATCAACCTTAAGGTCGCCGTAGTGCTCGGCCTGTTCTTTGGCGGCTTCCAGGCCGGCATGCCCATAATCGGATGGGCGCTCGGCAGTCAATTCATGAGCATCATCGGACCCATCGACCATTGGATCGCCTTTATCCTTTTGGCCTTTATCGGCGGCAAAATGCTGTGGGAGGCCTTTACCGAAGACGAGGATGAGGACGAGAGCGACGGCAAGGATGCCGAAAAGATTGACCTGGGTGAGTACCTGATTCTGGCTATCGCCACCTCAATCGACGCCCTGGCCGTGGGCATCTCATTTGCTGCGCTCTCGGTTGACATCGTTCCCGCTGTATCGCTTATCGGCGTCACAACGTTTATCTTCTCCGTCGCCGGCGTAGCAATCGGCCACACCTTTGGCGAGCGCTACGAAAAACCCGCCACCATCGTGGGCGGCGTCGTGCTCATCCTCATCGGCCTCAAGATTTTGCTGGAGCACCTGGGGATTTTGGTGCTGTAAAACACCCTTCAAAACTAAACGTCCGTATGAGGCCTCATGCAGAGTTTTGCATGAGGCCTTTTCATGCAGACTTTTGCATGTCATACTGATATGCAAAAGTCTGCACGTTAGGAGATCGCCGTGGATATCCTTCCCATCACCACACCGCGCCAAGCTGGCATCTACGTGCGTCAGGCACGCGAGGCGCAAGGGATCACCCGTGCCGTCCTCGCTAAAAAAGCCGGTGTTTCGGAGCGCCTGCTCGCATCGCTCGAGCTGGGAGATGCCACGGGCATTCGGCTCGACAAGCTGCTGGCAGTTTTCGGTGCTCTTGGACTGGCGCTCGCCGCTCAAGGGGATATCGACGAATCGAAAAACGAGCAACCAGTCGACGCCCCGCATGCTGATTTGCAACCTCGTAGTACCCCCAGGCGCCATCACGCTCAACGTTTTCACCATCGCAACCGTCGCAGCGCAGCCGTTCCGGCTCTCGCAGATGTCCCCTTTACGTCCGAGCTCTACGACAGGGCCTTCGCCGATTTCGCCATGTCCAATCTCGGAGTCTCGATTGCCACAAACGCATCTAGCCAAACCATGCCCGAAGGGAAATAGCCAATGGCCAGAACATCACTTCGGACCATTATTTGCGGCGTGCCTGCTGGAACGCTCACGCAAGATGAGAACGGTCTTATCAGCTTTACCTACGATCATGACTATGACGGGCCAGCCCTATCGACCAACATACCCGTATCGAATCGCACATACGGACAACAGGTCATGAATCCGTACCTGTTTGGCCTTCTACCCGACAGCGAGGACCAACGAAAAGCGATTGCCGCCGAATTCGACGTTAGGCCCAACAATCCCGTTGCGTTGCTCAGCCATATCGGACTCGACTGTCCGGGCGGAGTGCAGTTTTGTGCCGAAGAAGATGCCGACGCCGTCCTGCATCGCGCTGGCGAATACCGCCCTATAGACGACCACGAAATTGCTCTTCGTCTCAAGTCGATCAGAGATGACCGCGATGCATCGTGGATGGGTCTAGATGAAAGTTGGTCACTTGGAGGCAACCAGGGCAAGTTCGCGCTCGCGTTCATAAACGACCGCTGGTGCGAATGCATGGGCTCCTCGCCCACGACGCATATTTTCAAAAATGGCGTTATCGGATTTAAACTCGAGGCTCTCAATGAGTTTGTCTGCATGAAAAGCGCCCAGCGCGCCGGCATCGCAACGGCAAACGTCGAATATCGTATGTTTGAGGACGAACCTGCCCTCATTGTTGAGCGCTATGACCGCGTGAAAGTCAAAGACGGAACGATCAGGCGCCTACATCAAGAAGACCTCTGTCAGGCACTTGGGGTGATGCCCGCCCAAAAGTACACGGCAGACGGCGGCCCGACCACACGCGACATTCAAGAGCTCCTCGTAAATACGAGCCACCATCAACTTAACCTGTATCTGTTTACGCAGATACTTTTCTTTAACGCCATCATCGGCGCACCGGATGCGCACGCGAAAAACTATTCCCTGCTCCTTGGAAACGACGGCGCAGCCATGATGGCTCGAATGTACGATGTCGCGTCGGGTTTGGCGTATGAGCGCATGCGCCGCCGGGCGCGCCTTGCCATGAGCGTTGGCGGCGAAAATCGTGTGGGGTGCATCGGTCCAGGCGCTATCCGCCGATACCACGGTATGGGCGACCCCACGCTGGAGGCGACGCTCACCGATGCCGGGCTATCCGAGAAGTTTTGCTTTGCGACCATGATGGACCTCGCCTACGAGGTACCCATTTGCATGGAAGAGGTCATGGACGAATACGCCGACCTGCCCGGCATGGCGGACCTGCGCGAGCATATGCTCGGCCCCGTCCGCGAAAACTGCCAGCGCGCCCTCGACCTCATCAGGGCAGAAATGGACTAGGTGGCCGTAATTTCGCAATTATCAAACAAAAGAGAGGGGGCACCCGTCGCAAAAGACCGGGTGCCCCCTCTCATAATGTCATTTGCAATCCGCTAGCACGTGACTCGGACTGCTGCTAGCGCAACCTTTACGCAGCGAGGCGCTTGAGGACGTCGATGAGCAGCTCGTAGAAGCGCTCGGCAGAAGCGAGCTCCATGCTCTCGTCCGGGGTATGGACATCGGAGAGCGTCGGGCCCACGGCGATGGCGTCCAGGCCGTGCAGAGCCTCGGCAAACAGGCCGCACTCAAGGCCGGCGTGAATGGACTCGATGCGCAGCTCGGAGCCAAAGAGCTCTCGATAGCTCTCGACAAAGACTTCGCGGACCGGCGAATGCTCGGCATAGCTCCAGCCGGGATACTCAAACTCAAACTTGGCGTCGAAGCCCAGGACATCGGCCAGCGTCTGCAGACGGTCCTTGAACTCGTTCTGCAGCGAGGTGATCGAAGAGCGCGGGGACAGCATAATCTTGACCTCGTCATCGGAGGTGGCGACCACGCCGATGTTGGAGGAAACCTCGACGGAGCCGTCGGTGGCGACGTTGCGGCGAATCACGCCGTTAGGGGCAAGGCGCAGGGCGCGGATGAGGGCAAGCGCGGACTTCTGGTCCATGGCCTCAACCTCGGCGTCGTCGGCAATCTCGACGGTGCAAGTAAAGCCGGGGTCGAAGACCTCGAGCTCGGCAGTGACGTCGGCGATGATGCCCTTTGCGATCTGGGCCGCGGCCTCGGCGGCAGCGTGGTCGGCGTAGACCAGAACAGCCTTGCACTCACGGTTGATGGCGTTGTCCTTGGTGCCGCCGTTAAAGCTAACGATGGCGGGCTCGCCGGCAACCATCAGGCGGTCGATGATGCGGGCCATGATGAGGTTGCCGTTGCCGCGCTCCAGGTTGATATCGCTGCCGGAGTGGCCGCCCAGCAGGCCGGAGATGTCGAGCGTGAGGGTGCTACCGGTCTTGTGCTCGCGCGCGATCGGGCAGGTGTAGGTAACGACGACGCCGCCGGCACAGCTGACGGTGGCAACGCCCTCTTCCTCGGAGTCAAGGTTGATCATGGTGCGGGCGCTAATCTGGGACTTGTCGAGCGTCTCGGCGCCGACCAGGCCAGTCTCCTCGTCGGTGGTGAACACGCACTCGAGGGCCGGATGGGTAATCGAATCGTCGTTGAGCACGGTAAGCATAAGCGCGACGGCAATACCGTTGTCGGCGCCCAGAGTGGTGCCGTTAGCGGTGAGGACGCCGTCCTTGACGACCAGGTCGATACCATCGGTCGTAAAGTCGTGCTCAACGGAGCCCAACTTGTCGCACACCATATCGATGTGGCCCTGCAGCATCACGGTCGGGGCATTCTCGGCACCGGCAGATGCGGGCTTGCGAATGATGACGTTGTAGACCTCGTCCTGGTACACATCGAGACCGCGCTCCTTGGCAAACGCAACCAGGAAATCGCTGATGCCCTTCTCGTTGCCAGACCCACGGGGGATCGCGCTGACCTCCTCAAAGAAATGGAACAGCTGGGCGGGCTCGTAGCCGGTAATCTTGTAGTCCATGGTGCCTCCTTGGCGCAACTGGTTAGACAGTAAGACATGCGACTTGTATATTCCCAGACTTTGCGTGCATAAACCAGTCGAAAACGCCGAGCGCCCTTGCATCATCGGCTAACGGCGGGGAAACGCCACTTTATTAAGATAAAGCAGGTTAGACGGGCCTCGCCGAAGGGACGTTGGACCCTTCAACCAACCTCAACGCTTGATCAACGTTTATGCATACGCCATTGGTATGTTTAATGAGATTCTTGTCCTCCGTCACGACGTAATCGGCATCGATGCGATTGGCGACGCCCAGCATCAGGTCGTCCTCAAAGTCGTTGTGATGATACTTGAACACAAAGGAGTCGAAGACCTCGTCTGCACCGACCGGGGTGATGAGGGCTAGCTCGCGCATCTGTCGAACGCATGCCCAGGCCGTTTCATCTGCCGCCGCAATGGCGTTATCACTCAGTGAGCCAGTCTTTCTTCGGCACTCCTGCTTGATTGCCGCCGAGACAAGATATGAAACGTCTTTGACCGAAAGCGACGAGGCAAACAGGGCAATCCGCTCCGAGGCGTCGGCAATCTCGATCAGATGGACGACATTTGCCGTACGGTCGGACCTGCCAGAAAAGTAATCCATCCATACGTTGGTATCGATTAACAGCTTGAGGACGCCTTCTGTGCTCATAGTTCCACCCACTCGGGATAGCGCTCCGCCATGGCCTCCTCATAGAGGTCGTCATAGTCTCCCGAGAACTCAGGGATGGGGATGCCGTATTTGAGGCACGAATCGCGAACGATATGGCTGCCTTGCGCGGCCCTTGATTCCATGCGCCGGGGCTCCACTCCGTCAGAAACCGGAGCCGCCGCGTCTCCCTTCGAGGGCATGCGTCCGTTAACGACCAGATACTCCCAAAGTGTCCGAACGGCTTTTGACGGCGTCATGCCAATATGCGCCAGAACGGCATCTCCGGCTTCTTTGAGCTGGCGATCTATGCGCACGTTCATCTGAATAGATTTTTTATCGAGCAATTCGGCTTCCATGCCTCATCCTTCAGGTTGCTATACATCATCCTGGACTTAGTATAGCATCCATAAGAGCGCAGCAATGCCTTACCGGGAGGTGTAGTGGCTTACATTTTCCGGTAAGCACCAACCTCGAACAGCTTTCCACCATGGCAGAAATTAAGACTCAAATGGGCTAACCTTCCGGCGTCTACAGCTCAATCACTTCGTCGCAAGCCTCAAGCAACTCGGGATCATGCGAGACAACAACCACTATATGATCCTCTTTCTTCTGTTGCAGAATATCAATGAACGCTGACCTACTCGCTCCGTCAAGAGCCGACGTCGGTTCATCGAATAACATGACGGGTGAGTCCTTAAGCAAAACACGAATAATCGCAATCTTCTGCTTCTCACCACCCGATATATTATGGTTTTGCTCGTCCAGCACCCCATCAAGACCATTGGGAAGTGTTGAGACCAGTTTGGTCAGACCAAACTGGTCTACAAGTCGCCCGACTTCAAAAATTGGACAATTATCGCCCGCGAGTAGCGTCAGATTCTCTCTGAGTGTTCCGTTAACGATATCAGGTTCTTGCTCGGCAATACCAACGACATACGAGCGTAGATTTATAGAATCAATCTGACTCAAATCAACCTCGTCATAAGCAATAGTCCCAACGCAATCATCGGGATATAGACCAGCTATGCCATCGAGAAGCGTGCTTTTCCCGCTTCCGTTTGCGCCCGACACGCCGTATAAGACCCCTCGATTAAGCGAGATGAGCTCTGGATAATCTATGATTCGATCGGTATCAGGGCGACAAATCGACAGGCCCTTGCACACAAGTGAAACAGGAGAGCCAATGCGGACAGAACCGTTCACCTCTTCATCCATTGCCCAAAGGCGCTTAAGGCGTTGGGCGCTCACCTTGCTCGCCTGGTAGCTTTTGCCCCAAGAAAGCAAGTTCACCAGAGCAGAATTGGCGCTCGAATAATAGCTCAATGCCGTCAGCAGAAAACCAACCGGCATTTTGCCTGCGACAATCTCACAGCCTCCAATCGCGAGCAAACAGAACTGCGCAAAGGAAAAAATCAACTGATTCGCAAGTTCGAACCGTGATCCGGCTTTTTGGTTAGCCAATATAGCTGGATAAAGACCATCGAAAGCCTTCTGCAGCCTCAAGGAATAGAAATCGAATAATGAATGGCGACGAAGAAAGGAGACGCTCTCCAGCTGGCTCTGGAGAGTCCCATAGAAAGCAGCGGTCTTTTCTTGAAACTCAAAGCCTCGATTGAACAGCAGCCCGCTAAACAATCGATAAACTACTGCCCCCGTAACGATGCAGGCTAGACAGGCAATCGCCATCGCAATGTTTATATTCATCAACATAATCAAGGAACAAACAATCGTTGCAACACCGCCAATGAGATTTGACGCCGATGTTATTCCGAATATTATGAGATCGTTTGAATCGTGATTGATTTGCTGATTATAATAGCCCGCATCAAATCCGATGAAAAACTTCCGGGGCAAACGCTTGACGTGTTCAAGTGTGTCAGCGTTAAGTTGATATCCCGCATGCGCTTGAAGGTCGACATAGATTAGGGAAGTCCAATAGGCCAACACCGACCCCACAATGGCGACCACGCCAATCGCGAAAATACATAAGACTAGCGTCCGCAAACTAATTCCGAGGACATTTTTTGCCGCCAGCACATTTACAGTCAGTCCCAACAAATATGGTTCAGCAAGGCTGCACAGTTGAGACAAGACATCGAGAAGCAGATAGACATAAAGCCTTGGCTTATGGAGGAGATATATCTTCCAAAATCTAAACATCGTGATTTGCCTCATGCGAATACTGATAATTACAAGCCAACCGCATTCTCTGCCTTGCATTGAATTTAACGCTCGCGCATTTTCTCTGACCCTCCATCGCGGCGTGGGGACATCCGCCCATACAAGCCGGAAACATTACACACTCGCCACATACCGGGTCGTTTGGTAAATACTCCATCCATTTCAAATAGTTCGAATTAGCTTTCACACCTTCTCGAACATTTCCAACGGCGCACTCGCCCTTGCCAACCTCATCCCAACATTTAAAAAGTCTACCAAGCGGATCGATGACAAACGAATTAAGGGAAACCGCACAGCAGACACCTGGTTCATACGGCGTAAACGGAATAACGTTGAATCCGCGCTCGCTAGCTTTATCCATAAAGAACGTTTCAACTTGAGAGAACCCACGCTGAGAAAAACAATGAATGTCATTTGCGCAAGTATCGTTAACATTGTCGACCGCAGCAAGATAAATCGCGACTTTACCGCGAAGCCCTTTAGCGTCAAGCTCGTCAATCAACGCATCGACCTCTTTGCTATTGGACTCATCGACATTCACGCGAATGGTAATCTGAAGAACATCGGCACATGAGATTATATTGTCGATAATGGCATCATATGTCGGACGACCGTCGGCCGGGACCCTCCGCGAATCATGATCCCTCTTTGAGCCATCGATAGTGATTTGAACCGAACCGACCTGACAATCAGCAAGCTTCTGAGCAATTTCTCGCGTCAGGAGATATCCGTTCGTTACCATTCCGGCAGAATAAGTAGCGCCTGGCCTAATCGCCCCTCTCAGTTCTTTTGTCAGTCGCTCGATCATGTCCACACAGAGTAGGGGTTCGCCTCCATACCAGTCAACGTGAAGATCGTTGATCCCGGGATAGCCGGAACGCACGAATTCTGCGATATCCGTCATTGTCTCTTCTGACATAGTGGGGTGCGAGCAGCCCTTTTCATAGCAATAGGGACACCTAAAATTGCATGCCAGCGTTGGAGCAATCGTCAGTCCTAAATAGTCATTTGCAAACCTTGCCGACAAACTCTCAAGCATCAACATTCGCCGCTCGTCAACATCGTCATCTACCAACATGCCACCCATCTTAAGGGCCTCTTCGAAATCACCATCCAAGGCGGCAGCACCCTTGCGATATAAATTCAGCTCATTCGTGTGCGCAGCGTCAAGGTCGAGAACGCCACCAGACTGGGTATTGTAGATAGTGATACCGTTCACATCATTCTCTTCAATAACGTTAAATTCAGACTCTTTCATTTATATGCTCCGTTTTCTGATAGCACCCTTGATAGCCCAACAAAGTCCGAGGATGACAATGGGAACGACTGTTGCCAGCGCTACAAATAGCAACGTCCCCGGCACGATGAATTGAATTGGTCGCGGGGACGCAAGGGTCGCCAGCCATGTCAAGTGCAGTGGCATATTTGGATTCCCGTACCCCAAATAAAGCAGCAGGATGATGAACGATAGAACAAACGCGCCATTTCCAAAGAGCGAGATGGCCAGGACGAGCAGCAGGCATAACGTTGTGCAAATCAAGGCAGCAAGAGACAGCCGAAGAAGAAACTCTCCGATCATATCCATCGTCATTCCTATGCCACTCGCGCTTTGGACCGCACCAACGAGTATCGAAAAGAGAACAAAACCACCGACAAGCGTGACAATCGAGACAAGAGTCCTTGCAACCAACAACTGTACTGTTTTCATTCCCCTTGCATAGGAAACAAGCCATTGAGATCCCGTTATCGGAGTTCGAAACGCATAGCCGATGACGAGAACAGCAACAATAGGAAAGAACAGAGAATGGGCAAGCGGTGCCACAGCGGAAAGGTAGCGAGCTCCATCTTTAACGAGGTCTCCCGGAATTCCCCCAAAACCATATTGTGGGTTTGGAAAGAAGCCCATAACACCGTCGCCAAGCCAATCGCTCGTTCCGTAGGCTCTCCATGGTTCATAAGACGCAGAATAAAGCAATGCGAGCACGAAACCTGCCGCAATCAGCAGAAGAGGCGCTTTGCTCTTCATAACTCGATAGGCTTCAGCCTTAATCATATCTTCGCAGCGCATTTCTACCCCCTCCTCGCTTTGATTCCCATGACCCCGAGCTGCAACGAAACAACGGTGCAAATAACAGAGAAAAGAATGATCTGATTAATGGCTAGGCCTTGAAAGCACAGATTTCCAAGATGGCGTAAGTATGGTCCGACTGAGAGCCACCAGGGAATTAGCGTCGATGCGTGATTGGAAAAGACCACCAGCGTATATTCATCGGAGGCGAGCAGCGTCCCGACCAACACCAACATAATGCTAAGCGGTGCATTTCTAAGTAAATAGAAAACTGCCATCGACTGAGCTACTAATGCAGCCAAAATAGCATCAATCAAAAGCAACACGGGTAGGTATCTATCAAGAAACACCCGCCCATCCACATAGCAGCCAAGCGGAGATTTGAAGAGAGCGAATCCCGAAAACAGGTTGAACGCTGCTGAAGTTGCAATCGTCAGAACAAGCCACTTTGCGACAACGGCCTTTGCTACACCCGTCCCTTTCGCATACGTCACTTCAGAAGACCTGCTTTGATAATCCATGGCGCAGGAAATAACAATGCATCCGACTAGAACGAAAAACCACTCGTAGGTCATGAATAGTGCCGTCCGAACCGCCGAACCAGCCGGGTCAGTCTTGTCGAGGATGTTTGCAAAGAAACCAATCTGTTTGCCGACTCCCCCTAAATCAGATGTTCCATAAGTCCCATACATATTTGGATTACAGACATCTTTAACAATCCAAACTCCCCAGATCAACAACACGAAAAAGGCTGGATTTCTGAGCAACCGACGGGCTTCGCATCTAATCAGTCGCAGAAGTTGCATTATCTGCCTCCCCGATCAAATCCAAAAACCGCTTTTCCAGACTTCTGTCTTTGTAGGAGTTTTCTTCCTTAACGAGAAGTCTGCCTTGATGGAGAAAAGCAAAAGATGTCGCAACTTTCTCCAATTCATCTAGGTTATGGCTTGAAATGAGCACCGTTTTATCCCGTTTGTCCTTCAACGACAGCAGGAGATCACGCACCTCAATCACACCCACTGGATCGAGCCCGTTTATGGGTTCATCCATGATGAGTAGTTGCGGGTTGCCCAGAAGAGCCGTTCCGATATCCAGACGACGCTTCATGCCGAGCGAGTATTGTTTTACCGATGCATCCGCCGCATTTTCTAGGCCAACGGCAGCGAGCACTCGATTAACTTCACTTTTCGGCAGCCCCCACTCGATACAGCGTGAGATCAAGTTTTCTCGACCGGTTAAGTTCAAGAATGCCCCACAGCCGTCGGGGACGAATCCGATATTTCTGCGTGCTCTTGCCAGACCTGTTCTCCCAGACTCGCCGAAAAAACTGATTGAGCCTTTCGTTGCTTTAAACAAGCCAAGAAGAATATCAATCAACGTACTCTTCCCCGCGCCGTTCTCCCCAACGAGAGCGCACACTTCGCCCTCATCTATATCAAATGAAACATCAGACAACGCCCAGTTTTTGCCGTAGCGCTTTGATAGATCCTTGATTGAAATCGCATTACCCATGTCTCATGAACCTCATTAAAAAGGCAGCGCGGCCGACGGATGGCAGTTATCGACCACGCTGCTTACCCTCTGCTGTCTTAACCAGCATTAGCGTTCGCGTTGCTAGAAATGAACATATACGCCAAAACAGCTACAGCGCGAACACGGGTGGTAATTGCGGCAGCCACCACCGCCACCCTGCACGTTGCTACACGGATCGATTACCCAGTTCATAATTACCTCCTTTCGATTTATCGTCTGTTTTAATACTCCGTTATCGTATATCGATAACCTTATGATTTCAAGAACTATTTTCAAATATATTAAGGCTCCTACCGATCGTTTGCGGTAGGAGCCTTGCGTGCATACGTGTTTGTCTTCTTGTCTTCTTATTCTGTTTTGTTATTCCTTAGAAAGATCTACCACGTAAACCTCTGTGGGCAATATCTCGGAGGGGTCGGGATTGCGTCTTTGCAAAATCTTATTCCGCGCGCGCGCGATGGTAAGTTCCTCAAGTTCTATTTCACTCACGCGACGGATCAAATCTCCCGGCTGACAATCCAACTCAACACAGATATCGAGCAATGTCTTCAAGCGTATGGCCTTAATTTTTGCATTACGGATTTTAGAAATGTTAGCTGGCGTATGCCCAGTCGCTCTTATTAGATCGGCATTTGTTTTCCCGGTCTTGAGCAAAAGTGTCTCAACCTCAATAATGAGATAATCCATGGTCAATCACCTAGACCAAATCATCGGACTGGGACTGCAAAAGCGCCCCATAGCGCCAGAAGATCGACAAAGCGAAAGCAACCATCATTGCAATGATGGATCCCACATCCAAAGTGATGCCTGAGTCACCAATCTGAAGGAGAGCGGAATTCATACGACAGCTCAACATACAATTACCCATCATTATTTTTAAATCGCTGCCAATCTGTAGAGAGCCCATCACGGCATTGATTGCAAATAGGCAAGCAATAACGGTAATCATCCGTGCATGTCGAATAGTAAAAGGCGATTGACGACGGGCGACATCGAAGCTGATGCTTAACAATGTGAACTCCCCTGCAAGGAGCAAAACCGCCCATAGCGCCAAGTTTGGGAGCGCGATGCTGCCGCCCTTACCAAGCTCAACGACCCCCTCGATTACCACTGCGCCGTTCAAAATACTTTGGCATGCAACAACAAATGCCGAACCAAAGACGGCGATGGTAGCGATGGCTATAAGTACCAGCACGGCACAAAGAACCATTCCGATTTTTCTCATGTTATCGAACGACATCTCAATTCTTTGAGCGCTATTCGCCATAGTAACTCCTTTTGCCATCCAGCAGAACTCTTTCAATTATTTTATCGTTACCGGAAACTCTTCTCTACAAGAAAAGGGGCGCACCTCCATCGGAAACGCCCCCTATCATGCAAGGTTATATTCAATCCCTACAGCGCGCCGGAACCGGCTTGCATCATGCCGCCGGGGCCCGAGGTTACGCCGCCGCTCACGGGCGCGGCGTTGCCGGTGTGCGGTGCCGCCGGGGCGGTATCGCCACCGAGCGTGCCCGCCGGACGCGGTGCCGGGATCTCGCCCGTGCCGTGGCTAAAGACAAACTTGCCATCGGCCACGTCGCACAGGACGGTATCGCCCTCGCCCCACTCGCCGGCCAGAAGCTCCTCGGACAGCGGGTCCTCGATGAGCTTTTGAATAGCACGGCGCAGCGGACGCGCACCGTTGGTGAGGTCGGTGCCCTCGGCCACGATCTTGTCATAGGCCGCATCGGTGAGCTTGATGTTCATGCCGTTGGCGATCAGACGCTGGCGCAGGTCGTCCACCAGCAGGTGAGCGATCTTGGTCAGGTTCTCACCCGAGAGCTTCTGGAACACCACGATGTCGTCGATGCGGTTGAGCAGCTCGGGGCGGAACAGGCGCTTGAGCTCGCCCATCGCGCGGCCGCGGATCTCACTCGACGTGAGGCCCTGCTCGCCGGTGGTGCCAAAACCGACGTTCGCATCCTGTGCGATCTCGCGGGCGCCCACGTTGGACGTCATGATGATCACGGTGTTGCGGAAGTCGACCGTCTTGCCCTGGCTATCGGTCAGACGACCCTCCTCCAGCACCTGCAGCAGGATGTTAAAGATATCGGGGTGCGCCTTCTCGATCTCGTCGAACAGCACGACCGAGTACGGGTGGCGACGAACGGCCTTGGTGAGCTGGCCGCCCTCGTCGTGACCGACGTAACCCGGAGGGCTACCGATGAGCTTGGAGACCTCGAACTCGCTACCGAACTCGGACATGTCGAAGCTGATGAGCGCGTCCTTGCTGCCAAAGAGGTATTCGGCGAGCGTCTTGGCGAGCTCGGTCTTGCCCGTGCCGGTGGGACCCAGGAAGATAAAGCTGCCGCCGGGGCGACGCGGATCCTTGAGCGGCGAGCGGCTGCGGCGCACGGCCTTGGCAACGGCCTCGACAGCCTCATCCTGACCGATGATGCGCGTCTTGAGTACGCTTTCGGCCTGCAGCAGGCGGCGGCTCTCGCTCTCGGTGAGCGAGGACACCGGCACGCCCGAGGTCACGGACACGATGTCGGCAATCTGGGAGACATCGATGGTGAGCGGGCTGGCGTCGAGCTCGGCGGTCCAGGCAGCCTTGGCCTCGGCGAGCTCAATCTCGGCAGCCTTTTGCTGCTCGGTGATCTCGGCGGCCTTGTTCATGTCGTCGCTCTCGGTGGCCTCCTGCGCGGCGGCCTTAAGCTCCTCCACGCGATGCTCGGCCTCGCGCACCGGCTCGGGCGCGCGGTTGGCGGCGATGCGGGCGCGGGCGCCGGCCTCGTCAATGAGGTCGATGGCCTTATCGGGCAGGAAGCGATCCTGGATGTAGCGGTCGGAGAGGTTCGCGGCGGCCTCGATAGCACCCTGCGTATAGCGCACATGGTGGTGCTCCTCGTAGCGCGGCTTGAGCGCGGTCAGGATCTTGACCGTGTCCTCGACGCTCGGCTCCTCGACATCGATGGTCTGGAAGCGACGCTCGAAGGCCGGGTCCTTGGTGAGGTACTTGCGGAATTCCTCGGCCGTGGTGGCGCCGATAATCTGGAAGGCACCGCGCGCGAGCACGGGCTTGAGCATGGAGCTCGCGTCGATGGAGCCCTCGGCAGAGCCGGCACCGATGATGGTGTGCATCTCGTCAATAAACAGGATGACGTCGTCAGCTTCGGTGGCCTCCTGGATCACGTTCTTGAGGCGCTCCTCAAACTCACCGCGATACTTGGCGCCCGCAACGAGGCCCGGCAGGTCGAGCGTCCAGATGTTCTGGTTCATAAGGTTCTCGGGCACGTTGCCAGCTGCAATCTGCTGAGCCAGACCCTCGACGATGGCCGTCTTGCCCACGCCGGGGTCGCCCAAGATAAGCGGATTGTTCTTGGTGCGACGCGAAAGGATCTCCATCATACGCTGGACTTCCTTTTCGCGACCAATTACAGGGTCGAGCTCGCCGTCGCGCGCCTTCTGCGTAAGGTTGGTGGCGAACTGCTTAAGCGTATCGGTGCCGCTCCCCTTTTGCTGCGACGCGTCCGAGCCGCTAAAGAACGGCAGGCCCGCACCGGGACGCCCGGCACCGGCGCCGGCGAGCGGACGCTTCTTGTCCTGGTCCTTGGCGGTAAGTTTCTCGATAGCCTTTTTGATGGAGGCGGACGACACACCCAGGCGCATGAGGATGTCCATGGCCATGCCGTTACCCTCTTCGACGATGCCAATCAGCAAGTGCTCGGTCGACACGTAGGTCTGGTTGTTCTCACGTGCCACGCGGAAGGAGCGCTCCATCACGCTAATGACGAGCGGCGTAAAGGCAAGCTTGGCAGCCTCGGTCTCCTCGCTGGGCTCGGGAACCGTGGTCTGGACCTCCTTGAGGGTGTCCATGATGTCGTCGTAGGAGATATCAAGCGAGCGCAGCGCCTCGGCAGCGATGCCCTCGTCCTCCTTGGCGAGTGCGAGCAGCAGGTGCTCGGTGCCCACCTTATTTGAGTGCAGATCGAGCGCCTCCTGTTTGGCCATCGACATGACCTTGCGCGCTCGATCGGTAAAACGGTCTAACATGCTAGTTCCTCTTAGACGAGCTAGTTTTTTCAAACGCAAAGCGCCGCCCCGCGGCAGCGCTTTGGTCTCTTTACCCATATGGAGTATATGTTAACAGCTGGAGGAATATCTATAAACCCGGCTCACATGAATGCAGGTTATGACCGCATCGCGGGACTCACCGCGCGATGCGCGACAGGCGCCCCGCAAGAGAAACCCTAGGCGTCTTTCACCACGTCGGGACTCGTCGCACGCGATGCGCGATAGGCATCGGCCTCCTTGGAGACGCGTTCGAGCAGCTCGGATGTATCGACGCCCTCGACTTGCGCGACCGTTTCCACCGTCTGCATGGCGACCGCCCTCAGGTACGCGCACGCGCTGTCCCCCGGCTGCTCGAGGTCTATCTCCTCGCCGCCCTCCCGGGCAAAGCCGACCGCCATCACAAAGCCCATGATGCCCGAGACCAGAAAGCCCACCGCAAAGCTCGAATCTGCCTTGAGCTCTTCTCCGTCGGGGTGGACGATCTCTCTCACGCGGTCGATGATGATCGTATGGATGCCCTGCACGACCTGCTCGGCGGCACCCGCCCTCATGGTGATGACGATGCGCCGCAGCAGGCAGCGGACGTCGCGCCGGTCGAACGCCGAAAGGTCGCCCTCGCTCGAAAAATGCCAGAGGGCATCGGTGATGAGCTCGTTATCCTGCAGCAGCTGGGCTATGGCGATGGCGACGAGTTCATCGAAATCGTGAAAATAGTAGTAAAACGTTCCGCGATTGCACTGGGCGGCGCGGGTCACCTCGCCAACCGACAGCTCGAAGATGCTGTTGTTCTCGATGAGCTCCCAAAACGCCTCGATGATACGGGTGCGTGCATCGGGCGCATCGGCGTCCTTACGCGGTCTCGCCATGCGCCTCACCGCACCCCTGCGCCTTGGCGTTCATGATGAGCATCTGAAGACGGTTCTCCACGTTGGCGAAGCTCACGTCGGGATCGTAGTCGAGCGGCAGGAACTGCGCCGTGGGATACTGCTCCTTGAGCGCATGGATGAGCCCGCGCCCCACGACATGGTTGGGCAGACACCCGAACGGCTGCAGGATCACGAAGTTGCGGCAGCCGCGCTTGGCGTGCTCGAGGATCTCCGCCGGAATCAGCACGCCCTCGCCCGCATCGAACGTATGGTGCAGGATCTTATCGCTCGCGCGCACGAGCTCGGGCATGCGCGTCGGCGGCTCGTAGAGCGGGCTCGCCGCGCCCAGGCGGTCGCAACGGTCGTGCGCGAGCTCGAACAGGTTGTCCGCCGTGGCGTACCAGGCCTTTTCGGGCAGCGACAGGTCGACGTGGAACTCGCGCGACTGCGCATGCTTGTAGAAATAGGTCTTGCGGATCACGTCGGTCATGCGCGCCTCGATGACCTCGAGCCCGTTGTCCTCGAGGTAGCGCTCAATCTCGTGGTTGGCGCCGAGATGGAAATTGAGCAGGTACTCGCCCACGATGAGAACGGTCGGATGCGGGTTCGAGCGGTCGTACGGAACGGCGTCCATGATCGCAAGCGCGCGTTTGAAGCCCGTCGCCTGGCCTCTCAGCCCGGAGCGCTCCATGCCCTCGATAACCTCATCGAGCGCGCGGTCGAACGCAGCGTCCGCCGCGCCCTTCTCGAGCTCGTAGGGACGGATGCGCCTAAGCATGGCCTCGAGGGCATCGATCATGGGAAGACCGTAGGCGATCTGGATGCTCGGGCCAAGGCCGAGCTTGAAGCCCGGATGCGCATTGTGGGCATCGACGTCGTCGTTGGTGAGCACCGGGACATAGTCGTATCCCGCGTCGTCGAGCGCGCGGCGCAGCAGGGGCATGTAGTGCGTCAGGCGGCAGTCGCCGATATACTTGCCAGTCACCACGGCGACGTCGTGCGGGTCGTACTTACCGCTCTCGAGTGCCGCGAGCGCCTCGCCGATCACGATTTGCGCGGGGAAGCAGATGTCGTTGTGCACATAGCGTTTGCCCAGGCGGATGGCATCCTCGCGCCCGATATCAAGGGCCTCGGCGCGCACGCCCTGATTGCGCATCGCCGCGGTCATGAGCCTGCAGAACGCATGGGAGGTGTTGGGGACCAGCGCGATCTTGTCGTGCCGGTCGCGCTTGGTGTACTTGACCTTATACGGGTCGTCGAGCGGATGGACCGCGTGCACCCGGGCGCCCTCGGCACGCTCCTCCGCGCGACGACGGTTGACCGACTCGATAAACGAACGCACGCGAATGCCCATGGGACCGGCGACGTCGCTCTCATCGAGCTTGATCATCATCGGAACCTTGGAGCCCATCTCGCCCATCATGCGCGCGATCTCGTCGGTGAGATACGCATCGTGGCCGCAGCCGAAGCTGCCCATCTGCACGAGCTCGAGCTCGGGCGTCGATGCGACGATGACCGCGCACGACAGCATGCGCGCATGGTAGTTGTTCACGATGTCGATGCGACTGTTGGAAAGATCAACGTTGCAGACCCCCGGCACCGCATCGGGCGTCAGCACGGGGATGCCGCGCTCAGAGAAGAGCTTGGGCAGCCCGTGGTTGACCAGCGGGTCGTTGTGGTACGGGCGCGAAGCGATCACCACCGCGTAGCCGCCGTCCTCGCGCACGTTCTCGAGCACCTGCCTGCCGCGCAGCTGCAGCTGGTTCTCAAACGTCTCCTGCGCGCGGTCCGCCTGCTCGGTCGCCTTGGCAACCAGGTCGGCATCGATATCGAAGGTCTCCTTGCACCACGCCTTGAGCTGGCGGTTTCGGTCGCCCTCGTCGTACCAGTGGAACAGCGGCGTATCGAACGGAACGCCGAAACGCTCCTCCGGGTTATCGGAATTGCGCATCACGTAGGGGTATCCCTTTACGACGGCGCACATCCACTCGCTGGTAGAGGCGGTGTTTTCGGTGGGCACCGTCGTGATGATGGGCATGAAGATGCGGTCGACGCCGGCGTCGACGAGATTGCGGATGTGCCCGTGGACGAGCTTGGCCGGAAAGCACACGGTGTCGGATGTGACGTGCGCCAGACCGCGCTCGTACATCGCCTTGGTGCTGCGTCCCGAGACGCGCACCTTAAAGCCGAGCGTGCTGAAGAACGTCGACCAGAACGGCATGGTGTCCCAGAACTCGAGCACACGGGGAATGCCGATCGTGACATCGCGCCCCCCGCAGACGGGAACCGTGGGGTACGACTCGAACAGCAGCTTCTCGCGGTCGACAAAGAGATTGGGGGCAGCCGCGGTCCGGTCGCGCCCCGTGCCGGGTGCCTGTGCCTCGCAAGCACCCTGCGGACGCAGCTCCTCCGCCGCGGGAACCTCGCGCACGAGCTCATCCCATGAGATGGCGCCGCCGCGCGGGCAGCGATTGCCCGTGACGTAAAGCGAGCCGTCGCCAAATGCCACGACCGCGCGCTGGCAGCGGTTGTTGCACCGACGGCAGGTAACGCCGCCGAACTCGCGATGCTCGAAGCGCTCCACGGCATCGAGCCCGATAAACGACGTGCCGGCGTCGCCCTTGCGGCATTCCTCGCGCGCGAGCAGGGCGATACCGATAGCGCCCATCAGCCCCGGGTGGGGCGCACGCGTGACGGGTTTGCCCAGATACTGCTCGAATGCGCGCAGCACCGCGTCGTTTCGGAACGTGCCGCCCTGGACGACGACTTTGTCGCCCAGACGGTTGAGATTTGAAACGCGAATGACCTTGGTGAACACGTTCTCGATAATCGAACGGCAGAGACCGGCCATGATGTCGCCCGGACCCTTACCGCGCCGCTGCTCGGAAACGACGCTGCTGTTCATGAACACCGTGCAGCGGCTGCCGAGAACGGCGGGGGCTTTGGACGAAAATGCCTCGGTCGCGATATCCTCAACGGCTATTCCGAGGTTTTTGGCAAAACCCTCGAGGAACGAGCCGCAGCCCGCAGAGCACGCCTCGTTGACGACGATATCGGTCAGCACGCCGTGGTTGAGCCAGATGGCCTTCATATCCTGTCCGCCGATGTCGAGCACGAAGGTCGCATCGGGAACGCATGCGCACGCGGCGCGGGCGTGCGCGACCGTCTCGACCGTATGGTAGTCGGCGTGGAACGCGCGCGCGAAAAGCTCCTCGCCGTATCCCGTGGTGCCCACGGCATCGATCGCAAGCGTGACTCCCGCTGTCTCCCAGCGGTTCTTCAAGCTGACAAGACCCTGTTGGGCGACGTCGAGCGGTCTGCCGTTATTAGACGCGTAGAACGAATCGACAAGCTCACCCGCCTCATCGACCAGGGCGAACTTGGTCGTCGTGCTCCCCGAATCGATACCGAGCGCCACACGCACCGTCTCTCCGGGCGCATACGCATCCGGACCCTTTGCCGGCGTCTCTTTGCCATGGCGTGCCGTAAAATCCGCCTGCTCGGCAGGTGTGGCAAAAAAGGGCTGGGCAAGACGTCCCTCCCCGCTTGCGGGCGCGACCGTCTCGAGCTTATCCAGCCGGACAAAAGCGTCGGGAAGGTCGATCGGTTGGGACGATGCGAACATGTCGGTCAGCGACAGGGCGGCACCGCGCGCGACCATGATCTGCGGATCGCGCGGGACGATAACCTGATCGTCCGATAGATTCAGTTGCTCCCGGAACACGCGGACCAGTGTGGGGTTGTAGGCGAGCGCACCGCCCTCGAAGATTACCGGCGGCTCGATGTCGATACCCTGGGCCAGACCGCCGATCGTTTGGCGGGCGACCGCGTGAAGCGCCGAAAGCGCCAGGTCGGTGGTAGGAATGCCCTCGTTGAGCAGCGGCTGGATATCGGTCTTTGCGTACACGCCGCAGCGGCCCGAGACCTCGTGGACGGTCGTTCCCCGGCTTGCGAGCTGCTCGAACTCGCCCGATTCGGTGCCGACCCCCATGAGCTTTGCCATCTCGTCGATAAATGCACCGGTACCGCCTGCGCACGAGCCGTTCATGCGCATGTCGGCAACCTCGATGTCTCCCTTATCGTTGGTGCGGAAGAAGATCATCTTGGCGTCTTGGCCGCCCAGCTCGATGGCGCAGCGCGTCTGCGGATAGAACCTGCTGATCGCGAGCGCGTTGGCGACCACCTCCTGAACGTACGAGGCGCCCAGCGCGGTCGCGATATCGCGCGCACCCGAGCCGGTCACCGCAACGCGCAGCGACTCATGGGGAAAGCGCTCGGCGAGCTCGCCGAGCATGGCGCGCACGCTCGCTGTCTGACACGCCCCGTGGCGGCGATATCCCCACCACGCCTCGGTCATATCCTCGTGCATCGCGTAAACTTTGGTCGTCGTCGACCCTACGTCCAGTCCTACTAGCAACGCCATAATGCTCCGTCTCTCGCATTTTTCCTGCTAGAGATATACCACTCTACGTAATACAACAGACTGTTGTATTTAAACTCCGTATAAAAAGCGGCTGCCGAAACGCTTCAGCAGCCGCCGAATGCACCAACAGATTGTTCTGCGCGCTAGCACGTCGGGCAACGGAGCAGCACGGGCCCTCCGGTCATGCGCACCGCTCACGCCCGCGATGTCGCCGAGAGAGCTATCCACGCTTTGGGCTCCAACCAAGCAAGTCGCCCGCGCTCAGCAGATCCCTAAGCGAGCTACTCGCACTCAGGAGCCATAGCCTGCTCCAAGAGCTCGGCATGCTCCTCCTCGAAAACCGTCCCCACAGGGAAGGCGCGACGGAAGACGAAGCGGGAAATCGGACCGGCTACCAAAAGGTTCCACGGCAGCGCCATCACAAAATTATGCGGGATGTTGATCATCCAGATCGCGGGCACGGAATACAGGTTCGCAAGGATGCCGCCGAGCATGTGCGTCAGACCCTCACAGGCACCGTACAGCGACATGATGATGACCATGGGAACGACCATGCAGGAGCTGACGGCGAGCGTCATGGCAAGTGACGAGCTCTTGCCCGGCGTGACCAAGTACTTAAAGGCGAAACCCTTGGCGAGCGGGCTGGCGACGAACCAGTCGCAGCACATGGCAAAAATGTAGGCAACGGGGAAGCCGAGCCACGCAGCGGCAACGACCTCGCCGTTGATGGCCCCGTGCTGCAGGGCAACGTTGTAGATGCTCATCCAGAGCACCATGCAAAAGCACATGATAAAGGTGAACAGCAGGCTCTCTCGTTTGTTGATAGGCATAAAGGGCAGATTCCTCTCTGTGTTGTACCGCGGCGCCACGCAACAAAAACGGGCGGGCGAGATGGAGTTACTGGGACTTCATCTCGCCCACCCGTGTTACGCGCGTCTGCGACTACTTATGTGGTGAAACCAGCCTAGCACGAAACGCATGCGCTTCGTAAGCGTTGAGTTTATGAAGATGCAGGGCACCAAAACCCCCGACCCCATAAGTTGCGGTGGAATACGGACTGTTTAGACCCTTTAAGCAACAATTCAGTCCCTATTTCACCGCAACTCATTTGGTGCAAAGTAACCTGTCCCCCTTGCACCAATTAGCTGGTATGGCGCCAGCGAGGGTCGGTGAGGGTTCTCGCCACGCCCAAGCCAACGGGCAGAAACGCCACGATGAGCACTGCGCGCACAAACCAGCCGAGCATGTTGACCGTGTCGAAGGTGCACATGTAATACATAGAGCGATAGAGATACAGACCGGGCACCATAATGACAATCGAAGGCACCGTGAGGGCGATGCGCGGGTAGGTGAGCTTGACTTCGGCCAAGCTTGCCAGCAGACCCGATACCAGCGCGCCGATAAACGCTGCTGCCTCGGGAGGCATTCCCGTGCTGAGGCCCAGGAAGGGAATCATCGTCGGCGCATCGACAAGGGTCAGACGCAGGGTATTGGACACGGCGCCGATCAACCCAGCTGCCGCGGCCATCTTTACCGGGCTGTTGAACATCACCGAGAAGCCGAATACGCCAACGAAGCTCATCACCACGCGCAGGAGCGTAAGGGCAAGCGGCGAAAGGCCGAGCGGGGCAAAATCATCCGGTGCCAGCCCCACACACTCGGCAACCATCCAGCCCACAAGGGTCGCCATCACAATAATCGACACGGCATACGAAAGACGCTCAATGCCGCTTCGCATATCGAGCTTAGCGATGTCGAGGCCTGCCGTAATGAGGGGAAAGCCGGGAATCACGAAGAGCATGGCGCCGATATAGCCTTCTTGGTGCGACATTGCCCCCGGTACGACCTGGCCAAGGCCGAGCAATGCCAGCAGATACGAAACGCAAGCGAGCGCAACGCCCGTCGTCAGCGCGCTAAACTGGCCAAGACCCTGCTTGAGAATATGGGAGCGAGCAAAGTTACCGACACCAGCGCCTACGAATGCGCAGGCCATCTCGATAGGGCCGCCGCCGAGCAAAAAGACGAAGGCGCCGCAAGCACAGGCTGCCGCAAGGCCCTGTTGCCAGGGAGCGTAATCGGGCTTTGAGCTCTCAACGGTCCTGAGCATCTCGTGATACTCGTGTACCGTGAAGCGACGACCATAGGTCTCGATTTCCTTGAGGAAACTCTCCATCATCCAAATGCGATGGGTATTGACTCCCGTTGTGGGCAGGCTGACAACCTCGTTAAAGCAGTGGCCATCTTCGATGCAGGTGCACTCAAACGACAGAAGACTCAGGTCGACGTGAATCGTGACGCCCAGTACGGCAGCAACACGATTCATGGTATCGCGCACGCGCCAGGCACCCGTTCCGCTTGCCAGCATAAGCATGCCGGTGCGGCAGATGATGGATGACTTATCGGTAAGCGGAGCATCGACGGCAAGCTCATCGCCTGCCGTCACGATCTGGTGCCAGTCAGTTTTCATATGGAGCGCGCCGGCACGAACGCCGTGGTGCATGGGAGCTCTCGAAAGCAGCGAGTCAAGGCGCGAAGGCTGTGGGGGCTCCACTGATTCACCCTCAACCTCATCAGCCTCTTCATCGACCAAATCAAAGGAATCAAGCGGCGCTGGCTCGCGACGGTCGATTAGCTCCTCATCCTCATCATCAAAGTAATTGAACTGATCGAGCATGTCCTCTTCGATTGCACGCTCGCTCGCGTCGTCCATATAGACGCTCCCTTCCTGCCGACTAACCCCCATCCTAGGCAGCAACGGCTAAAGGAAACATAAAAGAGACGACTATCAAAACAAGGACTGTCCCCAACTGCCGGCAGAAAAGGAACGTCCCCAAGTGCCAACCACGGCAATGCCGATGCTTTGGTAACGACAGCGAACGGGTCGCATTTGTGACAAGGTGACGTGAAACGAAAGGGCGCTGACCTTCTGGTCGCGCCCTTGAAGTTGAACGTCAGATTGTCCAAATGCGGCCCGCGCAGCGTCGAGCCATTACGCGGTTCGTAGAACCGCGTAACAAGTTAGTACATCTTTGCGCCGGCGGGGATGGAGGCGTCGAGCTGGATCAGGTTGAGACGCTCCTCGCCCTCCTCCTCGTGGACAGCGCTGATCAGCATGCCGCAGCTGGGAATACCCATCATCTTGCGCGGAGGCAGGTTGGTGATGGCGAGCAAGGTCTTGCCGACCAGGTCCTCGGGCTCGTAATAAGCGTGAATACCGGAGAGGATAGTGCGGTCGGTACCGGTACCGTCGTCGAGCGTAAAGTTCAGCAGCTTCTTGGACTTCTTGACGGCCTCGCATGCCTTGACCTTCACAGCGCGGAAATCGCTCTTGGAGAAGGTATCAAAGTCGACGAACTCCTCAAACAGCGGCTCAACGGCGATCTTGGAGTAATCGAGCGTGGGCTTAAGCGACGTAACGAATGGGCTCGCGGCGTTGCCGGCCTCGGCAGCCTTGGCGGCAGCGGCACCGGACTGGAAACCCTTCTCGGGCTTCATGTGCGGGAACAGCAGGACGTCGCGGATAGAAGCCTGGTTAGTAAGCAGCATGACCACGCGGTCGATACCAATGCCAATGCCGCCCGCGGGAGGCATACCGTACTCGAGGGCGCGCACGTAGTCCTCGTCATACTCCATAGCCTCATCGTCGCCGCCGGCCTTCTCGGCCATCTGGGCAGCAAAGCGCTCAGCCTGGTCGACCGGGTCGTTGAGCTCGGAGAATGCGTTGGCGTACTCGTGGCCGGCGATGACCAGCTCAAAGCGGTGGGTCAAACGCGGGTCGTCCTCAAAACGCTTGGCGAGCGGGCTGACCTCGATGGGGTAATCGCACACGAACGTGGGGTTGACGATGGTGTCCTCGCCCAGCTCATCGTAAATCTCGGCGATGATCTTGCCGGCAGTCCACTCGGGCTTGATCTCCAGGCCCTTCTCGCGCGCGGCGGCAGCAAGCTCCTCGACCGGCGTGTCGATGGTGACCTGCTTGCCGAGCACGTCGGAGACGATGTCGGTCATGGGACGGCTGGCCCACTCACCAGAAAGGTCGATGGTCTGGCCCTGGTACTCGATGACCTCGGGGTTGCCGATGGCCTTGTTGGCAGCCTTGATGACACCTTGGGCGAGTGCCTTCATGCCCTCGAGGTCGGAGAAGGCACGGTAGGCCTCCATCGTGGTGAACTCGGGGTTGTGGGTAAGGTCCATGCCCTCGTTACGGAAGATGCGGCCGATCTCGAACACGCGCTCAAAACCACCGACGATGCAGCGCTTGAGGTGCAGCTCGGTGGCAATACGCAGGTAGCACTCCTGATCGAGCGCGTTGAAGTGGGTAATGAACGGCTTGGCAGTAGCGCCGCCTTGGATGGTCTGCAGGATGGGGGTCTCGACCTCCATGTAGCCGTCGGACTCCATAAAGCGACGGAAGGTGGAGAGAATCTGCGAACGCTTACGGAAGGTCTCGCGAACGTCGTCGTTGGCGATCAGGTCGACATAGCGCTGGCGATAGCGGGTCTCCTTATCGGAAAGACCGTGGAACTTCTCGGGCAGCGGACGAACGGCCTTGGCAAGCAGAGTCGCGCTCTTAGGGGCAACGGAAAGCTGGCCACGCTGGGTGCGCACGACCACGCCGGTCACGCCCAGGATGTCGCCCAGGTCGAGGGCCTTGAGCGTACTCCAGGCAGCCTCGTCCATGTCGTTGATGCGGCAGAACAGCTGAATCTCGGCAGTCGCATCGCGCACGACGATGAACATGATCTTGCCCTGACCGCGCTTGGCGACCACACGGCCAGCGATCTTCACGACGTCCTCGGTGTCCTCGCCATCGGCAAGCTCGGCGTACTTAGCCTCGATATCGGCGACGTAGTCCTCAAGCTCAGAGTGCTCAGGATAGGGGTTCTGGCCCGCCTCGAACAGGGCGGCGCGCTTGGCCAGGCGGGTGGCGCGCTCGTCGTTGAGCGTCGATGCCTGATCGGCGGCGTTCTGGTTCTCTGCCATAAGTTAGCTCCTCAAACTAAAACGCTCCCCAGGATTCGGCCCCAGGGAGCGAAAACATACCTTTACGCGGGACCGTGGTCTAGCGTGCGATCTTGGCGATGGTGTAGACGCGAGTCTTGCCGGAAGGCGTAACGACCTCGACGGAGTCGCCCTCGCCGTGACCAATGATGGCGTGACCGACCGGAGACTCGTTGGAAATCTTGTGCTCGAGCGAGTTGGTCTCGGTGGTACCGACGAGCGTGACTTCCATGACCTCGCCGTTGGGATCAATCAGCGAAACGGTGGAACCGATGGAGACGGTCAGGTCGCCCGTGGTGGCAGCAACCTGAGCGTTGGCGAGGATGGCCTGGATCTCGGCAATACGAGCGGCGTTCTGGGCCTGCTTGTCCTTAGCGGCGTCGTACTCGGAGTTCTCCGAAAGGTCGCCGAACGCGCGGGCTTCCTTGATGTCCTCGACGATCTCCTTGGCGTAATCGCCCTCACGCCAAGCGAGCTCCTCGACGAGCTTCTGGCGGCCCTCAGCGGTCAGTACGATCTGGCTTGCGTCCATACGGATATCTCCCCAACTCTGATAAAACAATCAACTGTCAACAAAACGAAAAAGACCGGCTAGCCTGCGGGCAAGCCGGTCAGGTGCTCACCCCAAAGGGATGGGACTACTCTGCGTCCGCGTCGCTGTCCTCTGCCTGCTTCTTCTTGGCAGCAGCGAGCTTGGCCTCGAGCTCAGCGATCTCCTTGTCCTCCTCGGACTGCTCGACCACGACCTCCTCGGCCTGCTTGGTCTCGGCCTTATCGTCGCCCTCCATACCCTCGCGGATATTCTTGACGGTAGAGCCGAGGGACTTGCCGAGCTTCGGCAGGTTCTTGGGCCCGAAGATAATCAGGACAACGACGAGAATAATGATGAGCTCAGGAGCCCTCAGTCCAAACATGTAGACCTCCACAATACAGCGAGACAAGCTCGAATGAGTATACCGCGGGTATCGCGGTATCACAACACTAGCTAAAAAAAGGGACCGCAAGAAGCGGTCCCTCCTCATGCTCTGGTCGGGTTGACTGGATTTGAACCAGCGACCCCTGCGTCCCGAACGCAGTGCTCTACCAAACTGAGCCACAACCCGTTAGCTCGACTATAGTAACAAAGATTTTCGCCGCGTGCTAGAGAAATTTTTATTTCTTTGGCGCGTCGATTTGAACCGTGTTGGGAATGAGCTCAGTCGCGCAGGCCCACCAGCCATTTTGCTGGACAGCGTCGGCAAGCCTTTCGGCCGTGGCGGCAGTGTCGCAAATGGCAAACGAGCAGGCACCCGATCCGCACACATCTACAGCAACGGTGCCGTCCTGTTTACGCAGCCAATCGAGAACCGTTTGAATCTGCGGCTCCATCTGTGCGGAAATGATACCCAGGTTGTTATGGATGAGCGCATATGCCGTCTCGGCATCACCAGCACGCAAGGCAGAAGCTATCGCGCCGAGCTTGTCCGCAGGCACCGGGGCCTCGTCAAAACGTCGATAGGCTTCAATTGTCGAAACGCTCGCCTCCCGCGGCTTAACCAGTACGACAGGCGTCGCGGGCAGCGCGGGGTACTCAGTTGCCAGCACGTCTCCCCCACCTACGTAGAACGCAGGACTCGCGTGCAAAAAGAACGGGACGTCAGCACCAATGCCCCGCGCAATATCGTCGAGCGCTGGGTCGGTGCGATCAATGCCCCAGAGCTCTGCCAAGGCGACAATGACCGCGGCCGCATCCGTCGAGGGGCCGCCCAAGCCGGCGCACAATGGAATGCGCTTCTCAATCGTCACGCAGATGTTTGCCTCGCGACCATAATGCTCGGCCATAGCAACCGCAGCCCGATACGCCGTATTCTTTTGCATGGGAAAATCTGATGCTGGAACCGTCTGGACGGTCAGCGCCTGCGACGGCGTGACCGTCACGGTATCGGAAAGACCGACGGCCGCCATCAGGGAATCGACCCTGTGGTAGCCGCGGTCATCGCGCTCGGTATGAACCCCCAGGTAGAGGTTAATCTTTGCCGGCGCGGAAAGAGTCAGGGACCGATCGGCCACCGTTAATGCTCCTCGAGCTGATTGCCGAGCGGGGTAAAGATGTGCTCGCCGCTCTCGGGGTCGAACAGCTCGACCTGACCGGTGAGCACATCGATATACTGGTAGGACTGACGCGACTTGCGGCCACGACGCTCGTCAACCTCGACGATAAAGACGGCGGGGTGGACGCTCTTGATGGTGCCCATGCGCTCGACAACGCGGGTGCGGCCCATGTTGGCCTTAACCTTGACGCGATCGCCCACCATATCGGTCAGCTTCTCGTGGATGTCGTCGACGTGATTGACTTCCATCTCTTCCATGAACAGGGCCTCCAGAAGGTGCAATTCAAAAAGGGGATAATACCCCTAAGATAGACAAAACTCTAATACTATAGCACCCTGCTGCCGTCATACGCAAGTAGCTAAAAAAGCCCCATCCCAAATACGTACCAGACGACAACCTCGCATGACCAGTTGTTACGCGGTTTGGTAAAACCGCGTAACCTAAAGATTGTCGGTATCGAGGACGATGGTGAACGGACCGTCGTTGACAAGATCGACTTTCATATCGGCGCCAAAGATGCCGTGCGCCACGTGTTCGACATCTTGACGAACGAGCGTCAGGAAGTACTCGTAGAGCTCGTTGGCAACATCGGGCGCGCCGGCATCCGTAAACGACGGACGGCGACCGTGGCGGCAGTCAGCGAACAGCGTGAACTGCGACACCACGAGCACCTCGCCGTCGACATCGGCAAGCGCCAGATTGGTCTTGCCGTTCTCATCCTCGTTGATGCGCAGGCCGCGGAGCTTGCCCCACAGCTTGTCGGCCTCGGCACGCGTATCGCCATGGCCTACACCCAGCAGCACCAGGTAGCCGCGTCCAATGCGGCCCACGCACTCGCCGTCGACCGTCACGCCGGCGTTAAGCACGCGCTGCACCACCGCACGCATGGCCTACTCCTCGCCCGTCAGCTTGGCGGATAGGTGCTCGAGCGCATGGAATCGATGGCTGATGGCGTTCTTCTCGTCAGCCGTCAGCTCGGCCATGGTCTTGCCCGGCGTGTCGACCGGCAGAAACAGCGGGTCGTAGCCAAAGCCGTGATCGCCGCGGCCCTCGTGTGCGATAACGCCCTCGCAGGCGCCCTCGCCATAGGTGACCAAACCGTCCGTGTCGATGAGCGCGACGACGCTCATAAAGCGCGCGGTGCGGTCCTCGTCGGCCACGCCCTCCAGATTCACGAGAAGCTTGGCGTTGTTGGCGGCATCGTCTCCGTGCACGCCCGCATAGCGCGCGCTATACACGCCAGGCTCGCCGTCCAGCGCGTCGACGACCAAGCCCGAATCGTCGGCAATGGCCATAAGGCCCGTCTCCTCGACCGCAGCCTGCGCCTTGATGATGGCGTTCTCCAAAAACGTCGTGCCGTTTTCCTCGGGGTCCTCAAAATCGCCCAGCTGGCCGAGCGCCACAAAGCGCACCTCGGGCATGACCTTGCCCAAAATGGCCTCGATCTCGGTGAGCTTATGAGCGTTTCCGGTTGCCACGACGATGGTCGCCGCCGGGTCGAGGGTGTCGATGTCGATCTTCTCAAGTGCCATAACTGGCCTCCTTGTCTCTATAGCAAGCCGCGTGAGAGGCGTTTGGGCACTTGGCCTCTCCCCTCTCAGGCGATCGGACCTTTCAACGCAGCATTTCAGCAGATAAAACCTACCAAAATAAACCTGTCCCTATTTGGCAGGTTAGGCGAGGGCTTGGCGCTGAAGCTCGATGAGCTCGGCGATACCTTTGTCGCCCAGGTCGAGCAGGGCGTTGAGGCGCTTACGGTCGAAGGGCGCCTGCTCGCCGGTGCCCTGGAGCTCGATCATCTCACCGGTATCGGTGGCGACGAGGTTCATGTCGACCTCGGCATGACTGTCCTCGGAATAATCGAGGTCAAGCAGCGTATTGCCGTCGACAACGCCCATAGAGATGGCAGCCACCTGGCCGGTAAGCGGGATGCGCTCGATCTTGCCCGCCTCGACCCACATGGCGAGGGCGTCGTGCAGCGCCACCCAGGCGCCGGTGATGCTCGCTGTACGCGTGCCGCCATCGGCCTGAATCACATCGCAGTCGACGGTGACGGTGTACTCGCCGAGCGCCTTCATGTTGACGACGGTACGCAGGCTGCGGCCAATGAGGCGCTCGATCTCCATGGAGCGACCCTTGCGGTTGGCGTGCTCGCGCTTGCAGCGCTTGCCGGTCGACGCCGGCAGCATGGCGTATTCCGCGGTCACCCAGCCGGCCTTAGCTCCCTTTCGCCAGCCCGGCACGCCCTCCTCGATAGTGGCGGCGCACAGCACGCGCGTGTCACCGAACTCGGCCAAACACGAGCCGTGGGCGTGCTTCATGACGCCACGGGTGAGCTTAACGGGGCGCAACTCGTTGGCGGCGCGACCGTTGGCGCGGTTGACCTGCATGTACTCCATAGAAATATCCTTTCGGCAAAATATGTGGCGAAGGCTTTGGCGGCTGCCTCACATCTATTTCAGTTCGTCGATATCGACATGCTCAATGCTCTTGAGCGGCTGGCCAAAGATAAAACTGCCCGCCACCGCAAACTCGGCAATGTTGTCAGACGTGGTGGCAAAGCGATGCTGCGGCTCGGCCGCGTCGCCCGCCAGCTGCTCGCGGCGCGTGAGGATATCGGTCAGCTCGCGCGTGGTCTCCTCGGCGGAACTCACGACGCGCACCCCAGGCCCCAGCGCATGGCGGATAGGTCCCACCAACAGCGGGAAATGCGTACAGCCGAGCACCACGGTATCGATACCGTGGTCGCGCAGCGGCTCAACCGTGGCACCCACCAGCGCACGCACGGCAGGCGTATCGAAGATGTCCTCGTTCTCAAGCCACTGTTCCTGCAGATGTGCACCCGAGGCGAGCTCGTGTTCGACAACCTCGACAAAGCTCGAGGCAGGACAGCCGTATACATCGACACCGGCATCTAGATCCTGAATGGCGCGCGTGTAGGCGCCCGAGCGGATGGTGAGGTTGGTAGCGAGCACGCCCACGCGACGCGTACGCGTGCTGTTGATTGCTGCACGGGCACCCGGCGCAATCACGCCGATCACGGGAACGTCGAGCACCTGCTGGGCCAGACGCAAGGCCGCAGCGGTCGCCGTGTTGCAGGCGATGACCATAATCTTGACGTCGTGCTTCGAAAGCCAACGACCCGCCTGCAACGCAAACGAGCGCACCTCATCCTCGGTGCGCGTGCCGTAGGGACAGCGCTTGGTGTCGCCAAAGTAGTAGACGGACTCGTGCGGCAGCGCCGTCGCAATCGCGCGCGCAACCGTCAGACCGCCCAAACCAGAATCGAACACGCCAATCGGGCGCGTGTCGCCTGCCGGATTCTCGATATCGGACATTACCTCACCAGTCTCTCTCGAAAAGACATGTCCAAGTGCGGCGGCGCCGCGCTACGAACGCGCCGCGACCAGCAGCTCTGCCGTCGCCGCCCAACCGTCGACAATTTTGCCGCGCGTAACGAAAGCGTTCTCGCAAGCAGCCAAGAACTCGGGCGCACCGGCGCTCGTCAGGCCATTCTCGACCAGGCAGAACGTGCCCACGTGATCGGCCATGTAGAAGTCGGACTCGGAATCGCCGAGCGCCAACGTCTCCTCGCGCTCGATCCCTAGGTGCTCGCAGAAGCGCGCAATGGCGACGCCTTTGTTGAGGCCCGCGGGGTTGATGTTGAAGGCGCGACCGTCCTCGACGCGATCGAGCTCGAGCGTCGTCGGCTTGGACAGGTGAGTCAGATGGCCGTTGCAAGCCCAGATCAGACCGCAGCCGGCCTCGTCCAGGATGGCCTGGACCTCATCGTCGGGCACATCGCCGCGCATGCCGACGGTGACCTCGCGGTACTTGTAGCCGGTCGACATGTCGTTGTGGTACTCGATCTTGTGCGGCCAGCGGGCAAGGATCTTCTCGCACACGCCGGTCTGCTCGATCACCTGGTGCGGAGTAAGGCCGCAGGCGGGGTCGTAAGGCATGTCGCCGGTCAGATACTCCCAATCGTTGGCTTTGAGGTCGTACATAACTAGGCCGCCCATCTCACCAATGTAGGAGTTGAGGCCGAGCACGCGCGCGTCCTCGTGGATCATGGTACGGTTGCGGCCCGAGGTGGGAACCACCTGAATGCCAGCACGAGCGAGCGCCACGACGGCCTCGACGAGTTTGGTCGAGGGGTTGCCGTCGTTGTCGCGCAGCACGCACGAGCCGGGTGCAAGCATCGTGGCATCCAGGTCGGTAAAGACGTATTTGACCTTGGCCAAGCGCTCGCGCATCTCGCCCGAAAGCTCAGCGACGGTCGGCAGGGTATTGTGGGACATGGTTACTCCGTTTACGTAGAAGGGTTTGGACTTGGACGGCATGTTTTGATTGAGGGAACACGCTTATGGCGACAGCGCACTCAGGGCGCCGCCGCCATCATGGTTCATTAGTCAAACTGGGTAACATCGATCAGGCGATTGGCCAGCGAAAGGTCGCTCTCGATGGGCACGAACTCGTCGCCCACGTGCATGAGCTCCTCGTCACCCTTTGCCAGCAGCAAGACAATGGTGGGAGCATCGGGGTTGACGTACTCCTCGCGCGCCGCCTTGAACGCCGCATGCACAGCGGCTTCGCGGTCGAGGATGATCTTGTTCGGCGTATCGTCGGGAACATGCTCGGCAAGCTCGCGACAGACCTTCATCGGGTCCTCGTGAGCTGGATCCTCGTTCGTAAAGATCATCAGGTCGGAATACGGTGCGGCCTCGCGTGGCAATTGCTCGCGGCGCTCCTGCGCCTTGCCGCCGGCGGCGCCAAACAGCGCAATGACGGGGCTAGCGGGAAACGCGCGCTTGACCGACGAGAAAAGCGAACGGAACGAAAGCTGGTTGTGCGCATAGTCAACGACGCAGATCACGCGGCCGTCCTTCGACTCCACGACCTCCATGCGGCCCGGCACACGCAGTTTGGAGAGGCCCTTCTTGATAGCCTCGATACCGATGCCGATCTCGCGCGCAGCGGCGATAGCGACCAGCGCGTTTTCCACGTTAAAGTCGCCCGCGATACCCAGCAGGACCTTCTCCCCCGCCTCGGGCTCGTCGGCGCTCATGCCGTGCAAGTTGAACTCGATGTTAAAGCCGAGCATGCGGACATCGCTCGCCCACAGGCTTGCCTCGGGATGCTCGACGCCAACGGTCACCAAGCGCTCGGCCGTCGACGCTGCCTCTAGCACACGGTCAACCTCATCGGTGCCCAGATTCACCACGGCGGTCTTTGCCTGGTCAAAGATCCTGAGTTTGCTCTCAAAATAATCCTCAAACGTGGGGTGTTCGATCGGCGAGATGTGGTCGCGGCCGATGTTGAGGAAGCACGCCACGTCAAACGGCAGATTCTCGACGCGTTGGTACTTGAGCGCCTGGCTCGAGACCTCCATGACCATGGACTGGCGACCGGACGTGCGGCAGTTGGCGATATGGCGCCAGACCTCGGGGGCCTCGGGCGTAGTATTGGTGCTCTCGTAGCACTCGATGCCATCGTCGGTACTCACCGAGCCGATCATGCCGCAGGACTCGCCCGCCGCTTTGATAATCGACTGGAGCATAAAAGCGGCCGTGGTCTTTCCCTTGGTACCGGTGATACCCACGATCTTGACGTCGTGGTCGGGACGGTCGTAGACCTCCGGCGGCAACAGGGCCATGGCCGTGCGAACGCTATCAACAACCAGCATCGCAGCACCGCTCTCCTGCGCCAGCGGCTCCAGAGACTCGACCAGTGACTCCTCGCACACAAATGCGACGGCGCCCGCATCGAGCGCCATGCTCAAAAACGCGGGCTTAAAGGCAGCACCTTTGCAGAAGAACACGTCACCTGCCGAGACCGCGCGCGAATCAAACGAGCAGCCGGTCACGGCACGCTCGTCAACCTGCTCTGATGCGCGCAGCTCGCCGCACACATCGAGAAGCTTGGCAAGCGTATCGACCGTGGTCACGGTCGCGGAATCCGAATGGTGCATCTTTCACCTTTCTCAGCCATTTGGCAGGGACGGTTTTATAGTAACTGAAACGCACCCACGCAAAAACGGCTCCCGGAGGAGCCGTTACGCGCAGGCGTTCGTCAGCCGAGGCTAGGCAGCCTGAACAGCGGGCTGGTCCTCGTCGATAAAGAAGCGCTTGTACCACACCAAGAACACGAGCGGCGTATAGATCTTGCGCTGGAAATCGCCCTTGCCCGCAAAGTGCAGATCGAGCAGGTGCATGAGCTCGTCGGTATTGAAGAACTCACTTGCCCACGGCGCGGTGAAGTACTCCTTGACATAGTCGTACCACTTTTGCTCGCGCAGCCAGTAGACAATCGGCACCGGGAAGCCCACCTTGGGACGGGTGGCCCACTCATCGGGCAGCGACTTGTTGGCAGCGTGGCGGAGTACCTGTTTGTTGCCGTTCTCGTTGATGCGGTAGCGGTCGGGAATGTGCTCGGCGAACTCCATGACTTTGCGGTCCAGGAAGGGCACGCGCAGCTCCAGTGAGTGCGCCATGCACATCTTGTCGGCCTTGAGCAGAATGTCGCCCGGGAGCCACATGTTCATGTCCAGGTACTGCTTCTTGACCAGCTCGGGCTGACCCTTCACGCGCGCATAGATGGGAGCGGCAAGCTCGAAGGCGCCATCGCCGGTGTTGTACTCGGGCTTGAGCACGCCGTCGACCTCGCGCTCCGGCCATACCAGAGCCTGTCCCAGGAACGACTTCTCGGGGATCTCGGCACCCTTGACCAGGAAGTTATGTCCCTTGAAGTACGGCATATGCAGCGCCAGGTTACCGAGCGCGCGACGGATGGGCAGCGGCACCATCTTTTTGTACTTGCGCACCGGGACCGTGTCCTCGTAGTAGGCGTAGCCGCCAAAGAGCTCGTCGGCGCCTTCGCCCGAAAGCACGACGGTGACGTCCTTGCGGGCCATCTCGGCCAAGAACCACAGCGGCACGGAAGACAGGTTGGACTGCGGCTCGTCCATGTGATACTGGATGTCCTCGAGCGCACCGAAGAACTCGTCGGCGGTAATCATCTTGCGAACGTTTTCGACGCCGAGCTTATCGGAAAGCTCCTTGGCGTAGTTGGTCTCGTTGAAGTTCTTGTAGTCAAAGCCCACCGAGAAGGTCTTGTCGGGCATGAGGCAAGCGGCGATGTAGCTGGAGTCGACGCCACCGGAGAGGAACGACGCGACCTTGACGTCGGCGATGCGATGGGCCTCGACGCTCTCGTGCACGACCTCGTCCAGCTCATCGACATACTCTTCGAACGGCTTCTCGACGGCAGAGTAATCGCAATCCCAGTAGCGCTCGATGTTCATCTTGCCGGTCGGGATATCGACGGTAAAGTAGTGCGCCGGCGGCAGCTTGTAGACACCCTCGAAGAAGGTCTCCTCGGTTGCCGAATACTGCAGCGTCATGTACGGACGCAGAGCTTTTTTGTTGACCGCCTTGTGGAAGTGCGGGTAGTCCAGGAAGCTCTTGATCTCGGAACCAAAGAGCACGCCCGGAGCGCCGTCGCCCGCATCGGCCATGGGATAGTAGTAAAGCGGCTTGATGCCAAAGATGTCGCGGGCGCCAAAAAGCTTGTTCTTCTTTTTGTCCCAGATGACGAAGGCGTACATACCGCGCAGGCGATCGAGGACGGCCTCGCCCCACTCCTCGTAGCCGTGCAGGAGGCTCTCGGTGTCGGCGCCGCAGTGGAACTTGTAGCCCTTGGCCTCGAGCGCGGAACGGAGTTCTTGGAAGTTGTAGATCTCGCCGTTGAAGACAATGACGACACTGCCGTCCTCGTTGGCCATGGGTTGAGCGCCAGCCTCGGTCAGGTCGAGGATCGACAGGCGGCGGAAGCCGAGGGCAACGCGGCCGTCGATAAACTGACCGCCCATGTCGGGACCACGATGGACGATGCGGTCCATCATCTTGGTGAGCACCTCGGATTGGTTATCCGTCCCACCGACAAAACCGACAAAACCGCACATATACTATCCCCTCTGCTGTTGCTGGGTATCAAATCGAATCAGTAGCTTTTGAGTATACCCGAGGGTGTAAAGAGGGGCGGAATGTTCAGGCAATCTCAACTGAATCAGCTCCGCTGTGACACGCGCCGGTTACCTTTAATGGATATGAGGTGAATGGGGCGATTGTTTTGCTATACTCTCTCCGCACGGGCGATTGGCGCAACGGTTAGCGCAGGTGCTTTACACGCACAAGGCTGGGGGTTCGAATCCCTCATCGCCCACCACTGATTTGATAGGCTCCCAGCTATGGGGGCCTTTCTTTTTTGGGCCCATCGCAGAGGGATTCGAACCCGCCAGCACGTCTGTCACAAAGGCTGCGGCCAAAAAATGGCAAAAATGAGTACTGTTACTAATTTTGTAGCAGCGATTTTTGGGTTTCGCTGGGTAAATCTAGCCCTGAATCAGCGATTTGAAGCCTTTGCTAGCTGTTTTCCCATTAACATAACTGAACATGTGTGGTCTAACTAATCCTAGATAGTCGGTTTCATATGATATTCAACTGGTAACAGTACTCATATTTAATGTTTTTTGACCAGCGGGTCTCCCTGCCTTAGCAAATCTAAGGCAAAACGGGCTCCAGACCGCTGAATCATGCCGCATAGGGCACGTCCGCAGTCCGGAACCCGGTCCAAATTGAGTTATTGCGCCGCGTTAGCCCAAAACACCCGACAGGATCTCGATCAGACTGTCCACGTCGGCCTCCTCGCAGACGAGCGGCGGCAGGAAACGCAGCGTATGGGCACCTGTAGCGTTGATCACGGCACCAGCCCCCAATGCACGGGCCACAACGTCGTGTGCATCACCCGCAGTATCGTCCAGATCGCAGCCGAGCATCAGGCCACGGCCACGCACCTCTACCACATGCGGAAGCTTAGCCAGCGCCTGCTCCATATAGGCACCCACCTTGGCAGCATGGTCGGCATAATCGCCGCGCACAAGCGCGGAGAGCGTCGCGGCACACGCCGCGATGGCCAAGCAGCTACCGCCAAAGGTCGAGCCGTGGTCGCCCGGCTTAAACACGTCGGCAATCTCCTTCTTTGCCACGACGGCACCCATGGGCACGCCGTCGGCAATGCCCTTGGCAAGGCTCATGATGTCGGGCTCCACGCCATAGGTCTGGAACGCAAACGGCTTGCCGGAGCGGAAGATGCCGCACTGGACCTCGTCGGCGATAAGCACGGCGCCCACTTCGTGTGCCAGGTCGCGCGCTGTCGCCATAAACTCCTCGGTCATGGGGTGCACGCCACTCTCACCCTGGATCGGCTCGAGCATCACGGCACAAATCTCGCTCCCCAGCTGCTTAAAGATCGCACGCAGTTCATCGACATCGTTGGGCGTGCAGGCCACAAAGCCACCCGGCAGCGGGCGGAAGCTGTCCTGCAGCCAATCCTGCATGGTGGCGGCAATGGTCTCGAGCGTACGGCCGTGGAAGCCGCCGCGCATGCACACGATGGTGTTGCCGCCGTTACCGGCACGCTTGGCGTACAAGCGCGCGAGCTTCATCGAGCCCTCATTGGCCTCGGCGCCAGAGTTGGCAAAGAAGGTCTCCCAAACCTGCTCATCCGCAGCCGGGGCACCAAGAGCAGCTGCCGTGGTCTCATCGCCGGCGGCAATGGCATCGGCAAGCACGCGCGCACCATCTACGTCGTCGTTAGCAAGCTTGGACAGCAGCGCCGCGACCTGTCCGCGCTGCTCGATGTAGAAATAGTTGGAGACATGCATGAGCTTTTTGGTCTGTGCCTCGAGCGCCGAGAGCACAGCCAGGTCGCCATGACCCAGGCTGCACACGCCGATGCCGGCAAGAAAGTCGAGGTACTCACGGCCATCGTCGCCGGTGAGCTTCATGCCGTGACCCTCGACAAACTCGACCGGAGAGCGGCCAAAGGTATGCATAACGTAATGGGATTCAAGCGATTGCTGAGCTGCAAGTGACATGGGATGCCTTTCGTTGGGCGCCAGACGGCGCGGGGCTATGGGTGCAGGAATGGGGCGGCTGCGGGTCGGCTAGACCGTCTGAAGCTTCTCGACCTCGTCAAGGTTCTCGGTCAGACGCGCAGCAAACGTCGAAAGCGGATGCGGATGCGTATCGAACTCGTAAGCCGTCTCGGTGGAATGGATCACGGTACCGACGCCGGCATCGGTCAGCAGCTCCAGCAGCAGCGAATGCGGCGTGGTGCCGTTGATGATGTGAGCACGAAATACGCCGCCGGCAAGCGCATCGACGGCCGCGCGCAGTTTGGGAATCATGCCCTTATCGACCTCGCCGCCGTAGAGCATTTCGTTAACCTCGTCGAGCGTTAGGTTGGAGATAAGCGAGTCCTTGTCGCTAAAGTCCTTGTACAGGCCATCGACATCGGTCAAAAAGATCGCCTTATGCGCGTGGAGCGCCGCAGCAACGGCACCGGCGGCGGTATCGGCGTTGATGTTGAAGAAACCGCCGTCCTCCCCCGCCGCGACGGTAGCGATGACGGGGATGTACTCGCTATCGAGTAAGCGCTCGATATAGTCGGTGTTGACGTGCGTCACTTTGCCCACGCGACCGAGATCGGGGTCGAGCGGCTCGGCGATGAGCGTGCCGGCATCGCTGCCCGACACGCCCACGGCCAGGTTGCCGTGGTGGTTAAGTGCCGCGACCAGCTCCTGATTGACCTTGCCGCCCAGTACCTCGCGCACGATATCCATGGTGGCAGGCGTGGTCACGCGCTGGCCGTTCTTAAACTCGACGGGAATATCGTAATGGCTCAGCGCCTCGTTGATAGCCTTGCCGCCGCCGTGCACGATGACGGGGCGCATACCGATGATCTTGAGCAAAACGATGTCGCTCATCACGTCGCGGCGCAGCTGCTCATCAACCATGGCGGCTCCGCCATATTTGATAACAACCGTCTTGCCGGTCAGGTTCTTAATCCACGGCAGCGCTTCGAACAGCAGCTGCGCGGTTGCTTCGTTGGATTCGCTCGAACGACAATCGCGTGCGAATTTCATAATCTGCCTCGTCTTTCATATCGTTATCGCGCCGTGCTCCGCTGTCCGCAATCGCAGCAAGATGCGCAACGTGCCTGGAATCTAGGAACGGTAATCGCCGTTGATGGAGATGTACTCATGCGTGAGGTCGCAGGTCCACACGGTCGTTGCCGCGTCGCCTGCGCCCAGGTCGGCCGAGATCACGATCTCGGGCGCCTCGAAACGTCGTAGAGCCTCGTCCTCGTCAAAGGGAACAGTCAGACCGTCGCGACAGACAGGCATGCCCATCATGTCGATGGAAACGTCTTCCTGATTAAACTTCACGCCGCACTTGCCAAGCGCCATAGCAACGCGGCCCCAGTTGCAGTCGTGGCCGGCGATGCAAGTCTTAACGAGCGGCGAGTTGGCAACGGCGCGGGCGGCGATATCAGCTTCCTCGTCGTTGGCGGCGCCGGTAACGTTGACCGTAACAAGCTTGGATGCGCCCTCACCATCGGCGGCGATATTGCGCGCCAGGCTCTCGCACACCTCGTGCACGGCAAATGCCAACTCGTCGAAGGCATCGGAGCCCTCGACGATAGGCTCGGCATCTGCAGCAGCGGCGCCGGAGGCAAGCATGATGCAGGTGTCGTTGGTCGAGGTGTCGGAATCGACCGTTACCTTGTTAAAGGTCTGCTTGACGGTCGAGAGCAGCAGGGTATGAAGTGCCGCAGGCTCGACGGGAGCATCGGTCGTGATGACCGCGATCATGGTGGCCATGTTGGGCATGATCATGCCCGAACCCTTGCACATGCCGCCCACCGTATAGACATTGCCCACATGGCCCTCGGCATCACTGACGTAGGACACGGCGTACTCCTTGGAATGCGTATCGGTCGTCATGATGGCACGAGCGGCATCGGCGCCGCCATGGGCGGAGAGTGCCTCATAGGCAGCAGGAATGGCGGTCTCGAACGTGTCGATCGGCAGAATCTGGCCAATCACGCCCGTGGAGGCGACCAGGATCTGTTGGGGCTCGCAGCCGATGACCTGCGAGGCAATGTTGCAGGTCTCGCGCGCGCAGACAAGGCCGGTCTCACCCGTTGCCGCGTTGGCGTTACCGGAGTTGACCGAAACGCCGGCGATGATACCGTAGCCCTTGTCAGCACCGCCCAGGTTGGCACGGCTCACCTGCACGGGCGCCGCGCAAAAGCGGTTGGTGGTAAATACACCGGCACCGGGACAAGGCTTGTCAGGCACGACGAGCGCATAATCCAGGCGCTCGGGATTCTTGCGAAATCCGGCATGGATGCCAGCGGCCTTAAAACCAGCCGCCGCCGTAACGCCACCCTCGACCGCGCGAATCTTGATATCGAACTGCTCAGCATTCATCGTCTTTACGACTCCTTATATCAAACAAAAAACGGGCATCGCTTGGTGCGCCATGCCGATCGCAATCATGAGACCAGCTTAGAAGTGGCGCCCCACTCGATGCCCGACTACCTAATCGCTAACAATCGAATGTGCTACACCGGGCACGCCACTGTGGGCAAGCCTCGTCGCTCGTCAAATCCAAAGACGATGTTGGCGCACTGGACCGCCTGACCCGCAGCGCCCTTGCACAGATTGTCGATGGCGCCCGTCGCCACCAGCACGCCCGCGCGCTTGTTGAGCGCAAGGCCGATCTGGGCGGCGTTGGTGCCGACGACCGAAGCCGTCTTGGGCTGCTGGCCAGCGTCGAGCACGCGCACGAAGGTGCGGCCGGCGTAGAACTGCTTGTAATGGTCGACGACGGCCTCAACCGTCAGGCTGTCGATAGCCTGCGGCGCAAGCGACATCGTCACTGTGGAAAGCAGGCCGCGCTTAAGCGGTGCCAGATGCGGGGTAAAGACAACGCGATCGGCCAGGCCCAAGATTTGCTCAATCTCGGGCGTGTGGCGATGTTTGCCCACGCCATAGGCCTCTAGGTTCTCGTCGGCGCTGCAAAAATGGGTACGGGCGTTGCAAGACTTACCGGCACCCGTCACACCGCTGATGGCGTCGACGATCACAGGGCCGCTCTGGGCAATCCAGCCGGCGCGCACGGCGGGCGCGGCGGCAAGGCTCGTTGCGGTGGGATAGCAGCCGGCACAGGCGACCAGTACGGCCTTGCCGTCGGCGTGGTCGGATGCAGCGGTCTCCAAATCCTGGCAGAACAGCTCGGGCAGACCAAAGGCGCGGGTCTTGAGCAGCTCGGGGCTCGCGTGCTCGGCGGCATACCAAGCCTCAAACACGGCTGGATCGCTCAGACGGTAATCGGCCGAAAGATCAAAGCAGGACACGCCCGCGGCGAGCAGTGCGGGCACCTGCGCCATGGCGGCCGTGTGCGGCACGGCCAAAAAGACGGCGTCGCAGTTCTTGAGCTCGGGAGCGTCATGCGTCGTGAAGGCAAGGTCACTCACACCGGCAAAGCTCGGGTAGACCGCAGACAGCGGCTGGCCGACATCGGCGTTGGACGTAATGGCAACAAGTTCAAACTCGGGATGGCCGAGGACGAGGCGAATGAGCTCGGCACCGGCATATCCAGCCGCACCGACAATTCCAACCTTTAAAGACATATCAGACTCCTTGTCTGCAGTTATGCACCGATGCGCATCCCGCAGCCGTCGTTATGAAGTGGGTTGAAACTTTATCACCAAAAGATGCATATATACGCAAATCTTTTGCATATTCATGCATTGAAACATTCCCGACACATTCGCTCAAAGAAATTGACAGATAAAAGCAGGCCCCCACATTGCCCGGCGCGTCTTACGGCGCTGTTGCAATGTGGGGGCCCGCTATATGCGAGTATTTGAATTGTTGAGGTTGGTTGGGAAACTCGTTTAGAGCTCGACCGGCACCCATTCGTCATGGTTGCAGATAAAGGCCTCGGGGTCCTCCACGCTAAAGAAGACGAGCGTGGGGTCGTTAGGCCCCTCATAGTGCTCGCCCAGGTGCTCTAGATGCTTCCACCCGGCTTCGCGCATTTCGTCTAAAGCCCGGTCATCCAAGCCGGCACGCCCGCGCAAGATGAGCCAGCCATGACCCGGCCACCAGCTCGTTGCCTCAAAGCGCTGATTTTGCAGCAGCTCCTGCCACACGTCTTTGGTGCGCGCCGTCACAAACCACAACTTACCGTCCTGAATCTGAGTAAACGAAAACGGACGCACATGCGGCTGCCCGTCAACGCTTGTCGCCAAATACCACGCCGGCACCGACGTCAGATACTCCAGCACCGTATTCAATCCGTTCATGCATCCTCCTGCCACCGGTCTTTTTGGGTCAGGGGTAGCTAATTTGGGACGGGGCTATTTTAGCTACCTCTTGTCTGTCGATGATTTATTAGAAGATAGGACAAACACCGGCAGGCATATAAGGGTAGCTAAAATAGCCCCGTCCCAAATTAACTACCCTGGAAGGCTAGAGTTCCAGGCGCTCCTCGCTGCCGTCGATATCGCAGAAGCGGGCAGCGATGTTGCGGACCGAGAAGAACGCAAGGCGGCCGTCGTTGGCACTCTCGTGATCCTCGCCAATACCCACCATGTGCTTAAAGCCAGCCTGGCGCACCCGGTCGCTCACAACCGCGTCGTCCTCGAGCGCAGCCTCGCCGGTCAGCACAATCCAGCACTCCCCCGGCTTCCAGCCCGAGACCTCGAACTTAGGATTCGCGCTGAGCTCGGCCCACACGTCCTTGTCGCGCGAGGTGCAAAACCATAGCTTGCCATCATCGACCATGGCAAACGAGAACGGCCTCACGCGCGGTTGATGCCCGTCGGCAACATCGGTCGTGGCCAGATACCACGCCGGAATGCGCCTGAGATACGAGCAGGCGCGCTCAAGCTGAGCTGTGCGGTCGTTGTCGGTCATAGGGACCCCTTTCTTGCGCTCGAATCGCGCCTAAACAAGTTGAAGGTTGACGACGATGACACACGCAAACAGCAGCATCGTCACCACCGCAGCCAGCGCATCCCCGCGGCGAAATGCAAGCGCATGCAGACGCGTGCGGCCCTGCTCGCCGTGATAGCAGCGTGCATCCATGGCGGCAGACAGCGTCTCGGCATGACGGAACACGCCCGTGAACAGTGGAATCGCCACACTGCCGAGCATACGCACGCCGCCGAGCGGACCGCCCGTCACGCGCGCGCCGCGGCTTGCCTGTGCATCGGCCGTCTGCTTCATCTCAGTGGCAAACTGCGGCATAAAGCGTAGCGCGATACCCATGATCATGCCGAGCTCGTGCGCAGGAAGTCCCACACGCGCAAACGGCGCGAGCAGGCGCTCAAAGCCCGCGGTGAGGTCGAGCGTCGGCGTGGTGAGTGTAATGGCGCTCATGCCGGCCATCATCAACGTCAGGCGACACGCCATAAAGGCGGCAGAACGCAGTGAGCCCTCGCTTATCTGCAGAAAGCCGAGCTGCCACAGGATGCGCCCACTCTGATCGGTAAACAAGTTGAGCACCGCGACCACGACGACGATTGCCAGCAGCGGCGCCATCGACGACAGAACGCGACGAACCGGCACCCGAGACACGGCATAGGTCAGCACAACGAAAATTGCGACCGGGGCCAGTCCGCGGAAGCTGCTGACTGTGAGCGTCGTGATCAGAAACACAAAGCCCAAGAGCAACTTAGTTCGCGGGTCCAGGCGGTGGATCGCACTATCGCCGGGATAGTAGCTGCCAAACGAAAACGCCTCCATTAGCAGCCCTCCTCTCGCGCGACCGTCTTGGATTTAGCAATGTCCGCGACGTTAGAAGGACCGCCCGAGCGACCGATTAGCAGGTCCACCAACTCGTCTGTCAGCGACTCAACCGTATAGAGGCCGTCAAAGCGCAGCGGCACGCCTGCCTTCGCAAGCGCCAGCGCCATGCGCTGGGCAGCGGGAACACCCAAGCCGATTGATTTAAGCTCGTTCGCGTGCGCAAAAACCTGAGAGGGCGTTCCCTCGGCAAACACCGCGCCCTCGTTCATCACAACGATACGGTCACAACAATTTGCCAGGTCATCCATGCTGTGCGAAACCATGACAACGGCCAGGCCCTCGCGATGGAGTCGATCGATGAGCCCTAGGAAATCCCTGCGAGCAGCCGGATCGAGCCCAGCCATGGGCTCATCGAGTACCAGGACTTCGGGCTCCATGGCGAGTACGCCGGCGAATGCCACACGCCGTTGCTGACCGCCCGAAAGCTCAAAGGGACTCTTGTCGCCGACCGTGGAAAGGTCGAGGCCCACGCGTGAGAGCGATGACTCGACACGACGGTCGACTTCATCTTGCGGCAAGCCAAGGTTATGCGGACCAAACGCCACGTCCTGCGCCACGGTTTCGGCAAACAGCTGACGCTCAGGGTATTGAAACACCACGCCGACCTTGGCCTTAACCGCAGCGGCGTCTTTCTTGTTTGACAGATCGAGCCCCAGCGCGCAAACGGATCCCTCCTGGGGGCGAATCAAACCGTTGAGATGCTGGACCAGCGTCGACTTACCCGAACCGGTATGACCTGCCAAGCCCAGGAACTCGCCGCGACGCACCGTCAGCGATACACCGCGCAGCGCCCACGGGCTGCTGGGGTCGTTTCCCCAGAGAGCCTGTTTGCTCGATTTGCCCGCAGTGGCCGAGCGCTTATGCCAGCGGCGGCGCTCGCGCGGACTGAGCGAATAACTGTACGAAACATGGGATAGCTCGATGACGGGCTCCGACGCGTTGCCCTCGTTGTCTACCGGAACAGTGCCGTCAGCGATTTCCGACTGGGATACGGAAGGCTGCCCCGCGATGCCTGCCCTACTTCGCTCGGCATAAGCCTGCGCAATCTCGGCGACCATATCCGCCTCACGCACCTGCGCGCAAACGGGCACGCCCTTCGCACGAAGTGACCTGCCCAGACGACACGACTCCGGCATATCCAGGTTGAGCTGCGCAAGCTCATCCGCCCGCGTCAAGATTTCCTCGGGCGTACCGAGCATGGCAACGTGCCCCGCCCGAAACACCGCGACACGATCGGCCTCGGCGGCCTCCTCCATAAAGTGCGTAATCATCACGATAGTCATGCCGCGATCGTGAAGTGCGCGGCACGCTTTCATAAGACCCTTGCGTCCGCGCGGATCGAGCATCGAGGAGGCCTCATCCAAAATGAGAACGCGCGGCTCCATGGCGAGCACGCCGGCAAGCGCCACGCGTTGCTTTTGACCACCCGAAAGCGCATGGGTCTCGTGGCGCTCAAAGCCCACCAGGCCCACGCCCTTCAGCGCCTCGCGTACGCGCTGCGCAATTTGCGCCGATGGCACGCCAAGGTTTTCGGGACCGAACGCAACGTCATCTTCGACAAGCGTTGCCACCAGCTGATCATCGGGATTCTGGAATACCAAGCCCGCGGTCGAACGAATGTCATAGACCAGCTCGAGGTCGGACGCATCCATACCGTTGATACGCACCGTGCCCGCATCGGGCTGCAACAGTGCATTCAGATGCTTGGCAAACGTCGACTTGCCCGACCCATTACCACCGAGGATGCAGAAAAACTCGCCGTCCTCGATGTTTAGATCGACGCCGTCGAGCGCCGGCACGGCACCGTCATAGCTAAAGGAAACGCCCCGACACTCAATCATGCGCGGCCTTTGACCTGGTCCTTCTTGGGCGTGATGAGGTTGGAGACCGCCTTGTACACTGCAAGCGTCAATACCGAGTTAAGCACGGTCTTGATAAGGTTGAACGGCAGCACGGCAGGAATCATAAGCGGGGCGATCACATCGACCGAGCCATACCAGAACCATACGCCAATGGTAAGATTTGCGACCATAGACAACGCCGTAGCGGCAATAACGCCGAGCACCAGGCCAATCACGGCACCCTTATAGGTGTGCATCTTCTGGTAGACGATAGCCGCGGGCAGAATGTAGCCCAGCGTGGCAACCAGGTTCATAAGCGCACCGACCCAGTCGCCCGTGGTAAGCGCATGGATAACAATCGCCATAGCGGCAACAGCGGTGCCGGCACCAGGGCCATACGCAAATCCACACACCATCGCCGGCACCAGCGACGGGTCATACGTCAAAAACGGCGCCGAAGGAAGGATGGGCAGCTGCACGTACATAAACAAGGCGCCCAAGGCGCACATCAACGCCATGGTAACGAGCTGTTTGGTGCTCCACCTATTCGTGTTCTCAAAATGGATATGCTGTGACTGTTCAGACATAAGATCACCTGCCTCTTTCATCCGGACTCTAACCGTTGGTACTGGGATCTCACCAGTTCAGCCGGCATGCGAACCAACGCACACACGGGTCGCGGACTCATCGGCTCGGTCGCAGGCATCTCGCCTGCGCCACGGCGCCCCTTTGACACCGCCCGATTTACCGCCAGTGGGGAATTTCACCCCGCCCTGAAACAGCAATTGCAAGTGTAGCACCAGTAGACTTTCGCGCAAGTATGCCAAGGGTAATTTGTGGCGGGGATCAGTTGCCGCAACAACCACGTTCTCCGTTCACGCAAAAGTGGTGCGCCTTTCGCGCAAAGCGCGAAACAGCAACCGGGACACGTATCCCTATCAGCCACGATCTCCGCCCACGCCGACCTCAAGGCCGTAAACGCAGGGAATCCGGGGGCGTGACGGGGTTTCTCTCCGGAACATTCCGCAGGACGCAAAGAGGCTCCGCAGCGCAAAGCGCGATGCGGAGCCTCTTTGCATGTCCGAGGACGTTCCGGAGAGAAACCCCGTCACGCCCCCGGATTCCCGGTGGGAGTTCTAGACCTTGTCGGCCTTAGTACATACCGCCGCCCTGCTGACCAGCGGTGGCAGCAGCGATAGCGTCCTCAAGCTGAGTGTTCTTGGGCACATCGGAGACGGTGGCCTCGGTGATGAGGATCAGGCTGGCGACAGAAGCAGCGTTCTGCAGGGTGACGCGGCTGACCTTGACGGGGTCGAGGACGCCCATCTCGATCATGTCGCCCCACTCGCCGTTGGCAGAGTTGAGACCCTGGCCGGCGGGCAGCTCGGCAACCTTGTCGACCACGACAGCGCCCTCAAAGCCAGCGTTCTTGGCGATGGTAGCGACCGGAGCGGTCAGAGCCTTCTTGACGATGTCGACACCGATCTTCTCCTCGGGGTCGTCGAGCTCAACGGCGTCGAGCGCAGGAGCAGCGTCCATGAAGGCGACACCGCCACCGGCGACAATGCCCTCCTCGACAGCAGCGCGGGTAGCCTGCAGAGCGTCCTCGACGCGATGCTTGATCTCCTTGAGCTCGGACTCGGTAGCAGCGCCGACCTTGATGACGGCAACACCACCGGAGAGCTTGGCCAGGCGCTCCTGGAGCTTCTCGCGGTCGAAGTCAGAGGTGGTGTTCTCCATCTCACCCTTGATCTGAGTGATACGAGCGTCGATGGCCTCCTTGGAGCCAGCGCCGCCGACGACGACGGTGTTGTCCTTGGAGATGGTGACGGACTTAGCGGTACCGAGCATATCTGCGGTGATGTCAGCGACCTTCACGCCCAGCTCGTCCAGGGCAGCCTGGCCACCGGTGAGGACGGCGATGTCCTCGAGGATGCGCTTGCGGCGATCGCCGTAGCCCGGGGCCTTGACGGCGCAGACGTTGAGGGCGCCACGGATCTTGTTGAGGACGAGGGTCGGCAGAGCCTCGCCATCGATGTCCTCAGCGATGATGAGCAGGCCACGGCCAGCGCGCTGGACAGCCTCGAGAACAGGCATGATGTCCTGGACGCTGGAGATCTTCTGGTCGGTGATGAGGATGTACGGATCCTTCATCACGGCCTCCATGCGGTCGTTATCCGTGACGAAGTAAGCGGAGACGTAGCCCTTGTCGAACTGCATGCCCTCGACGGTGTCGATGGTGATGTCGAACGTCTGGGAATCCTCGACGGTGATGACGCCGTCCTTGCCCACGACCTCCATAGCCTCGGCGATCTTCTCGCCGACCTCGGGGTCACCGGCGGAGATGGTACCGACGGAAGCAATCTGCTCCTTGGTCTCGACCGGCTTGGCCTGCTTCTTCATCTCGGCGACGGCGGCGTTGACAGCCTTGTCGATGCCGCGACGGATGGCCAGCGGGTTGGCGCCGGCGGCGACGTTGCGCAGACCGTCGTTGACGATAGCCTGAGCGAGCAGGGTTGCGGTGGTGGTGCCGTCACCCACGGTGTCGTTGGTCTTGGTGGCAACCTCCTTCACCAGCTGAGCGCCCATGTTCTCGATGTTGTCCTCGAGCTCGATCTCCTTGGCGACGGAAACGCCGTCGTTGGTGATGGTCGGGGCACCGAACGTGCGCTGCAGCGCAACGTAGCGACCCTTCGGTCCCATGGTGACGGTAACGGCGTCGGCCAGAGTGTTGACGCCCTTGGCGAGCTTAGCGCGGGCATCGGTGTTGAACGTAATGTTCTTTGCCATGGTAGGTAATCCTCCAAAAGAAATGTGACTCGCGTCGCCGCTTCCGAGTCCTATGCGACGATCGCGTTCAAAGACGAATCAGAGATTCTGACGAGACTAGGCCTCGACGACGGCGTAGATGTCGTCGGCGCGCATCAGCAGATACTTCTCGCCGTCAACCTTGACCTCGTTGCCACCGAACTTACCGTAGATGACAACGTCACCGACCTTGACGTCCATGGGGATGCGCTCACCCTTGTCGTTGACCTTGCCGGCGCCAACGGCAACGATGGTGCCGCGCTGCGGCTTCTCCTGAGCGTTGCTGGCGATATACAGACCAGAAGCGGTCTTCTGCTCGGCCTCGTCGGGCTTGACCAGAACACGATCTGCAAGCGGCTTCAAAGACGACATGCTTGTCTCCTCCTTTTTGGGCCGCGCGGTTATACCACGCGAATTAACCCTTTTTGTTTGCGTACGCGTTGAATGGTACCCACGAATAGCGGGTTATACAACACAGAGTCAAAAAATCTTATTTTTTGGCACTTAGATTTTCTGAATGCCGGGGGATAACTTAGCAGTGGCTCCCGGGGTAACTTATTCGGGCCCGGCATTCAGAAAAGTCAGTGCAGCAAAATGGCGATGCGGATAGCGACATGGGCATGGTTTTCGCTGCGCGCACGGGTCCCCTGGGGAGCGTCGTGCATTTTTGGGAGTATTCAGCAAGCCAGGACGACTGCATACGCGCCGGACACACCATATTGGTCCCAAGGACGCCTTCGACCGGCGATTTGAGTCGGCAGGCAAACCCCGCCAGGACAAAAGGCATGCTTCGCGCCGCGCCGGACCCCAAAATGACGTCAATCTCCGCAACGTTACTCAGCCGCAGCGGCACCGGCAGAGCTCGCGGTGCTGAATACTCCGTTTTTTGCACGGTACGGGCGGGGGTACATCAGGATCAGGAAGGACATCCCAGCCGTTTTATGCAGTCTGTAATGGGAAGTATGCAAAACACCAAGAGATAGCATTGCTGGTGTCCAAATTGAGCGCGGGGCAGCAGCACCTCCGCCCCGCACCCAAATCCAACAGAGCAGGGACGCTCATGGCGGATCCCCACCAAAACGCGAACGCGGCTCGAGCGCCATCCCAAAATAGGCTGCGCGAGCCGCGTTTAACGGTACGACATGAATATTAGCGCTCGTAAATCAAGTTGCCTGCCAGGTAGGTGGCCTGAACTTTTGTGGCCTGGAGGTCTTGGGGGTCAACGATGAGCGGGTTTTGATCCAGGACTACTAGGTCGGCATACTTGCCGGGCTCCAAGCTGCCGAGGTTTTGCTCGTCGCCCGCTGCATAGGCGCTGCCCAGGGTGTAGTTGCGCAGGGCTGTTGCTGCATCGATGCGCTCGCTCGGCAGCCAGCCGCCCTCGGGCCAGTGGCTTTTGGGGTCTTGGCGCGTAATGGCCGTGTAGAGCACGTTCATGCTGGTGACGGCTGTGATGGGGCTATCGGTGCCGAAGGCTTGTCGGATACCGTACTGTTTATAGGTCGCAAACGGCCACATGATGCGGCTGCGCTCCAGGCCCAAGTCGCGCTCGGGTCCGCCCGGATCGAGCGTGATGTGGCAGGGCTGGCTCGAAGCGATCACATTGAGCTTACGCAGGCGGTCGATATCCTCAGGCAGGAGGTTCTCCAGATGCTCGAGCGTGTTGTGGCCGTGCTTGGGCAGACCGTAGAGTTCTGCGGCCTCCTCAAAGATATCGAGCGCGACATGGATGGCGCCGTCGCCGATGACATGGATACGCACGGTGTGACCGCGCTCCGCAGCCGCCAGGACCAACTTGCGCATGCGCTCGGCAGGAACCGTCAGACGGCCCTGGTCGCCCGGAAAACGTGGGTTGGTATAGGGCTCGGTGAGATAGGCCGTGTGTTCACTCGACACGCCATCGAAGAACTGCTTAAAGCCCGGCGCCGAGAGCAGCGCGTTGTTGGCATAGCGTGCCTGTAGCTCTTCCAGGCGCGACTGGTCATCCAGCAGCGTGGGGAACAGATGCGCGCGGATGCCTAGCTTGCCAGTCGCCTGCAGCTTGTCGTAGACGTCGTCGCGAATAAAGTCGCAGCCCGGCATGGGCATGAGCGACATGTCGCAGATCGAGGTGATGCCTTGCTCGGCCATGCGCTTCATTTGATCGGCGTAGGCGCTCGCGATGCGGTCCTCGCCCAGCCACTCAAGGCAACGCGGCAGCAGCTGCATGGCTGCCGCCTCGTGGGCGATACCCGTGAGCTCGCCGTTTGCATCCTTGTCGTAGCTGCCGCCTGCTGGCGGCTCGCTGTCGCGCGTCACACCGAGGGCTTCAAGAGCGCGGCTATTGAGCCACAACGTGTGCCCATCGCCCGAATACATGACGCAGGGGCGATCGGGAAAGGCAGCGTCGAGAGAAGCCTTGGTAGGATGCTCGGGCGGGTCCCAGCGGTAATCGCGCCAGCCCTGGGTCACAACCCAAGCGTCGTCGGGCAGGTCCTGGGAAAACTCGAGCGCATGTTGCACCAGCGCCGCCTCGGACGTGCCCATATCCATGAGCATGTACGGCGAGGAACCGACCGAGGTATGGAAGAAGTGCAGATGAGCGTCATGGAAACCGGGGCAGACAAACTGCTCGCCGTAGTCGATAACCGACGTGGCGGCAGGAGCGGCGGCGATCACGTCATCGGGCGCACCGACTGCGACGATACGGTCGCCTGCGATGGCAATCGCCAGCTCGCGGGCGGTATCGATGCCGTCTTGCGCGGTAAAGACGTTCTTGGAGCGGATAATCCGATCGATATGTTGCATGGGCATCCCCATCTCTGGCAGGAAATTCAACACCCCCGAGTGTACTCCCCCGCTCTTGTAACAAAACCCCAAGCGGCAAACGGCAACTTTACCAGCCCTAGCGGCAGGTGGCATACTGGAGAGAGCCTGTACGATTTTGCGATCAACCCAGCAAGGAGCAAATCGACCATGACGAAGACCAAGGCACAGCAGATTATGGCGGCGACCGAGGTTCGCGCGGCAGACGACGTCACCGCAGCCATCAAAGATATCGCTACCGAGTTTGAACCCTATATCATCAAGCAGCGCCGCCACTTCCATAAGCACCCGGAGCTGAGCCTCGCCGAGGAGCGCACGACTTCTGACATCGCCAACCAGCTCGATGCCATGAATATCCCCTACGAGCGTCCCCTTAAGACGGGCCTGGTGGCGACCCTTCGCGGCACCGCGCCCGACGCCTACCGCGAGGACGGCACGCCGCGCCGCCGTATCCTGCTGCGTGCGGATATCGACGCCCTGCCCGTCACCGAGCAGACCGGCGAGGATTTCGCCAGCGTCAACGAGGGTTGCATGCACGCCTGCGGCCACGACTGCCACATCGCCATGATGCTCGGCACGCTGCAGATCCTGCGCCATATGACCGACGACATCCACGGCGAAGTCCGCATCGTCTTCCAGCCCAGTGAGGAAAACGGCCAGGGCGCCAAACTCATGATCGGCACGGGCGTGCTCGACGGCGTCGATGGCGCCTACGCCGCGCACATCTGGAGTGAGGTCGACGCCGGCACTGTGAGCTGCGAGCCCGGACCGCGCATGGCCAATACCGACTGGTTCCGCATCGACGTCCGCGGCACCTCGTGCCACGGCGCCATGCCCCAGCGCGGTCACGACGCCGTTATGGTTGCCGCCGAGATCGTCAACGCTCTGCAGACCATCGTTTCGCGCGAGATCAGTCCCTACGAACCCGCCGTCATCACCGTCGGCGAGCTGCACGGCGGAACCGCGCGCAACGTTATCGCCGGCACGGCCTACCTCGCCGGCACGGTGCGCACCTACGGCGATTCGACCCACGAGGAAATGCCGGAGCTTATGCGTCGCATCGTGGAACATACCGCGGCCGCCTTGGGCGCCGAGGCAGAGCTCACCGACTACACCATCGCCAACTACAAGGTCGAAAACGAGGTCGCCTCGAGCGAGCGCTGCCGTCAGGCTGTAATCAAATGCCTGGGTCCCACCGGTCAAGGCCATTACCGCGGCACGCTTTCGGGCGAGGATTTTTCGGAGTACCTGCGCCGTGTACCGGGCGTGCTCGCCTTTGTAGGTACGCGCAACCCCAAGATTGGCGCCACGTACGCCCAACATTCCTGCTTCTACAAGATCGACGAGACTGTGCTGGCAAAGGGCTCCATGGTGGCCGCCCAGTATGCCATCGACTTTTTGGCCGAGCCCACGCAAGAGGAGCTCGACGGCCCCGCGATCACCGCGGTCGCCGAAACCAACCCCGACCTGGCCGCCAAGTTGCGCTCTGCCAAGGCAACGACCGCTGAGGCTCGCGACGCCATCCATGACGCCCGCACGGCACGCCATGCCGCGATCAAGGGCATCCACGATGCACGTGCCGCCGCTCGCCGCGAGGAGAAGCGCGGCGAGTAGTCGATTCGCGGCCATCTCGCAGTCATAGCCACATCGCGATATCAAAGCGGGGGCGGACGTTTCGACACGTCCGCCCCCGCTCATTTGTCAAGCGCTATTTCTACCGTTTCTACCCCGTCCCCAAATGGCAGGCGGCAGGGCTACTCGTCCTGCGGGTCCTCGTCGGAGCTTGGTGCAGGCTCGGGCTCCGGTTCCGGCATGGGCTCGGGCTCCGGTTCCGGCATGGGCTCGGGCTCAGGCGCAGGCTCGGGCTCGGGCGCGGGCTCGGACTCGGGCGCCGCAGCGGAATCGGATACGGGCGCTGCGTCGGCGCTAAAACCAGCCGGAGCAGACTTCTTCTCAAACGGCAGCACAAAGGTCAGGACGTCATCCTTATCCTCATCAGCCCATTCAGCTGCATAACGCGCTACCCAATAGCCAACGGCACGATGCTTGAGCATCTTGCCAAAGACCGTGAGGAATACCGTGACAAACGCCGTCAGCACCAAGAACAATACGAGCGTGATGCCACCGCCGGTAACAAGCGCCTCAATAGCCGAAGGACGGTAGTAGTAGCTATACATACCGACAGAGGCAATGGTGCCAAAGACGAGCGTCAGGATCCATGTGACAACGTTGGCGACCAGGCCCGTCAAAAACTCGGGAAGGAACGAAGCGCAGAACAGTTTGGTCTTGTTGTGCTTAAAGGCCGCCCAGACCTTATCGAGCGAAAACGCGCTCTCGACACGACCGGTCACCGCAAAGTGCATCACGGCAATGTCGGCGAACATCTTAAAGAAGACCCCCAAGACCGCCGTGGCAATCATAGCCAGGACAAGCAGGCCAAGCGAGCCGAACAGCGCTGCCTCGAGTGCATAAGAGCCGTAATACGAATACGAGCCCGCGGCGCCAATTACCACGCTCTCCACCAGCGAAAGCACTACACCGATAACGGGAATGGCAGCAATAACCTCGAGCACGACTGAGATAACGCTCGAAAAGACTCCGAGGCCAAACGACGTGGAACGCATGAGTGGACGATCCATACCGTCATCAACCTTGAGCGACAGATCGCGACCCCACTCAATACCAAAGCCGGAACCACACACGCTCGCAATGCAAGCTGCCAAAAAGCCGATGGCAGCTGCAATGCCGCCAATAACGGGAATAAACAGCACGAGTACCGACACAACACAAATCAGCGCCGGTAAAAAGGCAATCTGGCACACGCGCTGCAGCACGCCCGGAGTCTTGGTCATATCCTCAAACGCCTGAGCCACACAGCCCTTGGACGCATTCGCCACGGGCGGTTGCGGAACAAACTGCTGGGGCTGACCCTGAGGGGCAGAGGCTGCGGCACCGGCATTGGGGGCACCACACGCGCCGCAGAACTTGTCGTTATCGCCCATGGGGGCACCACACTGCGAACAGAACATCGAGATCATCCCTTCGTATCTTGAGCGAATCATCTGGATCGCAAACGATGTCTTTGGCATCATTATCACCCAATGTGGGGACAAATACTCCAACATGACGCATTTGCAATGCGCAGGGCGCTATTCGATTGTTTGATGAGCTCGACCGCGTTAGTTCGTTCCGCGGAAGCCCTTGCCGACGATCTCGGAGCTGTCGACAATCGTGATAAAGGCACCCGGATCGACTTCGCGCGCATAGCGGCGCAGCTGCACGGCCTCGCGACGGCTCAGCACGCTCATGATCACCGTCACGCACTTGCCCGAGAAGGCACCGTAGCCGCGGCTGATGGTCGCCGTACGGTTGAGATGCTTGACGATAAACTCCTCGACCTTAAGGGGCTCGGAGCAAATGACCGTGCAGACTTTGCGCAGGTGAATGCTCTCAATGGCTTTGTCGACCACAAGCGTCTTGGCAAACAGGCCGAGCACACAATACAGACCGACACGCGGGCCATACAAAAAGGCCGCGATGGTCACGATGCCGATATCGACCAGCAGCAGGGCACGGCCAATCTCGAGCGTCGTGCGGCGCTTGAGGATCATGGCAAGAATGTCCGTGCCACCCGTCGAGGCGCCGATGTCAAAGACAATAGCGCTGCCGAGCGCCGGCAAGATGACGGCAAAGCACAGATCGAGCCACATATCGCCCGTCATCGAGACATCGGTCGGAATAAAGAGCTCAAACAGCGAAACATAGGCGGACAGCGCAAACGAGGCGAAGACGCTCCACAGGATTGCCTTGCGCTCCAAAAAGATAAAGCCCAAGACGACGAGAACCGCGTTGATAATCCACATAAAGACGCCGACGGGCAGGGTCGGGAACAGCGTGGACAGAATGACCGACACGCCCGAGGTGCCGCCAAAAGCAAAGTGATTAGGGGTTTTAAACGCAACGATGGCGAAGGCCGTAAGAATCAGGCCCAGATTGAGCTCGGCAAAAAAGCGCGGGAAGCCCGGCTCCTGGCTGCGCTTTTGACCGACACGCTCGCCGCGCTCGATATCGGTGCGATCAACCACGCGCTCCATCGGCACCACGGGAGGACGATGCACCTCCTCGGCAGCACGCGATGCCGCCTCTGCCGCGGCGGCCTCAATCGCCCATGCCTTGCTTTCTGTTTCGTGCTCGTCGGCCATTACGGCAACCCCTCGTTAACAATTTGGAAACAATGCGCCCATTAGGGTAACGCGGAACGCGACGATTGCAACCCCTAGTTAGACGAGCGGTATGCCCACATCGGGGGGCATACAAATAACGGCCGGCCACGCTTTTGCTTGCGCGGTCGGCCGTTTAACGTTTTCGCAGATAAAGCCTGCCAAAACAAACCTGTCCCTTTTTGGAAGGTTACTCGTGCTGGCTGGTGCGGTGCTCGTACTCCTCGGGGGTGATGACGTCCTCGATGCGCAGGTTGACGCCCGCCACCTCAAGGCCGGTCATCGCGGCAAGGCGCTCGGTGACACGTGCCTTGACATCGTCGAAGATCGCGGGCGCATAGGCGCCGTACTCGATAATGACGGAGATGTTGACGACCACGCGATTGTCATCGGTGACCTCAACCGTCACGCCCTTGGTCAGATTCTCGGCACCGAACTGCTCCTGCACAAAGTGCATAAGGTTACCCTTCATGCCCAGGACGTGCGGCACCTCGCGGGTGGCCATGGCGACGATCTTCTCGATCACACCGTTGGAATAGGTCAGCGAGTCCTCGGACTCGTCTGTTTCCTCATCATCCTCGTCCGCGTCATCGGCGGACTCGGCCTCGACGAGCGCCTCATCCTCGAGCGTCACATCCTCGGCTTCGGCGACGGCCGCCTCATTCTCCTCGAGCTCGGTATCGGCTACATCGACCTTCGTATTAAAAGCCATGGTTCCTCCTTATGCCTGCCGCGGATGCGACAGTCGAATACATATTAGCGGCCGCTAAACAGACGGCCGAAGAAGTTGACGATCCCGTTCTCGCCGTCGCGAATTTGGCCGATCACGGCGCCGATCAGCACGAAGAATGCAATGACGAGCGTGTCCCACAGGCCGAGCGTGAGCACCAACACGGCGAGGATAAAGCCAGCGACGGCACCGAGCGTGGTGTTGGGATGACGCACAGCATAGCTCCAGATGGCAGCGCCCGTACCCTTGATGAGACCCATAGCCTCGTCAAAATCCGCGGCTGCCGCATCTTGTAACTCGGCTGCCTCTGCTTTGGAATCAACAGGTTCGCTCGCCGGCGCAGCGCTCTGGTCAATCGTCAGGCGCGGCGTACGAGCGGTCTTATCTTGATTGGTATCACTCACCGGAAACCTCCACGGTCTGGACGGTAGTCTTGGACGGCAAAAAACGGACGCGTGCGGTCGTGCCCGGCGTGCCGAGCATGGTGTCGCAGGCCTCCTCGATACGTTGCTGCATCGCGGCTGCAAGGGAGGCCACGTCCCGGTCGTCAAGCGCGATAGCCTCGACCTTAAAACGGACATGCGAATCGTCGGAGCCTTGGACGCGGGCCTCGACATGCTCGACCATCACGCGGTCGTCGCGCTCGGCAGCAGCCCTGGCGCACGAAGAAAGCGCCGCAAGGGTAACCTCGATATTGCGCTCCCCCGCCGGATGCACGCAGGACGGTTCGCGACGGGCGAACATCAGGCGGAAGAAGCTTACCAGTACGCCAAGCGCCACGACGCCGGCGCACGCCGTGACGACGATGCGCGGCATGGGGTCGCGCATCAGCAACATAAAGCGATACGTATACGGCCCCCAAAACTGGCAGACAAGCGTACCCAGCGCCACGATGGTAGCGGCAAGGTACACGATCGCTAGGGCTCGTTTGAGTACGCGCACGCGGCGCTCCCTTCAAATCTCGGCTCTCGAAATGCAAAACGGTTCGCATCATTATAAAAGAGCCGGGTCCGGTGCTCTACGCACGCGGATCCGGCTCATCTATTCCACGAGGCTTGCATGCTCGCTTCATTATGCCCAGATATGCACGGCTTAACCCGTGCAGGCGCTACTCCTCCTCGAGGGCAGCGATGACCTCGTCGGTCATGTCCATGGTGCTGTAGACGTCCTGGACGTCGTCGAGCTCCTCAAGACGGTCGATGAGGCGCTGAACCTTCTTGGCGTCGGCGCCGGAGACCTCGGTCGGGGTGGTCGGGACCATGGTAGTCTCGGAACCCTTGACCTGGACGCCCTGCTCCTCGAGCGCCTTGGAGACAGCCATGACCTCGTTGGCAGTAGTCCAGACGATCCACTCCTCGCCGGCATCCTCGTAGTCCTCGCCACCGGCCTCGGCGATGGCCATCATGAACTCATCCTCGTCACCGGCAGCGCCGTTGGCGATCATGGTCTCCTTCTTGGCGTTCTCGTCCAGGATCTCCTTGGCGACGACAATCTGGCCCTTGCGCTCAAACTGGAAGGCGACGGAGCCGGAGGTGCCCAGGTTGCCACCAGCGTGGGAGAAGGCGGAACGGACATCAGCGGCGGTACGGTTGCGGTTGTCGGTCAGGCAGTCGACGTAGACGGCGACACCGGCGGGACCGTAGCCCTCGTACACGATGTTCTCGTAGACGGCAGCGTCAGCACCCGAACCAAAAGCCTTGTCGATAGCGGACTTGATCTTGTCCTTAGGCATGGACTGAGCCTTGGCCTTGGCAACGGCAGCGGCGAGGCTGGCGTTGTTCTCGGGCAGCGGGTCACCGCCGAGACGGGCAGCAACGGTGATGTTGCGGCTGAGCTTGGAGAAGAGGGCGGAACGCTTGGCGTCCTGCGCGCCCTTACGATGCTTGGTTGTGGCCCACTTAGAGTGTCCGGACATACGTGTCTCCTATCGGTTTCGACCTAAAGCCCAGCGCAGATGCTCGGGCAATATAAACAAACGTCGTTATGATATACCTACTGGCCTGCGAGATAAACCCCAAAATGAAGGCGTCGTGATGATGCCCCCTTTGGTGCAAAGAAACCTGACCCCAATGCACCAAGTTAGGACCAGAGGAAGTCGCTGCGGGTGACGGTGGCGCCGATGGCGAAGGGCATGCAGGCGATGACCGGATACAGGTAGCGCATGTAAGTCGAGCCGTTGCACGGGCCAATCAGGCACACGGCGAGCACGCCCAACAGCGGCACCCAGATCGCCAGCGCACGCCATGAATGACGACGCAGCAGGTAGACCACCACGGCGATCATGATCCACACATAGGTGGCCGAGCTCATGGTGAGCGAAATAAACGGGATGCGCTGCACCGCCACACGGTATAGGTTGATCAGATGGTCGCACCAGCGCACCACGTTGCTATCGACCGGATGGAAGTCGAAGTACTTGAGATTATCGGGGCGTGCCATAATCTCGGCACTGCGCGCCGTGCTGTAGACCCACGCATCGCGGGCACTCGGATAAAAATAACCATAGTAGTTATTGATAAGCGCCGAAATATAGCACTCGGGATCCTTCTTAAACATCTGGGCCCATACCTCAAAATAGGCATCGATGTCCTCCTGCGAGGCGTACTCGTTAAAGCAGTTCTTGACGGCATCGGACTTGTCGGGGTTGTAGCGGCGGCCCAGGTTCTCGTACTTGAGTACGCGATCGATCACGGCACGCTCTTCGTCGGTCACCAAACCGTCGCAAGGAGCCTCCACGATGGTGCCGTCCTCCTTAACCGTGGGGTTGACGCCCGAGTTGAGGCCGTCGTGCTTTTGGACGAAACGAGCCGTCTGCTGGAACGGAATCGAAAGGATTTCGCGCTTGGAGCCGGGCGTGATGTCGTGCGCCGGCATAAACACCTTGGTGAAGTACATATTAGAGACAAGGCAGAGCGCGAGCACCGCGAGAACGCCAACCCAGCGGAAACGCGGGATGGCGCCCGAAGGCGCAGCACCAGCCTGCTTGGCTGCACGACGAGCCACATGCACGTCCCATACGCAAAACGCCGCCGCGATTACGCATGCCGCCAGGGGAAACACCAGGCCGCCGTTGCGCAGAAACGTGGAACCCATGGCGCCCAGAGCGAGCAGCAGCCAGTCGTGGCGCGCAAAGAGCACGGGGGGTTTCTCGCCCGCTCGCTCGGCATTGGCATCACGACGGGGCAAGCCACATGCCACGAGCTTGACGGTCTGTACCATCAGCACCAAGAACGCGTCGGCAAAGAGCACGTCTTTGGTGAGCAACACCGCGTAGTTAGAGAACATCGGCATAAACGCAAAGAACAGCAGGATCGCACCGCGAACCGGCAGGCTCACGCCCAGTTTGCGCAGCGACGAAATGGAATAGGCCATGCAGGCAGCCGTGATGACGAACTGAGCACAGGTATAGATGGAAAGACCCGCGTTAGCGCTGTTGAACAGCGAAAGCCCCAGCTGAACGCACGAGCCGATAATGGCCGTGTGCACTACGGGATGATGCCCGTTGAGCAGCACGTTGGGGTTGAGTAGGCGCAGGTAGTCGCTCGTGCCGTTGGGATAGTTGAACCACTGGCGAATCTGCGCACCCGTATCTCCCATAAAAAGGCCAGGCAGCGAAGCGATGAGCGTGGGCGCCCAGGCGATCATAAGCACCAGGAAGGGCCCGGCAAAGGGATGGGCCGAGAGCACGGCGTGAGTCACACGCCATACGCGGCCAAAGTGCGCTTCGGAAAACGGAATGCGCCGAGAGCTCAGCCAATCTAGACACTCAAAGGCAAGGTAGAAGGCAACGACCGCCAAGAGCATCCAGCCCGCGCCGCCAATCCAGGCGCAGATGATGCGAGCTTTGTCGCCAAGGACAATCTCGGCCGAGTCGGTGAGGTCGTAGCTGCGGCCGAACACCATGCAGATGGCGAAGAACAGCGACGGCAGAATGATCGATGGACGCCAGGTGTCGCCACGGCCAAAGAACACGTAGCGAAACGGCAAGGTGAGCAGGCAGGCAAGTGCAAGCAGCATGACCGCGTCGGTATGGCCGGCAAACGAGAGGAGCACCTCGTAGCACACGTACAGCATGCCCGAGGCTTTGGGGTCAATCGCCAAGACTGCGTTGCTCGACACCGGGGAGGGATCGATGGAAAACGCCGTGGTCGCCAACAGCGCGAGCAAAAATGCGATGAGCGTCTGCTTGGCGGGGTAGCGCTTAAACCAGACGATGCGGGCAGCGTCGCGCGCAGCCGTTGTGGAGAGATCGGAATCCTTCACAGTCCGAAAGCCTTTCTAGAAACCTGCCAAAAAGGGACAGGTTTATTTTGGCAGGTTTTATCTGGGGAAACGTTACGGTTCTGTCATCGTTGCCCAGCAAACCACCACAAAGGTGCCTGTCCCCTTTGTGGTGGTTAAGCGTCGAGGTAGATGCGCTGGGGCTGGTTGCGGCGACGAGCAAAGATGATGAGCACCAGGCCCGCGATTACGAGCGGCAGGCTCAGCAGCTGGCCCATGGTGATGACGCCGCCAAGCAGATAGCCCAGCTGCGCATCGGGCACGCGCACAAACTCAATGAGGAAGCGGACGATGCCGTAACCCATCACAAACACGCCCATAAACGTGCCTTGGGGCAGTAGCGGCTTTTTGCGGCTGAGCACCTGCAGAATGCAAAAGAGCACGATGCCCTCAAGAAATGCCTCGTAGAGCTGGGAGGGGTGACGCGGCATATCGCCCGCAGTCCCGCCAAAGACCACGCCCCATGGCAGATCGGTCGGCTTGCCCCACAGCTCTCCGTTGACAAAGTTGGCACAACGGCCCAAGCACAAGGCCAGCGGCGCGCCGATGACGGCAAGGTCTGCCAAAGTCCATGCGTCGAGCTTATACATGCGGCACACGATGATGCCGCCGATAATGCCGCCCACCAAGCCGCCATGGAAGCTCATGCCACCCTCGTTGGTGGCAAAGATCTCGAGCGGGTGCACCCAGTAGTAGCCATCACCGTAAAAGACGACGTAGAACAGGCGCGCACCGATAATGAGGCCAAAGACCACGCCGACCACGACACTCGTAAGGTCGTCAATCGTGATGTTAAAGCCCCAGCGACGCTGCGTGCGGTACATGACGACCGCCGTGAGCAGGGCGCCGACCACGTAGGCCAGGCCGTACCAGTAGATGGTGATGGGGCCCGCCGAGATCGCGACAGGATCAAGCATATGGTAGAAGTCGTTGAGCATGTCGACCCTCCTGCTCCCTACATACAAATGCGGCCGCGGGCCTTGCGCTCGCAACCGCATATTTGGGCGTAACGTCTATGCGGAGTATGCCGTCCGCAGCTTTCGCATCTTAGAACGGCGCGTACTCGTCGTACAGATCGTTGGTCTCGCCGGAGGCATTGACCTGCTCAACGCGGGTAACGCCGGGCACATGCTCTTTGAGGATACGCTCGATACCCATGGACAGGGTCAGCGAGCTCATGGGGCAGCCGGCGCAAGCGCCCTGCAGCTCCAGTTTGACGACACCCTCGTCGTCGACGCCCACATACTCCATATCGCCGCCGTCGGCCTGCAGGTTGGGGCGAATCTCTTCAAGAACCTTCTTAAGCAGCTCTTCGTTAACAGCCACAGGGGCTCCTTTCTCACAATAACGCGGGCACGCCCGCGGACAGAAGCTATGTTACTACAGCCATGTACCCGCTCACGAGCCGTCCATGCGCGCAGACGCGACTTTCACGAGTAGTCAATTTGGGACGGGGCTCTTTGAGCTGCGTTCGTCGTCAGATAGCGACAACGCATATTACTGTCGAGCCTGTCCCCCGGTACCAATCTGGACATCAACGATGACCTGGCGGTAGCTGATGCCGCAGGAATCGAGAATGCGGCGGCTGATACGGCCGTCATCGGTGTCGGCATACTTATTGTCCAGGTAGACAACCTCGCCCACGCCCACCTGCGCCAAAATCTTGGCGCAGTCGTGGCACGGAAACAGCGTGACGTAGACCGTGGAACCCTCGAGGTCCTTGAGCGAGCCACGGTAGTTGAGCACGGCGTTGGCCTCGGCATGGACCACGTAGTTGTGCTTGTCCTGCAGCGGGTCGTCGCTCGTACCCCACGGGAAAAAGTCATCGTTGAGCGCCGAGGGCGTACCGTTGTAACCCACCGAAAGGATGCGGTGGTTAGTGCTGGCGATACACGCTCCCACCTGCGTGTTAGGGTCCTTACTGCGGCGCTGCGCGGCAATGGCCACGCTCATAAAGAACTCATCCCAGCTAATAACGTCGCGGCGCTTGCCCGACGCGGTTTGATGAAGATCGTCCGACACGGCAGACACCTCCGAAATCGCAATAGTTTGACCCATTGTAGCAGGTGGAAGGTGGAGACGTTTTTCCCATCGCCCCCATCGCTACGCGCGGCGGGGCTTTTGGTTGATGTGGTAGAGCTCGGAGAGGCCCCGCAGCGTCAGCGCATCGTCGACCGTCAGGCTATGGCCGACCAGCGCCGCAAGCGCCTCGGCATCGTCGCCGGTAATGACGATGGGCACATCGCCCTCCCCCGCGGCCTTGGTCGCACGCATCTCGGCAAGCACCATGTCGAGCATGCCGTCGATGCGGGCTACCTCGCCCAAGACCACTCCCGAGCGCATGGCCTCGCGCGTGTTACGGCCGATCACATGCGTCGGTGCCGAGGGCTCGACCTGCGGCAGGCGCGCCGCAGCGGCCGAAAGCGAGCGGGCGCCAAGTGCCAGACCCGGCGCGATGACGCCGCCGACAAAGGTTCCGTGCGTATCGATGACCTCGATATTGGTCGTAGTGCCCAGGTCGATCACGATGCACGGAGAGCCGTAAACGGCGCGTGCCGCCACGGCGTCGGCGATGCGGTCGGGACCGATCTCTGCTGGATCGTCGTAGTGCACGGGCATACCGGTCTTGAGACCCGGCCCCACGGTGAGCACGCGCCCCGTGCAGGTACGGGAAAGCGCCGCCTTCCACGGGCGCTCGAGCGCCGGCACCACGCAGCTCAGCACGGCCGCCGTGGGCACGAGCGCGCCGGGCATGCCCGCATCAGCCGCCAGCGCGGCCATGACTTGAGCGAGACGCATACGCGCTTCGTCGGCCGTAATGCTCGATGGCGTCGTGATCTCGCACGTCGCAAGCGGGCATTCCTGCGCCGCGGCCGAATCCTCTGCAAACAGGCCAAAGCGAATGAACGTGTTACCCACGTCGACCGTCAATATATATGCGCACCCATTAAGCATCGTCGGCGCTCCTTTCGTCTGCCCAGCAGTATATCGCCTACCTAAACCAGTCATCCCAAAATGACTAGGTTGCGGCTATACTGATGCGCGGTCGTTTGCGAGCTCACGCGACGGCCTTTGGTAACCCGACTTCCCGCGCCGCATCCGTAGCGGCGCTCCCGGGGGAAGCGGATATACGCAAAGGAGTTCAATATGAGCAATCCCTCGAACCGCGCCTCGATGCGCGGGCAACTCACGCTGCGCGGTGTCGTCATCGGCGTCCTTGGCTGCGTGATCATCACGGCAAGCTCGGCCTACACGGCCCTCAAGATGGGCGCCCTCCCCTGGCCAATCATTTTCGCTGCCGTCATCTCGCTGTTCTTCCTGAAGCTCATGGGCAACGCCAGCCTCAACGAGGCCAACGTCACCCACACCATCATGTCCGCGGGCGCCATGGTCGCCGGCGGCCTGGCGTTTACCATCCCGGGCGCCTGGATGCTGGGCCATGCCGACCAGATCAGCTGGCTCGACATGTTTATCGTGGCGCTCGCCGGCACCATCCTGGGCCTGCTGGCCACCGCGCTCATCCACCGTCACTTTATCGTGGACGCCGCGCTGGAGTTCCCCACCGGCAACGCCGCAGCTCAGACCCTACGCGCCACCGAGGCCGGCGGCAAGACCGGTAAGCAGCTCTTTGGCTCCATGGCCATCGCAGGCATCTACAGCGTGCTGCGCGACGCCCTGGGCGTGGTGCCCAGCATGCTGTGCACGCTCAACATCCCCGGCGTGACCTTTGCCATCTACAACTCGCCCATGCTGCTGTCCATCGGCTTCCTCGTGGGCTTCGCCCCGGTCGCCTTCTGGTTTGCCGGCGCCCTGCTGGGCAACTTTGGCATCATCATGGGCGGCACCGCTGCCGGTCTGTTCGACGTTATAACTGCGCAGGGCATCGTCAAGTCCCTGGGCATGGGCCTTATGATGGGCTTTGGCGTCGCCGTCGTCCTCAAGGACATCCTGCCGCAGGTCGCCGGGATCGTCCGCGGTCTTGCCGCCGACAGCTCCAGCGACACCGACGAGCAGTCGCTCATCTCGGGCTCCCTTAAGCTTGACGCCGGCATCATCGGCCTGGGCGCTGCCGCCATCGCCGTGATCATCGCCATCGTGCTCGACCTTGGCCCCGTTCCGGCCGTCATCGTCACGCTGTTCACCTTTGTCACCACCATCATGAGCGCACAGAGCTGCGGCCAGACGGGCATCGACCCCATGGAGATCTTTGGCCTCATCGTTATGCTCATCGTGGCTGCCTTTGCACAGATCGCTCAGGTCAAGCTGTTCTTTATCGCCGGCATCGTAGCCGTGGCGTGCGGCCTTGCGGGCGACGTCATGAACGACTTTAAGGCCGGTGCCGTGCTGGGCACCAACCCGCGCGCACAGTGGATCGGCCAGGCCATCGGCGGCATCGTGGGCGCCTTGGTCGCCGCCGCCGTCATGGTCGCGCTCGTCACCGCCTATGGCCCGGACGCCTTTGGCCCCGACAAGAGCTTTGTTGCCGCGCAGGCAAGCGTCGTCGCCACCATGGTCTCGGGCATCCCGAGCGTGCCGTGGTTCGTTGGCGGCTTTATCGCCGGCATCGTCATGTACTGGCTCGGCATTCCGGCCATGATGATCGGCCTGGGCGTGTACCTGCCGTTCTACATGTCACTCACGGCATTCCTGGGCTCCTGCGTCAAACTCGCCTACGACAAGTGGTCCGCCCACCGCGACGCCACCGCTGGTCTTTCTGACGAAGAGAGGGCTGCCAAGGATGCCGCCTTCCAGGAGCAGGGCCTGGTTGTCGCCAGCGGCCTGCTGGGCGGCGAGTCCATCGTCGGCGTTATCCTGGCGTTTGTCTCCGTTGGCATGAGCCTGCTGGGCTAAGTCGAGCAGCTGCTCGACAGCAACCATATTGCCTACGATTTGCCCGGTCGGTAGCTTTCGCGGCTACCGACCGGGCTTTTTGATACCAACGCAAAGAAAGGCCGGCGCGCTGCGTTTAACAGCGCGCCGGCCTTATCGGTTAAGCTATCGAAGCGTTCCTGCTATGAAACGAAGTTCGTTGCAGAATCTACGCCCGGATCGCTACATGTGTTTGCGACGACGATCGCCCAGCGTCACGCCCGCGGCCACGAGCGTAATACCGCCGATAACGAAGACCTCGCCCGCAAGCGCGGAGTCATCACCGGTCTGGGCGAGCGCAGCGCCCACAGCCTTCTTCTTGGCGACAGGAGCCTTTGCAGCAGCCTGCGCAACCTGAGGCTTGGCCTGCGGCTCGGCCTTGGGATGATACTTGTCGTACTCGGCCTGAGCGGCAGCCAGGGCATCCTTGGCATCGCCAAACTCGGCAAGCGCGGCGGCATAGGCGTCGTTGGCATCGGACAGCTTGGCATCGGCATCGCCCAGGGCAGCCTTGAGACCAGCGGCGGCATCGACGGCGGCCTTATAGCGAGCGTAGGCAGCATTCAGCTTGACCAGCTTCTCGTTGCCCGTCGTGCCCGCGGCAAGGGATGCCTTGTGGTCGACAGCCTCAAGATCGGCCTTGAGTGCCTCGTCGTTGGCAAGCTCGGCCTTGGCCTTGAAGATATCGAGGTTCGCATCGACGACGGCCTCGTTGGCGGCCTCGAGCTGCTTCTGGGCATCGGCGACACCGGCGACGGCAGCGTCATAGGCGGCCTTGGCGTCGTCGACCGCCTTCTGGGCACCGGCGAAGCGCTCGAAGGCCTTGTTTGCGGTGGCAAGCTCGTCCTCGGCGGCCTTGGCCTTCGCCTGTGCGTCGGACAGGGTCTGCGTCTTGGCGGCAACTGCCTGCTTGGCGCCCGAAAGAGCGGTCGCGGCGTGCACATCCGCGGCCTGAGCCTTGTCAACGCCAGCCTGGGCAGTGTCGTCGGCCTTCTTGGCATCGTTAAGCGTGCCCTGCTTGTTCGCAAGATCCGTCTTGGCGGCATCGCACTTGGCGGTAAGGTCCTTGACCGAAGCCGTAGCGTTGTCATACGCCTCGCTGGCCTGGTCGGATTTTGCCTTGGCGGCATCGCGGGCGCTGCGAGCCTTCGCCTTGTGAGCAGCGGCATCGGCTGCCTTCGTCTTGCTGTCAGCAAGCGTGGCGTTTGCCTTATCGAGAGCTGCCTGGGCAGTAGCGGCCTCGCCCTTGGCGGCATCGAGGTTCTGCTTGAGGGACTCGATGTCGATTCCGCCGAGCGCGTCCTTCGCGGCGTCGTATGCCGTCTTCGCGGCGGCGGTGCCGGACTTGGCCTTCTCGTACTCGCCCTTGGCGGTGTTCGCGTTCGTGTCGGCCGCGGTATAGGCGTCGCGCGCGCTTTCTTGCTTATCCAATGCGTTAGAATAAGCCGTTCCAGCAGTCCCGAAGTTCTTCTGCGCTTCTGCCAGCTTATTCTGCAGCTGCTTCAGCTGCTCCTTCTGCTCCTGCGTGCCGCCTGCGTTGTATGCGGAATCGATGTAGTCGTTCAGGAGCTTCTTGAACTCGGAGACAGTGAAATCAGCCTCACTGTCAAAAGAGCTGTAATCGAAGATTGTTACCTCGGAATCAGTGTTCTTACCGCTACCGGTCGCGATGCCGATAGCCTTCGTGCCGGCATCGATGATGTTGAGATAGTGCCCGCACTCATGGTAGATGCTGCTGTAGTGCTGGTAGATATAGTAGGAATCATATCGATGGTTTCCAAGGTCACTATTCTTTTCGACGTACTTATCGAATGCCTCTTTTTCCTGAGTGTAGAGACCGGTATATGGCCAGCCAAGCGTATCCTCGGTCTCGCCGCCGGTATATGCGCCGCCGCCGCCGGCAAGATTTTCTCCATTGTCCCAGTAGCAGCCCGAGTGTCCCCAGATGTTCGATGAATATGATACATTAAGGGCGGCTGCCGCAGTCATGCGGAGGCTGACGCTGAGCGCCGACTGGCCGTTCGCCTTGCGGAGGTTGTTCTGGGTGTCGAGATATGTCAAGGCGTTGCGCATCTGCTCCAGGGAGAGCGGGTTGGTGTCGCGAGACATGTCATGATCGACGTACTGGTCATACCATTCGGCCTTGTCAGCGGCACCGGTCAGCATCGATACGGCTTCCTGGGCGTTCTTTTTCTGCGTGGCTGTGAACTGGCTGCCGCCGATGATGTAGTTCATGAAGCCGAACATGCCCTGGCTGATTACATTCTGGTCTACGGTCATGTTCGACTTGAGGTCGGCAATCTGCTGGTTAAGCTTCTCGACCTCGGCGGTTGCGGCATCGTATGCATTTTTCGCATCGGTTACTTCAGCACGAGCCTGATTGAACTCGTTGTGCTTCTGCTGACGGATCTCGACGAGACGGTCGTACTCCGCCTTCTTGTCGGCCTCGGTCTGCTGGGCCTGCTCGTATGCCGTCTTCGCGGCGTCACGCTTACTGGCCGCGTCCTTGTACTCCTTGTTTGCCGCATCGTATGCAGACTGGGCAGATGCCACGGCAGCGTTGGCGGCGTTGGCCTTCTCCTGCGCGGCGGTGGCGGTATTCTGGGCCGCCTGCAGGTTCACCTGGGCGGTAGCGTCGGCATCCGTCGCGGCATTGAGCTCCGCCTGCGCGGTCTTGAGCTCACCAGCAGCAGCGATCTTGGCGGCCTCAAGCGCACTCAGGTCGACACCCGTACCCGAGACGGCAGCATCGAGCGCGGCCTGCGCCTGGTTGAACTTCTGCTGGGCGTTATCGCGCGCGGTGGTTGCGGCTGCGAGCGCAGCGGCAGTCTCCTGCTTCTTGGCCTGGGCAGTCGTCAGAGCGGCCTCAGTGTCCTTCTTTTCCTGCTGGGCGCTAGCCTCGGCAGCCTTGGCCTGGTCCAGATTGGCCTGTGCAGTAGCAACGGCCTTATTGGCGTCATCGAGCTTTGCCTGTGCGTCCTCGACGGCCTTCTTGGCGGCCTCGTACTCGTCCATACCCATGGCCTCGAGCTTGGCCTGGGCATCGTCGAGGGCCTTCTTGGCCTCATCCTGCTTTGCCTTGGCGTCCTTGAGCGCCTGGGTCTTATCCTCGACACTCTTGTTGGCTTGATCGAGCTGATCGTTCAGGTCGCCCAGCTTCTTCTGCTGCTGCTCGGTCTTTTCGACGGCGGCTTTGAGCTCGTCAATCTTCTCCTGGAGCGCGGCGACTTCTGCTGCGTTCTGCTCGATTTCGTTGTCGCTCACAGCCTGCGAGGCCTGATTCTTTTGCTGCTGCGCCTGCTTTTGAGACTGGCCCGCCGCGTCGGCCTTCTTCTGGGCGGCATCGTAGGCGGCCTGAGCGTCCTTGAGCTGCTTTGCCGACTCCTCGGCCAGCTGGGCAGCCGTCTTTACGACCGCTTGGTTACCGGCGGCAACGGTATTCTCTACAGAACTACCCCCCCCCTGAACAGAATCGCCGTTATCGGTTGACGGTGCGGCGATTGCCGCCAGCGGCGACATAAGCGGCTGAGCGATGAGGCCCGCCGTCAAAACGGTTGCGACGGCGCGGTTGGCAACGCCCTTGACGTTGACGGCCTTGGCCCGAGGCTCAAAGTGTTGTGGACTGTAGTTTGCCATGGCTTTCTCCCTTTGACACGGATGTATCCATACGTATCAAACGGTAGCTGTCGATTTTTGAATTCTGTTGCGCAACATTGGCGACCAGCGTATTTTTTGAAATTCATGCTCCTGTGCTTCACAATTTCGTCACATTTGAAGGAGCTGGTGCATCATATTTTCGCGTGATGGAATTGAGCCTGTGATTTGCATTTGCTCCCGCGTCATCCGTCCTATCGGATTCCGCATCGAGCAGGCACCCCGCCCGCCGCGGTGTAGAGTATGGGCGACGGGCGAGATATGCGGCCCGTGCCAGAACGAGGTGAACATGGAACTCGATAGACAACAGCTCAAGCGACTGCGTGAACGCCATCACCGGCGCCATGGCATCCGCCCTGCCCATAGTGAGGCCATGGAGAACATCACCCGCTTCCTCAAGCGCGCATTCAACATTCGCGAGGGTCGCGCGCCCTACCACGTAATCCGCAAGCGCTTTGTAAACGGGGCACGCCTGACCGGCTCCCACCTATGCATCCTCATCATCGCCATGCTCATCGCGAGCATCGGCCTCGATATCGACTCGGACATCGCCATCGTGGGCGCCATGCTCATCTGCCCGCTCATGGGCTCGGTTCTTGCCATGGCATACGGCATTGCCACGCTCGACCGCGAGATCACCGTCGAGGCCATTGCCAGCCTCGCACTGCAGATGGTCTTTTGCCTGGTCACGTCCACGCTGTATTTTAAGCTCTCGCCCCTTGGCACCACCACGGCCGCCATCATCGACAACTCGACACCCACCATATGGGACCTTGCCGTCGCGCTCGCGGGCGGCTTTGCGGGCGGGCTGGGCAACTCGCGCGACCAGGAACCCGCCACGCTCATCGCCGGCGTGGCCGTAGCGACCGCGCTCATGCCGCCCCTGTGCGCGGCGGGCTACGGCATCGCCATCGCAAGCGGGTCGCTGTTTCTCTCGGCGCTCTACGAGTTTGGCATCAACGTAATCTTTATCGCACTCGCGGCCGAAGCCGTGCTGCTTCTTCTGCGCGTGCCGCTCAAGCGCGACCTTAACGGCGACGGCATTGTGACCGCTGAGGAAGACGCCGAGGTCAACGAGCTGTCACGCAAGGTGCGCCGCCGCATCATTGTGGGCACGATGATCTTTACCATCCCCTGCATCGTCATGACCGCGGGCTCCATTGGCTCGGCGCAGGCCGGCGTGCAGGACGGCTACGGCGTCACCGAAACCACGCGCGAGCTCGCCGCGGTGCTGCCGGGCTTTAAGGATTACACCGTCGCCGTCGAGACCTCGGCTACCGAAGGTGACGAGGAAGGCATCGTCGAGCGCCAAACTGTCGCCCATGTGACAACGAGCGAGGCGCTCGGAACGCACGACCGCCACGTCGCCCGCAAACTCATCGACCTCAACGTGCCCGAACTCGATCGCGTGGAGTTTGATGTGGAGTAATGCGGAGCATGGGATGGCTCCCGCGCACAGGCGCAAGTCGCGGCGAGGCTCAGACGCGACGCAGGCACAAGCAAAAAGCGGGACGTAGTTCACACCCGAGCCCCGCTCGCTGTTTTATTGCCGTGAATCAGATGTCCGCATCGACATCGCCAGACTCCACCGTAAACGTAGGCTTGGTGCTCACCAGATAAAATCGGGTCACTTTGCTATCTCTAAATAGATAGAGCTGGCCCTGCTCGCGTCGGCGTGACATATACGCCACGTGGACCGTACCAAATTCTTCGCCGTTTTCCTTCTTTAATAACAGGATGTTGGGGTCATCCGTACGCTTAAACTGCCCGTCAACACTGCTTCCGTCTTTGTTGACCAGTTGCCATCGACAGCCATCCTCCTCATGAAAGGCCAGGATTTCCAGACTCGTTTTGTCATCCCGATAGAAACCATCAATGGCAAACCCTTCGGAAGCGCATTCCTGCATATAGGACGTTTCTCGACTTATAGAAAACAGCCCTGTAGCGCCCAGGAGCACAGCCAGGCAGACCACTGCAAGGGTTATCGAAATAGCACGGCGACCCATGCTAGCCCAACCGATAGTTGTTTAACGGAGCGCGAAACATACCTGGAACCTCAGATATCAGGGGGAACGTCGCCAGCAGGCTGGTGACAACTATATGTTTCTGACATCAAACCATATGGCTGCCACTCGCGGAGGGGACATCGGCGAACGGCGTGTTTTCATACTCCATTGGTCAAACCTAAGCGCAGCGCTACAGCTCGTACTTGTACACGCGGTAGATGTACTTCTCGGCTTCCATCTCGTAGGTGGCGATGGGCAGTCCGCAGCGATCATCTCGTCGTTTGGCAGATAGATCACACCGTGCTGGCCTGCATTGAGCGAGAAATCGCCCTGGGCCTGCAATAACTTGTCTTCAAAGCCCGAACCGGCCCAAAAATCGGACAAGCCCACGGAAGGCTGTAGCAAGGTCATTTGCGCAACATATGTCCAGCAAAAACGGGTGGTAGCCGGTACGGCTACCACCCGTTTGCCTCACATCTAGCCCAAAGCGGGCCGTCTACTTCTTAATGCCGCGTCCCAGGCGCTCAGCGACCGACGCCACGGCGCTCTCATCGACCGAGCCACAGCTCACGCAGCCATCATGGGCACGCATCTGGCCGGTGACCTCGTCCATCGCGAGCGGCGCCACCTTCTCGAGCTTAAAGCCCTTACCGGCGCGCATGTTTTCCTTGGCCACGCTGATCATGAGCTTAATGCGGTTGAGCTGGTTGACCTCGGACGCACCGGGGTCGTAGTCCACCGCGACGATATTGCTCTCGGGGTGCTGACGGCGCAGTTCCTTGATCACGGCCTTGCCCACCACGTGGTTAGGCAGGCACGCGAAGGGCTGCGTGCAGATGATGTTAGGTGCGCCATGGTCAATCAGGTCGAGCATCTCGGCCGTGAGCAACCAGCCCTCTCCCATGTTGTTGCACACCGAAAGCACCGTGCGGGCCTTGTCCGCCATGGTGCCGATGCGCTCGGGCGCCTCAAAGCGGCGGGACTTTTCGAGCATCTCCTCCACCGGCGTACGCATCCAGTCCACAAGCTTGATGAGCGCCTGCATACCAGCGCGCGTGGTAGCAGAGCTACCCAGCTCGTCCTTCTGCAGCTCGGCGTTGCTCATGGAGTACAAGAAGAAGTCGAGCAGACCCGGCACCACGGCCTCGCAGCCCTCGCGCTCGATGACATCGACCACGTGGTTGTTGGCCGTAGGGTGGAACTTGACCAAGATCTCACCGACCACGCCCACGCGCGGCTTAGTACCCTCGCCCACGAGCGGCATGGTGTCGAACGCGCGGATGGCCTCACGCGCAAGCTTGGTGTAGTTGTGCCTGTTGAACTTAGGCGCCAGCTTGCGGGCGCGCGCCATGTACTCCTCGTAGAGTGCGTTGGCGGCACCGGGCGTGGCCTCGTACGGGCGGCAACGATAGAGCATCTGCATCATGACGTCACCAAAGAGCAATGCGTAGACTGCCTGCTTAAGCAGTGCCGGCGTAATCTTAAAGCCGGGGTTGTCCTCACCGAGCGCCACGGCCGAAAGCGAGATCACCGGGATCTCGGGGTGGCCGCTCTCGCGCAGGGCCTTGCGGATGAGTGCGATGTAGTTGGTGGCACGGCAGCCGCCGCCGGTCTGGCTGATAACCACGGCCGTCTTGGACAGGTCGTACCGACCGCTCTCGATGGCCTCCATAATCTGGCCCGTCACCAGGATCGACGGATAGCAAATGTCATTGTTCACGTAGCGCAGGCCAGCCTCGACGGCATCGTGGTCGGTCGAGGGCAGCAGCTCCAAGTTGTAGCCGGCACCGCGGAACACCTCTTTGACCAGGTCAAAGTGGATCGGCGCCATCTGCGGGCACAGGATGGTGTAGCCCTCCTCGCGCATCTGCTCGGTAAAGGGCACCTTGGGCCACGCGGTCGAAGCACTCTCGCGCTGCGCCTCAAACGTGTACTTGCGGCTCGCGAACGCGGGGGCATCCGTGGAGGGCGTCACCGGCGCGGCATCGCCCTGCTCGTAGGCCTCGCCCGCGGCCGTGGCCTCGGCCAAGCGCTCGGCCTCCTGGTCCTTGAGCGCCGCCATGAGCGAGCGGATGCGGATGCGCGCGGCACCCAGGTTGGACACCTCGTCGATCTTGAGCACGGTGTAGATCTTGCCGCTGGCCTCCAGGATCTCCTGCACCTGGTCGGTAGTCAGGGCATCGAGACCGCAGCCGAAAGAGTTGAGCTGAATCAGGTCCAGGTCGTTGCGCATCGTCACAAAACGGGCGACGGCGTACAGGCGGCTGTGGTACATCCACTGGTCAACGACGCGAATCGGACGCTCGGGCTTTACCAGATGCGCGAGCGAATCCTCGGTAAAGACCGCAAAGCCAAAGCTCGAGATAAGCTCGGGCAGGGCGTGGTTGATCTCGGGGTCGTTGTGGTAGGGACGGCCGGCGAGTACGATGCCGTGGCCGCCGTGGTCCTCGACCCACTTAAGAGCCTCCTCGCCCATGGTCTGGATGTCCTCGTGGAAACGCGCATCGGCCTCAAAGGCAGCGTTGACGGCGGCATCGACCTCGGAGCGCGTGATCTTGGGACCGCGCACGCGGCCGCGACCGGCCTCAGCATCGGCCACACGGTCGACGGCGAGCACCTGGTACAGACGGCGCTTAAGCTCGGTCTTATCGTGATACGGCACAAACGGATACAGGAACTCGATGTTCTGTTCGCGAATCTCGTCGATGTTGAGCGCCAGCGCTGTGGGGTAGCTCATGACGATGGGGCAGTTGTAACAGTTGCCAGCCGTCGGATCCTCCTTGCGCTCCCAGCGCACGCACGGCATCCAGATGAAGTCGACATCGCGGTCGATGAGGTTCATCACATGGCCGTGGCTCATCTTTGCCGGGTAGCACACGCTCTCGGACGGCATGGACTCGATGCCCGCCTGGTAGGTCTTTTTGCTCGACTGGTCGGACAGCTGCACGCTAAAGCCCAGGCGCGTAAAGAACGCGTGCCAGAAGGGGTAGTTCTCGTACATGTTGAGTGCGCGCGGGATACCCACGGTGCCGCGCGGGGCCTCGTCGGGACTCAGGATCTCGCGGTTAAAGAGCAGCTCGTTTTTCTTTTTGAAAAGGTTGGGGGCCTCAGTCTTCTGCTTTTTGTGGCCGGCGCCCTTCTCGCAGCGGTTGCCGGTAATGAAGCGCCTACCGCCGCCAAAGTCGTTGACGGTAAGCTGGCAGTTGTTGGAGCAGCGACCGCAGCGGACATGCTTTTGCGTCACGGTGAGGTGCGCGATGTCCTCGGCAGAAAGGATGGTCGAGATGCCGTCGGCGCCGGCGCGATCGCGGGCGAGCAGTGCCGCACCGTAGGCGCCCATGCAGCCGGCAATGTCGGGGCGCACAGCATGAACGCCGGTAAGCTGCTCAAACGCACGCAGCGTGGCGTCGGACATAAAGGTGCCGCCCTGAACGATCACCTGGCTGCCGATCTCCTTGGGGTCGCGCAGCTTAATGACCTTGAACAGGGCATTCTTGATGACGGAATAGGACAGGCCGGCCGCGATGTCGCCCACCGTGGCGCCTTCCTTTTGCGCCTGCTTGACGCGCGAGTTCATAAAGACCGTGCAGCGACTGCCCAGGTCGACCGGGGCCTTGGCATGGATGGCGGCGTCGGCGAACGCGCGCACGTCCATGTTCATAGACACGGCGAAACTCTCGATAAAGCTGCCGCAGCCCGACGAGCAAGCCTCGTTGAGCATGATGTGCTCAATCACGCCGTCCTTGACGCGCAGGCACTTCATGTCCTGGCCGCCAATGTCCAGAATAAACTCGACGCCGGGCAGGAATGCCTTGGCGCCGCGCAGGTGCGCAACGGTCTCAATCTCGCCGGAGTCGGCCTTGAGGGCCTCGATGAGCAGCGCCTCGCCGTAGCCTGTGGTGGTCACGTGGCCGATGGTGCAGCCCGCGGGGATGTGGTTGTAGAAATCGGCCATGATGACCTTGGCCGTGCCCAGGATGTCGCCGTTGTTGTTGCCGTACCAGGTGTGCAGCAGCTGACCGTCCTCGCCCACGAGCGCGGCCTTCATGGTGGTGGAACCGGCGTCGATGCCGATGAACACGCGGCCGGTGTAGCCGTCGAGCTTGCCCTTGGGGACGACCTCGGTGTCGTGGCGGGTCTTGAACTCGGCAAAGTCCTCGTCGGTGGCAAAGAGCGGGTCCAGGCGCTCGACCTCGGCACCCTGTGTGTCACCCAGGGCATCAATGGCCTCGATGAGCTGCGGGAACGTGCTGAGCTTGTTGGACTCGTGCGCCATGGCGGCGCCGCTCGCCACAAACAGGTGAGCGTTTTGGGGCACGATACGGTGCTCCTCGTCCAGGCTGAGCGTGAGGTAGAAGCGGTGGCGCAGCTCGGAGAGATACTGCAGCGGGCCGCCCAGGAAGGCGACGTTGCCGCGGATCGGACGGCCGCACGCCAGACCCGAGATGGTCTGGGTCACGACGGCCTGGAAGATGGAGGCGGCCACGTCCTCGGGGCGGGCGCCCTCGTTGAGCAGCGGCTGCACGTCGGTCTTGGCAAAGACGCCGCAGCGGCTGGCGATGGGATAGATGGTGGTGGCGTTGGCCGCGAGCTCGTTGAGGCCGCTGGCATCGGTGTGCAGCAGGGTGGCCATCTGATCGATGAACGCGCCCGTGCCGCCGGCGCAGGTGCCGTTCATGCGCTGCTCGATGCCGTTGTCGAAGTAGATGATCTTGGCATCCTCGCCGCCCAGCTCAATGGCGACATCGGTGGCCGGGATGAGGGTCTCGACGGCACGCTTGCTGGCGATGACCTCCTGGACAAACTCCAGGTCGAGCCACTGGGACAGCAGCAGGCCGCCCGAACCGGTGATGGCGCAGGTCATTTGGGCAGCCGGCAGCACGGTCGCAGCGCCCTCGAACAGGTCGCGGGCGCAGGCGCGGACGTCGGTGTGGTGGCGCTGGTACTTGGCGTAGACGATCTGGTTGTCGTCGTTGAGCACGGCGAGCTTAACGGTGGTAGAGCCCACGTCGATGCCCAGGTGCAGGTTGCCACGAGCGTTCTCGGGGTTGAAGATCGCGCCTTCGGGGGCCTGGGCGGCGGTGGCGACTGCGGGCTCGGCGACGACGGACGTGGCTGCGTCGGCGGCAAGCGTCTCCCCCGCCGCATTCTTGGCCTCGGCAACCGCCTCGGCAACCTTCTCGGCAGCGGCAGTCGCGGCCTTCTGCGCGGCGTCCACCACGGCGGGCGCGGCCTCGCGTGCGGCAGCGACCATACGGTCCTTAATGCCCTCGACGAGTTTGCTCATTGTCTCTCCTCTTAGTTGTTGGACTCGACGGTTGCGGCGGTGTCGGCCGCGTCCTCGAGCTGCAAGTTCAATAGCTTCATGCCGTATTCCGGCACGTTGATATCGATAGGTTGGCCATACAGGTCACCGGGGCGCACAAAAGCGAGCACCGTCATAATGCGCGCCATGGCCTCGGGCGATTCGGTGAGCCCACGCTCAAACCAGCGCTGAATCATGCCGACCTCGGCACTCACGACGTAGGTGACGTAGTAGTCAAAGAACGTGCCCAGCGCCAGGCCCAAAATGCCCGTCTGTGCACGCGGCACCACAGCCTCACGTGCGGTGTCGATAATCCTTTTAATGAAGGCCTGGTCGCCGCCCGGACCCAGCAGCGCACCGATTAAGTCGCGGTTGGCCGCAAGATAACGCAGCAGCTCAACCGAACCGGGTGCCGGCTCGAGCTCATCGATGTTGTGATAGAGGTCGGGCAGCTGAGCTGCGGTGATGAGCTCAATGCGCTCACGGATCTCGGCCAACAAGCCGTCCTCGATTTGATTGATAAAGTCGGGGATATCGCGGTAGTGCGAATAGAACGTGCGGCGTGTAAGACCGGCGCGCTCGGTGAGCGACGCGACGTTAATGCGCGAAAAGTCGCCGCTTTCGGCAAGCTCGCTGGCAAGCGCCTGGCGAAGGGCACGCTGCGAGCGAAGGGACCGGCGATCGCATTTCTCGAGCTGGGACAAGCGTCCTCCTTGTTACTCAGCCTGTGCGCTATTGCACAGTGCGAGTATTATTGCACACCGTGTGCATCAACACGTAAAGGCAATATTTAGGATGTGACGAAGGGCAGTCCCTTTGTCACATTATTCGATGACGGTGCGGGAGTTTTGCTTGCGCATGGTGGCGAGCATATGCTTGGGAACGGCGTGGACCATGCAACTGCCGATGGTCACGCTCGCGGCGGCCTTGGCCGCGTCACTGCCGTTTTTGGTCGCGTAGCTGTGACGGAAACGCTTGAGCATGGCGATATCGTTGCCGCCGTCGCCGTAGACCGCGACCTCGTCCTCGGCAATACCGTAGTAGCCCGCCAGCCACGCCACGCTCTCGCCCTTGTTGCACGCCACGTCCGTGATCTCGAACATCACCGGATCGAACGGCGCGTTGACCACGCGGTCCGATCGCTCAGCCAAATATGCCTTAAGGTCGCGCTCCAGCTCGGGCGAGGTCACGCGGCAGTTGATTTTGCACACGTCATGACGCAGGATGTCACCGATCGACTGGTCGAAATACTGTTCCTCGTGATACCCGCCACGTGCACGCATGCCGCGCATCACGATGCGCTTGATAGGACTGTCCTTTTTAAAGCCCGCCTGGTGCATCTCGAACGAACCGCTCGAGAACATGCCGTCGGGCGTGGAGCAGTCGAAGCAAATGTCCGGGAACGCTTTGAGCAGCTCCTCGGTAACCTGCGGGTCGATGGTCCAGGTCTTGAGCACCTCACCATGGCTGTCGCGCACGATGGATCCGTTGGAGCAGCAGGCGTCGAGTGCCAGACCTGTGAAGCCATGCTCGCCGATCGGCAGCGTCGAGCGTCCGGTCGCGGGAACCACATGCAGCCCGGCTTCGGTCAGCTCGCGAATGGCGCGGCGGATGGTTCCGTCGGCCTCGTGTAGGGCATTCAGCAGCGTTCCGTCTAAGTCACTCGCAAACATCTTGATCATGGGCATGCCTCTCCTTCGTCTGCACGATATTGTAGACGAGAACGGGCGCGCCCCAAGAGAGGCACGCCCGTCAGGCGAAAGATTGTCCTACACCGCGGCGGGGCCGTGTTCGCCGGTACGAATGCGGATAACTTCTTCGACCGGCTCGACCCAGATCTTGCCGTCGCCGACGGCTCCGGTGCGAGCAGCGTTGCAGATGATGTCGACAATTCCGTCGACATGTTCATCGGCGCAGATGAGGGTGAACTGTACCTTAGGGATCGTGTTGACAAGCAACTCGTTGCCGCGCACGTATTCCTTCCAGCCATGTTGCGCACCGCAGCCCTGCACCTGGTTGATAGTCATACCGCGAACATCAGCAGCAAACAGCGCGTCCTTAAGAACCTCAAGCTTCTCGGCACGAACAATCGCCGTAATCTTCTTCATAGTAAATTCCTCTCTTCAATAAAAGAAATGAATTGACCCTCACATGGCACGGGTTTTCCAGGTGCCACAGACCAACCTTGTAGATCAGATAAGTGCAGCTAACAGGTCTTAGCAGGTTTCCCAAGTGCCGCAGATCGGCCTGAAAGAGGAGTGCCGCGTACTTAAGGTACGCAAACGACGATTGAAGGCCGAGGTGCGGTGCTTGGGGAAGCTGCTAATCGAGTCCGGAGAACGAAGGGTAGGCGCTCTCGCCGTGCTGACTCGCATCCAGGCCCAGCGCCTCGTCGGCCTCGTCCACGCGCAGGCTGCCGTGGAACAGCGCCTTGACCACCGCGGCGATCACCAAGCCGAGCACCAGCACTATAGCGACCGTCACCACAATGCCCAAGATCTGCGAGACGAGCAGCGACACGTCGCCCGTGTAGAACAGGCCGCCCTTACCGGTCCACGAAAGCTCCGGCACGCAGAACAGGCCCGTGAGCACGCCGCCCAAGATGCCGCCAATGCCGTGGCAACCGAACGCATCGAGCGCATCGTCGTAGCCGAACCTGGTCTTAAGATGGCTGATAGCCAGGTAGCAGACAGGCGAGACGATCAGGCCCATGACCAGCGCCGCCCACGGCTCGACAAAGCCCGCGCCCGGCGTGACCACCACAAGGCCCGCAACCAGACCGGTGCTGGCGCCCACCAGCGTGGGTCGACCGGTGTGCACGCGCTCGACGGCAAGCCACGAGACCATGCCCGCCGCGCTGGCCGTCACGGTATTGAGGATGGCAAGTGCCGCCACGGCGTCGGCCTTGAACTCGCTGCCGCCGTTAAAGCCAAACCAGCCAAACCAAAGCAGGCCGGCTCCCAGCGCCACAAACGGCACGTTATGCGGACGGTAGCTCACCATGCCAAAGCCGCGACGACGGCCGAGCATTAAGCAGAGAATCAGGCCCGTAAGACCAGACGAGATGTGCACCACGTCGCCGCCGGCAAAGTCGAGCGCGCCGATGATATCGCCGATAAAGGAGCCCTCGCCGCCCCAAACCATGTGAGCAAGCGGCGCATAGACCACGAGCAGCCAAATGCCCAGGAAGGCCGTCGTGGCACCGAACTTAACGCGGCCGGCCAGGCTGCCCGTGACGATAGCAGCCGTGATCATGGCAAATGCCATCTGGAAGGCGATGTTGATGATCTGAGGGTAGACGACACCGTCCGCAGCATTGCCCTCGGCCGCCTGCAGCACCTGGTTGAGCACCGGCAGGCACAGCAGCTGGTCAAGGCCTCCAATAAACGGACTCGAACCGTCGCCGCCATAGGCCAGAGACCAGCCGGCAACAATCCACAGCACACCAACCAGACCAATGGCGCCAAAGCACATGAGCATGGTGTTGATGACATTTTTGCGCCTAGACAGGCCGCCATAGAAAAACGCCAGACCCGGTGTCATTAAAAACACGAGCATGGTGCAGATGAGCATAAACGTTGTCGATCCCGTATCGTACATTCGCTCTCCCTTGGTCGCATGAACGTTGTCGGCGCCCATAATGCGGCCGAGGGGCAACTGGTGTAGACCAGATACGGCGTTGTTAAACGCGGCGTTGTCGAATGGAAACGGCGCCGCAATCTTGGAAACGGCGCGGCAACGGACGCGAAACGAACGGGAAATACGCGAGCAAGGAAGCCGTGAGCGCGCCCGTCCCGGCTAGTGGCGGAACAGCTCGCGGGCTCGGTCGCGGAGATTAGTTGCTCGAATGACGCCTTCGTAGCGATTGATGCGCAGACGCGGGAAGGCGTTAAAGAAGCGTAGGTCGCGGCGGCTGAGCGACACGCTTGGCACCGGACGGCTCATGCGCTTGCCGGCAAGGCGACGACTGAGCGACGGACGCGGCATGTTCGGCGCGGCATCGGCCACGCGGCGGGCGGCAAGCGCCAGGCCGCGAGCACCATCCGCGATAAACGTCGGCATCGAAGCCTTCTCGCGCAGGGCATCGAGCGCGGCGTCACCCAGCTCGGCCAGCCACGCGTTAACGGCACGGCTACGGATGTGCGTCTGTGCCACCGAGTCAATCGTAGAATCGGGAATACGTTCGAGCATTGAGTCCGAGGCATCGGCAAGCGACTCATTGATGCGGTCGGCAAGGTCGGCCCGGACGCGCTCCAGCTGATCGGACAGACGCCGCCAGCTCGCCAGCGAGCACAACGCGTCGACCATCATCGCGACCGCGACGATAAAGGCGGACAGCCGCACAATCAGCACCGGCAGATGACCAAGCAGCCCCAGCAATGCCGGCTCCACTAAACGGCAAATGCACAACGCACCCAAGCCAAACGCGCATGCCCAGTACAGGCAGATGCGTCCGTGCAAGTTAAACGGCAGGTGCGAGTAATCCCAAAAGCGAGCGCCCGTTGTTTTTTCCAACAGCACGCCTACGCTGTACTCAATCACGCTGCATACGAGCGCTGCAGCGACAAACTGGCTCGACGCGTCAGGAATTCCGCGCAACAGCAGCCAGCAGGCAATGCCGCCCGCGCCATAGATGGGGCAACACGGTCCCAGCAAAAAGCCGCTGTTGGCAAAGCGTCCGTGGTTGAGCATGGCGCAGACCGTCGATTCCCATGCCCAGCCGCAAAACCCGTAGAAGGCGAACGAGAGCACCAGTGCCGAAAGCGGACAGGCGGCAAGCGTCGCGCCGTCAAATGCCATGTCGATCGCGGTCCCCACCGTCTACCCTCTCCTCTTTTCACTCGAATCTTTGCTCGAGCCGTCGCTCGAGCCCTCGCTCAAATCGTTCGCGTCGTCTTTGCGCGGCAGGCGGCCGGCGACCGTCTCGCGCAGAGCACACCATTTATCCGCCAGGCACACAATCCAAGCCTCACGACACGTCGGCGGCACCGGCACCAGCGGAAACATATGCCGCACGATAATATTCCGTTCGCGCGACGTCAGCTCAAAATCTTCCTCCGCGCGCGCTAGGGCAAAAAACGGGTGGCGAAAGCCATGCAGCCGATGGCTTGGGTCGGGATCGTGCCAATCGTAGAGAAAGTAATCGTGTAACAAGGCTCCGCGCAGCAGCGAGGCACGGTCGATCGAAACACCGACGCGGCCCAGGCGCTCGGCAAAGGACAGGCTCGTCCGCGCTACCGAAGTCACATGTGCATAGACCGTCACGTCGCCATGCTGGATAAACTCGCGCGTCAGGTCCAAGCGGCCCGCCTGGGCGAGCTGGCGGGCGGCATCGTCGACCTCGTGCGCGATTTTCTCGGCACGAACGGCATCGGACATGCTGCCTCCTTCCAGCGGCTCACGGCGGCAAGCCACGGCCTGCACGTATTGAAAAAATCATCATCGAATCTATCAGTATGGCATCGGACAAAACGTTTTGCCCCACCAGTTGGCGAATTACCGCGCCGCCGTCACATATCAAACGCCAAAATGTGCGAGACTGTCTTGTGCAATTGTGTCGGCCGAGGGAGCGCCGGCACTCGATTCGCATGGAGTAACCCACAACGATGCTGCTTACGCAAACGACAACGCCCGAGGACGTCAAGGCTCTTAATCGTGCCGAGCTCCCGCAGCTCTGCGACGAGATTCGCCACGCCATCCTCGAAAGCTCCGCCGCCGTCGGCGGGCACGTTGCCCCCAACCTGGGCGTCGTTGAGCTTACGGTCGCGCTCCATCGCGTGTTTAACTCCCCTATCGACAAGATTCTCTTTGACGTTTCGCACCAGACCTACGCCCACAAGGCGCTGACTGGGCGCGCGTACACTTATATCGATCCGAAGCGCTTTGGCGAGGCCTCTGGCTTTGCCAATCCCGACGAGTCCGAGCACGACCTGTTCGCCATGGGCCATACCTCCACGTCGGTGAGCCTGGGCTGCGGCCTGGCGCACGCTCGTGACCTGGCGGGCGATGCGTACAACGTCATCACCATCATTGGCGACGGCTCGCTTTCGGGCGGCCTGGCGTTTGAGGGCTTCAACAATGCCGCCGAACTCGACAGCAACCTGATCATCATCGTCAACGATAACGACCAGTCCATCGCCGAGAACCACGGTGGCCTCTATCGCAATCTGGCCGAGCTGCGCGCCAGCAACGGCACCTGTGAGCGCAACGTTTTCCGCGCGATGGGACTCGACTACCGTTATTTGGACGCCGGCAACGACGTGTTGGCCCTAGTCGACGCGCTGCAGGAACTGCGCAATATCGATCATCCCATCGTGCTGCACGTCTCCACCGCCAAGGGCAAGGGCTTTGAGCCAGCCCAAAACGACCCCGAGCGCTGGCACCACGTGGGTCCGTTTGACATGGCGACCGGGCGCAAGCTCTGCCCGGGCCATCCGAGCGAGCCTGCGCCGCGCACCTACGCCGACATTACGGGCGAGGCGCTCAGCGCCGCCATCGAGCGCGATCCGCAGGTCGTGGGTATCACGGCCGCCACACCCTACATCATGGGCTTTACACCCGAGCTTCGCGCCGCCGCCGGCAAACAGTTCGTCGATGTGGGCATTGCCGAGGAGCACGCCGTGACCTTTGCCACCGCGCTTGCGCGCTCGGGCGCCAAGCCAGTCTTTGGTGTGTACGGCACGTTTTTGCAGCGCGCCTACGACGAGCTGTGGCACGACCTGTGCCTCAACGACGCCCCCGCAACCATTTTGGTGTTTGGTGCGTCAATCTTTGGCACCACGTCCGAGACGCACCTTTCGTTCTTTGATATTTCCATGCTGGGCGGTCTTCCCAACATGCACTACTTGGCGCCGGCCTGCATGGAGGAATATCTGTCCATGCTGAGCTGGTCGCTCGACCACCGCGAGCATCCCGTGGCAATCCGCGTACCGGGCATCGGCCTGGTAAGCCGCCCCGACCTTGCGCCCGCCGAAGACACCGACTACAGCGCCGTTCGCTACAACGTGGTGCGTCAGGGCCGCGACGTTGCCGTGCTCGCGCTTGGCGATTTCTTTGAGCTGGGTGAGCGCGTGGCAAACCGCTTGGCCGCCGAGTACGGTATCGAGGCCACGCTCGTCAACCCTCGCTTTGCAGCCGAGCTCGACCGCAAGTTCCTCGACAGCCTTGTCGCCGAGCATCGCGTTGTCGTCACCCTCGAGGACGGCATCTTGGACGGCGGCTGGGGCGAGCGCGTGGCGTGCTACCTGGCCTGCACGCCCGTGCGCACGCGCACCTTCGGCATCGCCAAGGGCTTCCCCGACCGCTACGACCCCAACGAACTGCTCGCGCAGAACGGCATGACGGTCGAGAACATGGCCGCCGAAGCCGCAAGACTACTCAACGAGTAAGAAAACCTCCGCAAGGAAAGCACCCCCCTGCGGAGGTTTTTGTTTTCGCGACGCGATTATCTCAATCTGTAACATCTAGGGCCCGAATTCCCGTCTAACTGTTACAGATCTAGACAAGACGTCTTAGTCCCTGACCTTTGTCTCAATCTGTAACAGATAGAGACCTTTTGTCCGTCCAGATGTTACAGATCGAGACATTCGAATTCCCCTGAAGAGAAAATCTCGATCTGCAACAGTTAGAACCCATTTCCTCGTCTACCTGTTACTGATTGAGACAAAACAGCGAGGCGGGCCGTCCGAAAAGCACTATCTCAGCAGCAACAACCGACGTTTGTCCAGATAAAACCTGCCAAAATAAACCTGTCCCTTTTTGGTAGGTAGAATTACCCATAAGGTAAGTATGTTTCTGAGTTATTTCGTGTTGACCCATTTGAGCGCGATAGGGTATAACTCTACTCAACCGCTAGGGATTTTATTGAGAAAGGTGTTCTACCATGAGCAAGAACCTCTCCCAGCAGGTCGTTCTCGACCGCCGCGGCTTCGTTGCCGCCACCTTCGCAACCGTCGCCGGCCTTGGTCTTGCCGGCTGCTCCGACACCAGCGCCGAGGCCGACAAGGGTTCCGCCGCCGGTTCCTCCAAGAGCTCCGAGGATACCGAGGCTTCCACCACGCTCGACGCCAAGGCATTCGACAAGCTCGTCGACAACGGCCCCAAGGCCGATGACGATGCCGTCGCCGCCAGCACCTGGGCCACGGCCGTCAAGGACGCCGGCGTCTTTAAGATCGGTGGCGTTCAGACTTCCACGCTCTTCTCCCTCCTCAACGAGAAGGACGGTCAGACCCGTGGCTTCGATGCCGGTATCGCGCAGCTCCTGTCCAACTACATCCTGGGCGAGAACAAGGTCGAGATCACCCAGGTGACCTCGGACACGCGCGAGTCCGTCTTGCAGAACGGCCAGGTCGACGCCGTCTTTGCCACCTACACCATCACTGACGAGCGCAAGAAGCTTGTCTCCTTTGCCGGTCCCTATTACTACACGCAGCAGGCCATCCTGGTGCTTGCCGATAACGACGACATCAAGAGCGTCGACGACCTGGCCGACAAGAACGTCGCCGTCCAGTCCGGCTCCAACGGCCCCGCCATCCTGGAGGAGTTCGCTCCCAAGGCCAGCCAGCAGGAGTTCAAGACCGACGAGGAGGCCCGCCAGGCACTCCAGCAGGGCCGCGTTGACGCCTACGTCATCGATAACAACATGCAGCAGAGCGCCCTGGTCCGCGAGCCCGGTAAGTACAAAATCGCCGGCAAGCCCTTCGGCAGCAAGGAGCCCTATGGCATCGGCCTGCCGCTCGATTCCGACGGCGTCGCCTTTGTCAACGACTTCCTTAAGAAGATCGAGGACGATGGTACCTGGACCGAGCTGTGGCAGATCTGCATCGGCGACCGTACGGGCGACACCAATGTTCCCGAACTGCCCGAGATCGGCGCCTAGGCAGCGAGCCTGGTAACGGCCGCAACGAAACCATACGGAAACGCATGATGCGCTTTATTGCGGTAAACTGTTTCCTCACTGAGTTGTCGGGGCTTCCGTACACACGGGAGCCCCTTTCCTTACCGGCGGGAGGTCCGCATGAGTCTCTCCGAACTCTGGTCGCTCTATGGCCAGAACTATATCGACGCGCTGCTAGCAACCTGGGGCATGACGCTTGAGTCGTTTGCCATCGCCATGGTGCTGGCCGTCGCCGTCACCGTGATGCGTGTGTCGCCGCTCAAGCCGCTGCGCGTCTTTGGCGACCTGTATGTCCAGGTCTTCCGTAACATCCCCGGCATCGCGCTGCTCATCATCGTCGTCTACGCGCTGCCGCCGCTCAAGGTCGTCCTGCCCTATCGCACCTGCGTTATCGTCGCTACGGTCCTTTTGGGCTCGGCCTTTGGCTCCGAGAACTTTATGAGCGGCATCAACACCGTCGGCGTCGGCCAGGTCGAAGCCGCCCGCTCGCTCGGCATGAGCTTCAGCCGTATCCTCGCCAAGATCGTGATTCCGCAGGCGCTGCGCTCAAGCGTATTGCCCATGACGAACCTCTTTATCGCCGTCATGCTCACCACCGCGCTCGGCAGTCAGGTGCCGCTTAAACCGCAAGAGCTCACCGGCGTGGTGAGCTACATCAATACCCGCTCGCTCGGCGGCGTCGCCGCGTTCTTTATCTCGGCGCTCGGCTACCTGGGCACGGCCTTTGTGGTGAGCCACATTGGCAACTACATCGACAAGAAGGTGAGGATCCTCCGATGAGCAAGCACTCCTCCCCTGCGCTCACCATGCGCGATGCGCTCTACGAGGCTCCCGGCCCCAAGATGCGCGCCAAGATTTGCATCGGCACCGCCATCTCGCTTGTTGCCGTCGCCACACTCGTCGTCCTGGTACTGCAGCGCTTTTATGTGACCGGCCAGCTTTCGGTCCACTATTGGTATTTCTTTACGCACCTCACCACCTGGAAGTTCCTGCTTGCCGGCTTTGAGGGCACCGTTAAAGTCGCACTCACCGCCGGTGTCATTGCGCTGGTACTGGGCTTAGCCCTTATGCTCGGCCGCACCAGCGACATTAAGCCACTGCAACTGGTCTGCCGTGTGCTCACCGATTTCTTCCGCGGCGTGCCGAGCCTGCTGTTCATCTACTTCTTCTTTTTGGTGCTGCCCCAGTACAAGATCGCGCTGCCGTCGTTTTGGATGCTCACGCTCCCCGTCGCACTCGCTGCAGCCGGCGTACTCGCCGAGATCTTCCGCGCCGGCGTCAACGCCGTGCCGCGCGGGCAGGTCGAGGCGGCCCAGGCGCTCGGTCTCTCCAAGGCCAAAATCACCTTTAAAATCGTGTTGCCGCAGGCTATTCGGTTTATCATTCCGTCCTTGATTTCACAGCTTGTGGTCGTAGTCAAAGACACCACCGTCGCCTATGTGGTGAGCTATCCCGACCTGATGCAAAATGCCCGCGTGCTCATTACCAACTACGACGCCCTCGTGTCGGTCTACCTGGTTATCGCGGTCATCTACATCCTCATCAACGTCGCGATCAACAAGGCCGCTGTCTACGTTTCGCACAAGACCGGCGCGACCATCATCCGCTAACGCTTTACCATTTCGAGTCATAAGGAGCCGAGCACCATGGCACAGAGCACCTCTTCCACCGGCAATCAGCCGCTGATCGAGCTCAGACACGTCGATAAGCACTATGGCGATCTGCACGTCCTCAACGACATCAATCTCTCGGTCGACCGCGGCGAGGTCGTCGTTGTGATCGGTCCCTCGGGCTCGGGCAAGTCGACCATGTGCCGCACCATCAACCGCCTGGAAACTATCGACTCGGGCGAGATCCTCATCGAGGGCGAGCCCCTGCCGCAGGAAGGCAAGGATCTTGCCCGCATGCGCGCCGAGTTGGGCATGGTGTTCCAACAGTTCAACCTGTTCGCACATATGACCGTACTGCAGAACGTCATGCTGGGGCCGGTCGACGTGCTGGGTGTATCCAAGGAGGAGGCTCGCGAGCGCGCCATGGACCTGCTGGGCCGCGTGGGCGTTGCCGAGCAGGCCGATAAGGTGCCCGCACAGCTCTCGGGCGGACAGCAACAGCGTGTAGCCATCGCACGCTCGCTTGCCATGCACCCCAAGGCCATGCTTTTTGACGAGCCTACGAGCGCCCTTGACCCCGAAATGATCAACGAGGTGCTCGAGGTCATGGTCCGTCTGGCCCAGCAGGGCATGACGATGATCGTCATCACGCACGAGATGAACTTCGCCCGCCGCGTGGCCGACCGCGTCGTGTTTATGGCCGACGGCCAGATTGTGGAAACCGGCACACCCGACGAGTTCTTCGACCACCCCCAGACCAAGCGCGCCCAGGACTTCCTCAACTCCATTAAGGGCCACTAACCCAATTGCCACGCGGGCAAATTCATCAGTAACGTTTGCTCCGCGCCACCCCTGTGCCATGTCCACCCGGATTCGAAAGCTACGCCCATGATCGGAACCCGCACCTCATCGTCCTACACTCCGCACGTCGACGTCGATCCCGCCGACCGTCCGCTCATCCTGGTCGCACCACGCTGGGAAGAAGCGAAACCCTATTTGAGCGAGACGCTCTCCCCCAACGAGGAGATTGCGAGCGTCTTTGTCGATGCCATCCTTGCCGCCGGCGGCCTGCCGCTGCAGATGTCCATCACCGAGGACATTGAGGTCATCCGTCATTACGTCGATATCGCCGACGGCATCGCCATTCCCGGCGGCCCCGATGTCAATCCCAAACGTTGGGGCGATGATCGACCCTACGACCCCACCCTCTGCTGCGAGATCCGCGATAGCTTTGAGTTTAAGCTGGTCGGCGAGGTGCTCCGCGCCAAAAAGCCGCTCTTTACCACCTGCCGCGGCACGCAGTTGCTCAATGTCGCCACCGGCGGCACCCTGTGCATGGACGTGCCAAGCCTGGGCGCGCGCGAGGGCCGCACGCAGTGGCGCCATACCCACGTGCTCAACGACCCCGTGCATCCCGTCGAGGTCGTGCCGGGCTCGTTGCTGGAGCGCGCGCTTGGCGGGCACAGGCTTATCCAGACCAACTCCGCACACCACTGCTGCATCGATCGTCTGGGTAAAAGCACGCGCTTGGTCGCCAAGGCAACCGATGGCGTGCCCGAGTGCATCGAAGTCGAAGGCCAACCCTTCTGCCTGGGCGTGCAATGGCATCCCGAGTACACCTGGCAGACGCTCGAAACCGACTTTAACCTCTGGAAGTCGTTTGTCGAGGCGGCAGCCAAGGTCAAGCAGGCCCGCTAGCACGCGAACCACAAAACAGATAAGGGTGCCCCGCCGGCCACATGGTCCGGCGGGGCACCCTTTCACCTATATGTGGCCGGCAAGCAGCCCAAGGCTCGCAAGCTCTTATTCAGCCGCCTCGCGCAGGGCTGACATCGTTGCCGCATATTGCTGCTGCAGCGCATGCATCCCCTCGCGGGCGCCGTCAACGGTATCGGCGCCGCGCAGCGCCTCGGTCACCACGACCGCCGGCTCGTACAGATTATCGAATCCCAGGTTCTGGCTCACGCCCTTGAGCGTGTGCGCTGCCATAAACGCACCTTCGGCGTCTCCCGCCGCCATGGCGGCCTCCAGCTTGTCCATACTCTCGTCATCCAAAAACTTGAGGGCAAAGCGGGCAAGCATTTCCCCGCCCATCAGCCGAGCGCACGCGTCATCATAATTAGCGCCGATCTTCTCATACGCCTCACGCATGGAAATCATGGATTAAAACTCCTTTGGTCAAACTAAATCGTGGGAAACGCAACGACGTCGGCGGGGCGTGCCAACGTCTCGGCAATACGGTCTTGCACCTCGAGCAGGCATTCGAGCAACAGCGGGTTAAAGGTGCCGCACTTACCGTCCAGGATCATCTGGATCGCCTCCTTGTGCGGGATAGCGTCCTTGTACACGCGCACGCTCGTCAGCGCATCATACACGTCGGCCACCGAGACCACCTGCGCGGCAATGGGAATCTCGTTGCCCTTAAGGCCATCGGGATAGCCCTTGCCGTCCCAGCGCTCGTGATGCCAACGCGCAATCTGGTACGCATATTCCATAAGCGCATTGCCGACGTGATGGCGGCCCAGCTCAAGCAACATGTCGGCGCCCATCGTGGTATGCGTCTTCATAATCTCGAACTCCTCGGGCGTAAGGCGCCCGGGTTTGTTGAGAATCGCATCGTCAATCGACATCTTGCCGATATCGTGCAGCGCCGAAGCCAGGGCAATCGTAGAGCGTTCCTCATTGTCGAGGGAGATGGTGTCGCTACGCTGGACCAGACAGCCAAGCAGCAGCTCGGTCAGCTTCTCGATGTTCGTAACGTGTCTGCCGCTCTCGCCGTTGCAAAGCTCCATGACGCCGGCCATGATGTCGATGAGCATGCGACTGTTCTTGACGCGCTCGTTGTACTGCTGGGACAGCAGGCTCGTCAGGCGGCGCTGTTTGGCGTATAGGCGGATGGTGTTGCTTACACGGCGGCGCACAACACGGGAGTCAAACGGGCGGTTGATATAGTCCGAGGCGCCCAGCTCGTACGCGCGCAGAACCATATCATCGGAATCTTCGCTCGAAATCATGATAAAAGGCAGATTGTCGATACCCGATCGGCGCGACAGATCGGCCAGCACCTCAAAGCCGCTTATGCCCGGCATGACAATATCCAGCAGCACGAGCGACAACTCATCGCCATAGCGGTCGACCATGTCGAGCGCCGTACGACCGTTGTCGGCCTCCAGGATGCAATACTCGTCCTTGAGCATCTCGTTGAGAATGGCTCGGTTCATCTCGGAGTCATCAACAATAAGCACCAAAGGCTTTTCGCTTTGGAAGGCCTCGATGGAATCGGCATCGGTCACGACCGTACCGGCTTTTGCCTTAGCGCGGCTCAATAACTGGACAGCGCGGCCAACGCCCTCATCGACCGTCTCGCCATGAATGCGAACGCCACCAACACATGCCGTCAAGCTCACGTACTCATGGCCCGGAACAATCGTGGAACGAACGGCATCGGACACCTGATGCAGGCGACGGGTGAAGTCATCGGAGGGAATATTGGGCATGACGACCACAAACTTGTCGCAGCCATAGCGTACGAGCTCGTCAGTCGAACGAATTCCGCTGCGTATGGCCGTCGCCACAGCACCGAGCGCAAGGTCGCCGGCATGACGGCCACACGTATCGTTGAAGACCCTAAAATCATCAAGGTCGATCACCGCAACGCCGGCATTCATGCGGGCGCTACGGAGCTTTTCCTCGTAATATCGGCGATTGCGCACGCTCGTCAGCACGTCGGTGTAGACAAGGTCCTCTTCTGCAGCCTCTTGCTCATCGATCGGACGCACCATCAGTAAGACATGAGGCTCGCCCTCGACCTTCAGAGGGCGCAGGCGGGCGCGGTACTCAACACCATCGTTGAGCAGTTGCTCCGACACCTCATCGGAATCTGCCAAGGCCTCAAGACTTGACTGGCGCAGACAAGGGCACCGATTGCCGGCGAGCAGGCAGTTAGGCTCGCTCTTAATCTGATCGGCCGACAGCAAACGCACCACGGGGTAGGTCTTCGCGACGCGGGCGACCTCAGCGGCAGCCTCCTCGTCGGTTAGATTGACCTCGTGATTTTTGCGCATATGGGGCCCTTTCTATCGTTATGCACGGCAACGGTGCATATCAATTGGTACAAGGGTAACATCTAACAGCTGAAGGCAAACGCGCGATTATCGTTACATTTTTATGACCTGGCAAGCGGCGGTAATGGAGCCGCGGGCGCGCGGTTATGGACGCATTCGTTAACAATGACGAAACGCTAACAACCCCTCTCCCCGCAGGTCATCGAGCGTGCTAACGCTCCAAGACATCACGAACGGCATTTGCCGCCGTAACGGGGCGATCGCGCAGACCGTTATGCGCGCCCGGAATCGTCACAAGGGGGCAATCGAGATATTCGGCAGCCACCCTCGTGCCCGCCTCGCGGGGCGTGCCAACCGAGAGCTCGCCCAAGAACACGGCCGACACCGCCTTTGACGCGCGAGCGCGCTCCCAGTCGGGAGCATATGTCATATTTGTTCCGTATTCATTGGCCATAAAGCAACGACCATTGCGCAGGGCATGTTTGACTTCCGCTTCGGTCGTCCCAGGAGCCTCGGGGTCCAAGTCGCCGAGGGCTCCCAAGAAAAGCCGGAGCGCCCTTGAAACCTTTCCCGCCGCAATCATATCGAGCAAAACCGGAGCTGCGCCCATACCGACACCTTTGGCCGACACAGCCGGCTCATGCAGAATCGCACGGGCGACGAGATGGGGTTCGGTGCGAAGAAGCTCCAGCGCAACCAACGTACCGGCACTATGCGCAAGCACATTTGCCGGAGCGCCAACGTGTTCGATCACGGCTTGCAGGTCGGCGGCCTGAGCGGCAAGATCATAGCTGCCGTCTGCCGCATCGCTGCTGCCACCGCAGCCGCGGCGGTCGTAGGCAATTACGCGGTAGTTGCGGCTGAGCTCACAAGCGATACCGTCGAAAAATGTGCCGTCGACACAAGCGCCGTGCACGCACACCAAAGCAGGAGCATCAGGCGACACATCCGGGCCGGCATATTCGCGACAGGCAATCGTGGTGCCCGCATTCTCGACCGTAAAATCCATGTTGTGCCCCCATCATCAATGCCCATCCAGTTGCACGTCAGTACGGTTGGATGGACCCGCATTGCCTTATGCCTTGTTAACAAATTAACTGTACCCGAGCCGAGGCTTTTCATGGCGCAGCATAATGAGCGACGTGAAAAAACGAAACTTGTAAAGCAAGAGCCCGCACCTTGTTTTGGAGCCGATGCTATGCTTAGGCACAATTGTCTTGAGGAGCATATGCCTATGTCTACGTTTCTAAATGCCAGCCCCATCTTTGGGCCCGTTCGCAGCCGTCGCCTTGGTCTCTCGCTCGGCGTCAACATGATGCCGGCCAGCGGCAAAATCTGCACGTTCGACTGCATTTACTGCGAAAACGGCCTCAACGCCGAGCGCCCCTGTCATGAGCCGTACAACACAGCTGCCGTGGTACTCGACGCGCTCGAGGCAAAGCTGCGCGAGATGGCAGTCGAAGGTGAGCTGCCCGATGTAATCACGTTTGCCGGCAACGGCGAGCCCACCGCCGCACCGGAGTTTCCGCAGGCCATCGCCGGCGCTGTCGCGCTGCGCGACGAGCTTGCCCCAAACTCCAAGATCGCCGTGCTCTCCAACGGCACGCGCGCCGACCGTCCCCAGGTACACGACGCGCTCATGATGGTCGACGACAACATTCTTAAGCTCGATACCGCCGACTCGGCGTTTATCCAGCTGCTCGACCAGCCCGTTGGCCCCTACGACGTCGAGCACCAGATCGAGACGTTCGCAAGCTTTGACGGTCACGTTATTATCCAGACGATGTTTTTGAGCGGTGAGTACCGGGGCAAGTCTCTCGATAACACCGGCGAGGAGTACGTTAGCCCTTGGCTCTCGGCGCTCGAGCGCATTCGCCCACAGGAGGCGACCATTTACACGGTGGCGCGCGAGACACCGGTCACCGGCCTTGCCAAAGCAGCACCCGACGTCCTCGACGCCATTGCCGCGCGTGTGCGCGCCCTCGGCATTCCCTGCCAGGTGAGCTACTAGCAAAACCACGCAGCAGCTAGTGCCCGCCATCCCGCCCCATCAGTTGCGGTGATATAGTTCCTATTTGTGCTGTTAAACCGCTTAAATCGGAACTATATCACCGCAACTTTTATGGACGCATGGGTGGGCTATACTAGCTGCGGATGAAAGGAAGTTAGCCATGTATGACAAAGGACCCGTACCCGGCCGCAACGACGCCTGCTGGTGCGGCAGCGGCAAAAAATATAAGAAATGTCACAGCGCCTTCGACGAGCGCCTCGAGCGCCTGTGGGAGGAGGGCTGGGAGGTTCTGCCCCGCACGCTCTACAAGACGCCCGCCGATATCGAGGGCATCAAGCGCTCGGCAGCCATCAACGTAGGCGTGCTCGACTACGTAGGCGAGCACATCGCCGCAGGCATGACCACCAACCAGATCGACCAGATGATCTACGACTACACCGTCGAGCACGGTGGCACGCCGGCCGACCTCAACTACGAAGGCTACCCCAAGAGCGTATGCACCTCGATCAACGATGTGGTCTGTCACGGTATCCCCTGCGATACAGACGTGCTGCACGAGGGCGACATCATCAACGTGGACTGCTCCACGATTTTGGACGGCTACTTTAGCGACTCGAGCCGCATGTTCTGCATCGGCGAGGTCTCTGCCGAGCGCCAGCGTCTTGTCGACGTCACCCGCGCCAGCGTGGAGGCGGGCCTGGCGGCCGTCAAGCCATGGCTGCCGCTGTCCGTTATGGCCGAGGCCGTACAAAAGACGGTCGAGGACGCCGGCTTTAGCGTGGTGCGCGAGTACGGCGGACACGGCATCGGCAAGGAGTTCCACGAGGACCCGTTTGTGGGCTTTACCACCGAGGCACCCGATGTGGACACCATCATGGCTCCGGGCATGGTCTTTACCATTGAGCCCATGGTCAATGCCGGAGCGCCCGACATCAAGATCAACAAGGGTGACGGTTGGTGCGTGCGCACCAAGGACGGCAGCGATTCGGCCCAGTGCGAGGTACAGCTCGTGGTGACCGAGGACGGTTACGAGCTGCTGAGCTGGTAGCCGTGGATGCGCCGGATGCTGACGGGCACGCTCGTCTTGCATCCGGCGTTTTTATTTGAACGTTTTGCCTGATAAAACCTGCCAAAAAACCTGTCCCTTTTTGCAGGTCGAGCGGAGAGGACTGCTTGTGAACATCCTGGTTTTGCTGCCCGTCAATGACCGCCATCGCGCAATTCTTGAGTCGAGCGCTCCGGGCGAGGACTTTATCTACACGAGCGCCGACGCCGCCACGCGCGAGCAGGTCGCCGATGCCGACGTGATCCTGGGCAACATCGACCCTGACATGCTCACGGCATGCGAGCATCTCCAGCTGTTGCAATTGCAGACCGCCGGCTATGACGACTACCTTGCCGCCGGCACCGTACCGGCCGACGCCAAACTGTCTTGCTCGGTGGGCGCCTACGGCCAGGCCGTAAGCGAGCACATGTTTGCCATGGTGCTGTCTATGATGAAGCGTCTGCCCGGCTATCACGATCTGCAGCGTGAGCATCGCTGGAAGGATTTGGGGCCGGTTACCTCGCTCAAAAACGCCAACGTGCTGGTGCTGGGCGCGGGCGATATCGGCGGCCACTTTGCCACGCTCTGCCGTGGCATGGGTGCGCACGTCCGCGGCATCAAGCGCCATCCGCTCGTCTACCCCATTGTGTTTGAGGACATGGACGGCATGGATGCCCTGTCTGAGCGCTTGGCGGAGGCAGACGTCGTCGCATCCTTTATGCCGAGCACACCCGAGACCCGCGGCCTGGCGAACGCCGAGTTCTTCGCCGCGATGAAACCGGGTGCCTTCTTTGCCAACGGCGGCCGCGGCGATCTTGTGGTCGCCGACGACTTGGTTGTCGCCCTGGAGTCGGGACATCTCGCCGGCGCCGCGGTCGACGTCACCGACCCCGAACCGTTGCCTGAGACAAGTCCACTGTGGGATGCGACCAACATGCTCATCACGCCGCATATCTCGGGCTGGTTCCACCTGGCAGCCACGCTCAACAATGTGGTCGACATTGCCGCGGAGAATCTGCGTCACCTGCAGGCAGGCGAGACCCTGCGCTGCTGGATCGAACACTGATTGTTCCGGCGTTTTCCAAACGCCGGAACCCCTCGACGCTGCGAGCCCGCCGTTTGGCCAATCTGCCGTTCAATTTCAAAGGCGCGACCAGAAGGTCAGCGCCTTTTCATTTCACGGCACCTTGGCTCAAACGGCGGGCTCTCGCTGACTTTTATTCGACCTGCGGAGTCTGACTAGCGCAGGCTCTGCCTATGGAGTCCTAGCGGCTCCGTCTTACCGTTGGCATTGCGGCATTTGTCCAGATAAAACCTGCCAAAAATGAACCTGTCCCTTTTTGGTAGGTTTGGCGCAATGGAGTCAGGTTGGCTTGCGCTATACCGGTAGTTCTGTCTGCGACACTCTCGCCAAAGTGATATCAAACATACATCTAGCGTTTTCGACACTTCGCTTATTAGAGCCAGTCCGTCTCCTCGTCATAGCGGTCCGAATAGGCGTTACGCTTGAGTTCTTCAGCACTCGTTGGTCGCGCCTTGGACACGTCGACCCCTGACTCATGGCAAGCGGCGGCGAACAGCTTCGACCCCTGATCGATTAGTTGAGACCTGCCCTCGGTCTTCTCGTCTTCGGCTCGCATTTAGAGCTCCACACTTTCGGCGCCGTTGATGGTTAGGTTTCGCTCGTAGAAGGCGGTGAGGGCGCGGATAGCGTACATCACGTCGCGCACGCCGCCGGTCTCGTAGCTCGAGTGCATGGCAAGCTGCGGCAGGCCCACGTCCACGGCATGCATGCTCGCCTGCATATTGGACAGATTGCCCAGGGTAGAACCGCCGGCCATATCGCTCTTGTTGGCGAAGGCCTGCGTGGGCACGTCGGCGTCATCGCAAATGGCCTGGAACACCGCGCGGCTAAAGGCGTCGGTGCAGTAGTGCTGGTTGGCGGCCTCCTTGATGACGATGCCGCCGTTGAGCACAACCTGGTTGCGGGCGTCGCATTTCTCGGCGTGGTTGGGGTGCACGGCATGCGCGTTGTCGCAGCTCACGAGCATCGAAGCGGCAAGCGCACGGTGGTACGACTCGTCGTCAAAGCCCAGCGATCCGTTGATGCGGCGCAGCGCGTCGGCCAAGAACGTCGACATGGCGCCCTGCTTGGTCTCGGAGCCAACCTCCTCGTTATCAAAGCAGCAAAAGACCGAAACGTCGTGCGCATTCTCGGCACCCAAAAATGCCTGCAGCGAGGTGTAGGCGCAGGCCAGGTCGTCGAGCTTGGGCGTCGAGATAAACTCGTCGGCCCAGCCCCAAATGCGCGCATCCTGACGATTGACCAGGAACAGATCGCGGCCCAAAATCTGCTCGGGCTCAACGTCCAGCTCTTCGGCGATCAGGGCATCGAAGTCACCCTGCTTAAGCTCGCCGGCGCTGATGAGCGGGCACAGGTCGACGGCTCGGCTGGGAGCAAAGCTCTCGTTAACGCCACGGTTCATATGGATGGCAAGGCTCGGGATAATAGCGACCTCGCGCTCGGTGGCAAGCAGGCGGCTCTCAATGCGGTCACCCTCGCGCACCAACACGCGGCCCGCGAGCGCCAGCGGGCGATCGAACCAGGTGTAGTCGATCATGCCGCCGTAGGCCTCGGTGTTCAGGCGCAGCGTCTCGCCCGCGCCGTCGAGCTCGGGCACGGCCTTAACCTTAAACGTCGGCGAATCGCTGTGTGACGCTGTGAGTTGAAAATGATAGTCGCCGGCAACGCCGTCCTCGCCCCACGTAGCGGCCAGGTCTTCGCCCACCTTAAAAGCGATGACGCTCGAGGTATTGCGCTGCGTGTAATAACGCCCGCCCGGCTCTATGTCCCACGCCGCATTCTCGGGCAGGTAGGTAAAGCCCGCCTCGTCGAGCTCGGCCATAATGGTCGCCGCCGTATGAAACATGCTGGGGCATGCCTCGATAAAGTCGATAAGGTCGTTGGCAGCCTCGATATCGTCGGCCGTCACATGCGCGCGCTCGGGCGCTTCCTGATCCGTCATGCTCTCCCCTTTCGCTGGGCTGATGATCCCCTCCAGCATACCCCGCCACGCCAGCGCCGCACTCTTCATTCCGTGCTTAATTCCGCGCCACTCGCCAAGTTGAGCCATCATGCCCGCACTCCTTTTGCGACAATTACGCTAACAGGACGAAAGGAGCCGCCATGAAGCCACGTAACATTGCCATCGCCTGCGGTGTCGCGGGAGTCGCCGTCGGCCTTGCCGCTGCCACCGGTATCGTTTATCGCAAACAAATCAAGTCCGCCGCGTCACTCAAACGCTTGACCGGCTACGCGGATGGCTATGACCTGTACGCGATCGATATCGCCTACGACTACGACCTTGACCGCATCATCGCCGCTGGCGTGCGCGACGACCAGGCCTACATCGATGCCGTGGTGGCGCAGGTGCTCCCCGGCGTGCCGGCACATGTCCAGGCGCCCCAGTTTGCCTGCAGCGCTTTTGTCGCCGTAGATGCCGAAGGCCGCGTGCGCACCGGTCGCAATTACGACTTTAAGGACGACACCTCGGCGCTGCTGGTGCGCAATCACCCGCGCGACGGCTATGCCTCCATCGGCTTTGCGGCCCTCAATAACCTGGGCGCCAACACTCCACTTGACTCCGTCGCCGGACGCGTCGCGGCGTTGATGGGCCCGTTTGCCCAACTCGACGGTGTCAACGAATGCGGCGTGTCCATTGCCGTGCTCACCCTGGATTCCAAGCCCTGTGACCAGGACACGCAACGCCCCGTCATCAATACCTCGCTCGCCATCCGCCTGGTGCTCGACCGCGCGGCTACCACGCAGGAGGCCGTCGACCTGCTTTCTGCCTACGACATGCACGCCATGGCCGGACGCGACTATCACTTCTTTATCAACGACGCCGCCGGTGACGCGCGAGTGGTGGAGTGGGATCCGCGCGATCCCGACCGTGCATGCAAGGCGACGCCCGTACGCCAGGTCACGAACTTCTACGCCTGCTATGGTGACGAGGTGCTCCCCAACCAAAAGAACGGCGAGCTGGGCCATGGTAAAGAGCGCGCCGTCGCAATCGCCGATGTCCTTGACGCCCATGCCGGTGCCCAAGGCGAGACAGTCGCTTGGAAGGCCCTACGCGCTGCGGCGCAAGAGCCCAATCCGGAAGACATCACCAGCAACACGCAGTGGTCGGTCGTCTTTGACAACACCGAGCCCGCTGCCGCCATCACGCTGCGCCGCCACTGGGGCGACGTCGACACCTTCGCACTGTAAGGAGCCAGGCCCGTCGACCTTACGCTCGCCTGACGTTGCTTACATTTCTATACGCTTGAGCTAACACGTTTTACCTCCGCATCAACAGTGTGCGGGGGTAAACTTATGCGCATGTTATAACTTGCCCGGAAGGATTCATCATGCTCAGGATCGGTCTTCTTACTAGTGGCGGCGACTGCCAGGCGCTCAACGCCACCATGCGCGGCATCGTCAAAACGCTCATGACCAATAGCGAAGAGCCTATCGAGATCTACGGTTTTGAGGACGGCTACCAGGGCCTTATCTACAGCAGGTTCCGCGTCATGTCGCCCGCCGATTTTAGCGGCATCCTCACCCGCGGCGGCACCATCCTGGGCACGAGCCGTACGCCGTTCAAGCGTCTGGACATTCCCGAGGCCGACGGCGTCGAGAAGGTACCCGCGATGGTCCACACCTATCACAAGCTGCAGCTCGACTGCCTGTTTATGCTGGGCGGCAACGGTTCCACCAAGACCGCTAACCGTCTGCGCGAAGAAGGCCTCAACGTTATCGCCCTGCCCAAGACCATCGATAACGACACCTGGGGCACCGAGATGACGTTTGGTTTTACAAGCGCCATCGACGTCGCTACCAAATGCATCGACGACATCCACACCACCGCTTCGAGCCATGGGCGCGTGTTCGTCATCGAGATCATGGGCCACAAGGTTGGCTGGATCCCGCTGTACGCCGGCGTCGCGGGCGGCGCGGACGTCATCCTGATTCCCGAGATCCCCTACGACATGGATAACGTCATCAAGACCATCGAGCATCGCATGGAGACCGGCAGCCGCTTTACCATCGTAGCCGTCGCCGAGGGCGCTATCTCCAAGGAGGACGCGGCGCTGTCCAAGAAGGAGTACAAGAAGAAGCTCGCCGAGCGTACGAGCCCGTCGATTGTCTACGACATCGCCAAGGAGATCGAGGCCAAGACCGGTCGCGAGACCCGCGTCGCCATCCCCGGCCACACGCAGCGCGGCGGTCAGCCCGACGCCCAGGACCGCATCTTTGCGACCCAGTGCGGCGTCGAGGCGGCACTCGGCTGCCTGCGCGGCGAGTTTGGCTACATGATTGCCCTGCGTGACGGCAAGATGTGCCACATGCCGCTCGAGGATGTCGCCGGCAAGCTCAAGTATGTCGATCCCCAGAGCGACCTGGTACGCGAGGCCAAGGCGTTGGGCATCAGCTTCGGCGACGAATAGCCTCGGCTGCAACCGCCCCCATCGGAGGCCCCAGGGCTTACCTCCCAAATCGTCCTCGGACATGTCAGGACCCCGCCGTGCGCTTCGCGCGGCGGGGTCCTTCCGTCCTGCGGAAAGATTTGGGAGGTAAGCCCTGGGGCCTCCTGCGGTAACTGGGGAGGCCGGGGCTATTCGTCTTCTTGCTGCGGGTGCGTGGGCTGAGATTTTGGGATGTTGCAGGCTCTTAGCTGAGAGTAGCACTGACATTTGTCCTGAAATGGCTGGTCGTTAGGGGTTGCTACCGGTAGTTGCGGTAGGGTTGGGGCAGATTCTAACTAGAAATGGTGGTCGCTACCGGTTGTTCTCGGCATACTCGGCTCATTCGATTACGGTCACCACATGAAAGGAACTGCCATGGATCTTGCGATGGCGCAGCGGCTCGTTGATCGCCGCAAGGCTGCCGGGCTTTCTCAGGAGGCGTTTGCCGCCCAGCTGGGTGTGAGTCGTCAGGCTGTCAGTAAATGGGAACGCAGCGAATCCTCGCCCGATACCGATAACCTTATTGCGCTCGCCGCGCTGTATGGCGTGTCGCTGGATGAGCTGTTGTATGGGGAGGCAGTGGATAGCACTGACGACTCGCAGGCTGATGATGAGGCACAGGACAGCGACGCCGGCGCCAAAGCTTCAGATAGGGCTGAGGAGGCTGAGGCTTCTACTGAGCACGCCGATTGCGGCGACAAACCACTTGTCGATATTTCCCTCGCGCGCGGCATCCACGTCATTGATCCCAATAAAGGCGAGGAAGTCCATGTTGGCTGGAGCGGCATCCATGTGACCAACGAGCGCAAGGGCGAAGAGGTGCATGTGGGGCCAGGCGGATTGCATATCGATACGCTTGAGGACGATGGACATAGCGTGTATACCAATGACGACGGCACCGTCACCATCGACGACGAGACGTTTTCCAGCTGGAAGGAAGCACACGACAAGCTCGACCATCATGGCAAGCATTTCCACACCAAGGTCGGACGTACATGGAACAAATTCCCCTTCCCCGCGCTTGTCGCCCTCGCCTATCTGGTGCTCGGCATCGTCTACGGCACATGGGCTACGGGGCTCTTCCTCGTCTTTTTGATTCCCGTCTATTACGCGCTTGGCGACTTTATCGACCAACGCCATTTGTCAAAGCTCATTGAATGCGTCTATCCAGCAGCCGCCATTGCATGGTTCCTCTACATGTGGCTCTGTTTGGGACAGCCCCATCCTGCATGGATCATCCTCATCACGATTCCCATCGTAAAGGCGCTCATGCGCTGGTGTCGCAAACAATGGAAGTGCCGCAAACAGGCCTAAACCGCCCCAACCAGCCAGCGCCACTCATCCGACACCGCCCGCCCCTTCCAAGTTGCGGTGATATAGGGGCTGTTTTGAGACTCCAAAGCGCCAAACAGTCCGTATATCACCGCAACTTACAAACAACTGGGTCAGTTCCGGCACGAAGATTAGCATTGAGCTGACCGCGCGCCACGAAAAGGGGCCATCTACTACGTTTAACTCGGCGGGGCCAACCATGACCGCCTTTTTCGAAAATCGACAGGCCTTCTACCTGCGGTTTTATTTTTCGTTTTCCTGGCATGGATGAGGGTATCCAATTTAACGTAGTAGATAGGCCCGTTTTGTGGCATACGACCCATTCAAGCCCAATCTCGAAGACTAAGAGAGCCTCTCATCCGCACCTGCGAGCGAAAACCAAATAGAATGAAAGGCAAATGGAAAGCCCATTTGACGAGCGGAGGACATATGCGCGACGTAGCCGAAAGCGACTGGAAGCTGTTTAAGAAAATGCTTCCCCAATGGCAAGAACGTTATATGGAAAAGCTCATCGGCCAGTACGTTGAGATGCTGAACGGCGACAGCGAAGCGTCCAGTAGATTTTGGGCACTAGAAGAGCGCCTCAATAGAGACAAGCTGTCCTCAGGCGTAATTTCAAACAACATTCGCCGCAGCACAATGCACCGCGAGATAGCCAATTTGCTTATCGACAGCGTGATCACCCTTGACGACCTTGACGGTTTTACCGAGGACATTAAGAGCTATGCGCAACACTGGATTGGTCAGTAAGAGCGCTGAACGACAAACATCCCCAGCAAAACGGGGCAAACGCCGGGCCACCTAATGGTTGTCCGGCGTTTGCCCCGATAAAACCTGCCAAAATAAACCCGTCCCTTTTTGGCAGGCTACTCGGCGCTCTTGAGAGCACCGACCATGTCGATCTTGTTGAGGGTACGGTTGGTGGCGAGGTTGACGATAAACGTAAAGCCAAAGGAAAGCACCACGGCGAGCACGTAGCTTAGCGGCTCGACCTCAACATCAAAGTACAGCGACGGCATCTGCAAAATGTACGTAAAACTCTCGGCCAGCAAGCCGCCCAGTGGCACGCCCAGCGCGGCGCCAATTACCGTAAGAATCAGCGTCTCCTTGTTGACGTAGTGATGCACCTCGCCACGGCGGAAGCCCAGCACCTTGATGGTCGCCAGCTCGCGCTCGCGCTCCGAAATGTTGGTGTTGGACAGCGTAAACACCACCACAAACGACAGGCACGCCGCCATAAAGGTCACGAGCACCACGACCGAATTGATAATCGTAAAGTTCGCCTCATAGTTTTCCCAATGCTCGGCCGTGCTCGAAATCGTGAGCCAACCGTCGCTCTTAAGCTTCTTGCTAAACGCAATCTGGTCGGCCGACGAGCCCTTAAGCAGCACAAAGATGCCGTTGAGGCGTGCGCTTCGACCGAACGCGCGCTCATAGGTGCCCTGCGTCATATAGAGTGTGTTGCCCAGATAGTTGAGCGAGATGTCGCTGATCTTGACCTTGGCGACGTTGAGTGACGAATCCTGGACGTGTGCTGTATCGCCCGGCTGAATCCCCAGCACCAGCTGTGAACTCTTGCTCAGATACACATCTCCGTCGCGCAAAGATAGAGGCTCTTTGGACTCGTCCTCGAGACACACGTAGTCGTCCAGGTCGTTCGTGCGGTCATCGGGCACCACGATCAGCTGCACGGTCTCGCTCTTTCCGCCGAATGTAAAGGTGACGTTGTCGGTCATGATCGGCAGCGTCGAAGTTACGGTCACACCGGAATCCTTGACCGCGCTTCGCTCGTCGAGCGCCGCGCACGTCTGCGAAAAATCGTCGGGATTGGCAACCGCCAGCAGGTCGTAGCGTGTGATGTGGCCGTACTGCTTGGGCGAAAGCGCGACCGACGTATCACGAATGCCCATGCCGCAGATCACGAGCGCCGTGCAGCCGGCGATGCCGAAGATGGTCATAAAGGCGCGCTTTTTGTAGCGGAACAGGTTACGCGCTGCCACCTTGTTCAAAAAGCCCATGCGGCGCCAGATAAATCCGATACGCTCGAGCAGAATGCGTGAGCCGGCACGCGGCGCCTTGGGGCGCATGAGCGAGGCAGGGGTCTCGGCCATCTCGTGGCGGCAGGCGATAATCGTGGCGCCCACCACGCCCACGGCAAACAGCGCCACCGAAACGATCGAGGACACGATGTCGTACGAAAGTAGCATCTGGGGCAGTGAGTACATGTCGTCGAACACCGTAAACAGGAACAGCGGCAGGCCCACAAATCCGATGATGTTGCCGAGCACGCCGCCGATCAGACAAGCCCACAGCGCATAGTCCACGTATTTGGACAGGATGCGCCCGCGCGAATAGCCGAGCGCCTTATACAGGCCGATGAGCGTGCGCTCCTCCTCGACCATACGCGTGGCGGTGGTAAGGCTGATGAGCACGGCGACGATAAAGAAGATGAACGGGAACACCGTGGCGATAGCCTCAATTGACGAGCTATCGCTCTCCACGCTCGAGTAGCTTGCGATATTGCCGCGGTCCTGGATGTACCAGGTGCATTCGCCCAGATCGGAAAGCTCGGCGCGGGCATCGGCAAACTGCTGGTCGGCGGCGGCGCGGCGCTGATCCAGGTCGGTCTGCGCTTGCACGCGCTCCTCGCTGCCCTCTGCCATGCGATTGATGTTGTCCTGCTCAATCCCAAAGAGCATATTCGCCTGACGCTCAGCCGCGTCCAAGCTCGCCGGCGTGTCGACCGTCAGCTCCTGGGCGCGCGCCTTCTCACGCTCCTCGCGGATCTTCTCGATATTGCCCTTGACCTCATTGATCTTTGCCGCGTAGGAATCCGAATAGGAGTTGAGGCTCTTGGCTCCCTCGACGATCACGTGGACCGCGGAGTAGGAAGAAGATGTCGCGGCGTCCTCGCTCACATAGAACTTATAGTCCGCCGCCGAAGCAGCGCGAAAGGCGTTGACTGTCGAGTCGGAGCTCACATCAGTGGGATCGAGAACCTCGGCCGTGATGGTGTAGTCGCCCGCGGCAAATTGATCCTTGGCACTTTGGTTCGACGAGCTCGCATCGTTGGCGGCAAAGCTCACCGTATCGCCGACTTTCTTGCCCGAAGCCTTCAAAAAACGTGAGGTCACTGCCACTTCGCCCGAAGTCTCGGGCAGCTCGCCGCGCACTAGCACCGGTTGGTCAATATTCTCTTTGGAGAGGCTCTGTACGACGACACGCTCGCGCGTTGTACCCACGGCGGTATAGGCGGTCTCGGTATAGATGCCCTCGGCCGTCTCGACGCCATCGACCTCTTGGATCGCAGCAAGATCGTCATCGGTCAGACCATAGGTCGACTGCACGTTGATGTCATAAACATTCTGCTGGTCGAAGTAGGCATCAACCGAATCACACAGGTCCTCGCAACCCGCCTTAAGGCCGCACATCACGCTCACGCCAAGCGCGGTGATGACCACGATTGACAAAAAGCGCTTAAGACTGCCTCGGATTGTGCGGTAGATGCCACGGCGAAAAACCGTCGGCACCATATCGTTTGAGCTTTGGGCAGTGCGGTAGGTCGTAAAATCCTGCTCGCGCTCCGTGTTCTGCGCGTCGCGGCGTAGGCTGTTTTGGCGGTCTTGGTCCATGGGCGCTACCACTCGATCGTCTCGATAGGCACGGGATTTTGCTGGACCGTCTCGCTCTCCACGCGACCGTTCTTAAAGCGGATCAGGCGATCGGCCATGGGCGCCAGCGCGGAGTTGTGGGTGATGATGATGACCGTAATGCCCTGCTTGCGGCAAGTGTCCTGCAGCAGCTGCAAGATCTGCTTGCCGGTTTTATAGTCAAGTGCACCCGTGGGCTCGTCGCACAAAAGCAGCTTGGGGTTCTTTGCCAGTGCGCGGGCAATGGACACGCGCTGCTGCTCGCCGCCCGAAAGCTGTGCCGGAAAGTTGCCCAGGCGCTCGCCCAGGCCAACCTGACGAAGCGTTTGCTCGGCATCGAGCGAATCAGGGCAGATTTGCGCCGCAAGCTCAACATTTTCGAGCGCCGTCAGGTTGGGGACCAGATTGTAGAACTGGAAGACAAAGCCGACATCGGCGCGGCGGTATTCCACGAGCTGAGCCTCGTTGGCGGAGCTCACGTCGCGCCCGTCCACCGTCACGGTGCCGGAGGTCGCCGTATCCATGCCGCCCAGAATGTTGAGCGCCGTGGTCTTGCCGGCACCCGAAGCACCCAAAATGATGGCGAGCTCGCCGCGCTCGACCGTAAAGCTCGCGCCGTCGAGTGCGTGAATGCGGGCGTCGCCCTCGCCGTATGCCTTGATGACGTCTTTGAATTCGATATAAGCCATCGATCGGTTCCCATCTGGTCGGATAACTCTTTAGTATTACCCATTTCGCACCGACTAAAAAGGGACGGGTTTATTTTGGCAGGTTCTATATGGGGAAACGGCAGCTATAGATGAGGCGCCGGGGAGGCAGAGAAATCATCGATGGGGTCAGGCCGACCGCCAAACACAACGCACGCATCTCAATCTGTCAGCCAAATCATTCGAACAGCTGTTCGTTTCTATGATATGATTCCGCTATCTAAGCAGGCCAATACGCAGAAAGGCGGCCAACATGGCGTTCGACTTTAAGAAGGAATGCAAGGAGCTCTACAGACCTGCAAGCAAGCCGAGTATCATAACTGTCCCGCCTATGAGCTACGTTGCCGTTCGCGGAAAGGGCGACCCAAATACCGAAGGTGGCGAGTATCAAAATGCCCTGCCGCTGCTTTACGGCATCGCCTATACCGTCAAGATGTCAAAGAAAGGCTCAAGGAGTATCGAGGGCTATTTCGACTTTGTGGTACCGCCGCTCGAGGGCTTCTGGTGGCAAGACTCCCCGAGCGGCGACATCGATTATGTACGCAAGGACGATTTCAACTTTATCTCGTGCATCCGCCTGCCCGATTTCGTCACTCAGGATGACTTTGACTGGGCGGTCGCGGAAGCCACGGCCAAAAAGAAACTGGACTTTTCTGCCGTCGAGCTGCTTAAAGTTGACGAGGGTCTCTGCGTTCAATGCATGCATACCGGACCCTACGACAGCGAGCCGGCAACCGTAGACGCCATGCATGAATATGCGACCGAGCAGGGCTATGTCCCCGACTTCTCAGACACCCGTTTACATCACGAAATCTATCTTTCCGATCCACGCAAGTGTGCGCCGGAGAAACTTAAGACTGTGGTTCGTCATCCTATCAAGCGCGCTGAATAGCGTGGAGCGTCATTTCACGCGCTGGGATTTAAGCCAGCCAACCAGCCGCCTCCTAGGCCGTCCGGTAATTATCTTGACGCGGCCCGTCGCATCTTATAAGTTTGTTTTGCTAAAGCTGGAAAGCCTCTCAACGATGCGCAACTCCAGCTCTTTTTCTATCAAGAGGCTTAATGAAATACCAGAAGTCGCGGATATCCATCAACGAACAAATAGCACTATTGACAGAAAACAAGGGTCTTAAGTGCTCTGATCAAAGCGAACTCGAGCGAGCTTTGGTCGAAGCCAACCACTACAGACTGTCGGCCTACTGATTTCCCTACAAAACCAAATGCAAGTCCGGGATTACCATCTTTCGCGAAGGCACAACATTCGAAACCATCATCTACACGTATGAATTTGACCGAGCCCTCCGGCAGTTAATGTTTGATGCGGTCGGCAGTGCGGTCGGCAGAATTGAGATCTACCTCAGAAGCAGAATTGCCTATCTTGCCTCTGAGGAACGCGGGCCTTTCTGTTACCCAGATGTCGCCATAACGAGGCTCAACTCGGCATGCCCGTCGAGCTCTGCGCCGCACTGGGCTACGCAGCTGTCTTTGGCAGCGCCACCAATACGCTGCTCGCACCCATCCTTATTGGCTGCGAAGTCTTCGGCTTTGGTAACTTGCCGATGTTCTTTATTGTCTGCGTCGTGGCTTACCTGTTCAACATGGATAAATCGATCTACGCCCTGCAGGAGCGGGCGTAGATCGATGTCCAGGCAGGCGGTCTCAACCGGAAACGGCGCCCCACTCTGAGGCTGTATTCCGGGACACGGTTTCCGCTTGGGACGCCATTCGGAAAGCGCATCCCGCTTTAAAACGGAATTCCGGGACGTAGTTTCCGTCTGAGCCTCCATTCGGAAAGCATGTCCCGTTCTTTCACGGCATCTTGGCTATGCAAAGCGCTCGAGTGTTACTCCTCGTACGCGCCCTCAAGCCGAAGCAGCCACTCCTTGCGATCAAGCCCACCGGCATATCCGTTGAGCGAACCGTCTGCCGCGACCACGCGATGGCACGGCACAATAATCGAAATGGGATTACGCGCGACCGCGGCCCCCACGGCACGGGGAGACACAACGGGCGCCTCGTTTCCCGGTACACGATGTCGAGCCGCAACACGCTGGGCGATCTCGCCATACGTGGCAACCTCGCCGCGCGGAATGGAAAGCAGCTCGTACCAAACTTCACGCTGAAACGCCGTACCGATCATATGCAACGGCGGCGTAAACCGAGGTTCCTGCCCTGCAAAATAAGCATTCAGCCAAGCCCAGGAACGCTCAAGCACCGAAGACGCCGCACCATTTGCAGGACTCACCGACGACATGCCGCCAGCACCAGAAACTGCATCGGCGCCTTCAACATGTTCAGGATCTTCTTTGAGAAGCGTGGAGCCAAAATGCTCCTGTCCCTCAAACCAAAGCCCCGTCAGACCGCGGCCATCAGCGGCAAGCAAGATTTCGCCCAAAGGCGAAGCAAACGTCGTCGTGACCACCAGCGGCTCCTTTCAAAACTCCGCACCATAATACCGCGAATTGTGTAGACAACTTCAATCGACCCCAAAGTTACCCAAGGCAGCAGGCGCACAGCGCCGAGGCCGCCGCCGAGACTAGAGCCCGCAACAGCCACGCGCCCCCACATCAGCCCAGCGGCCCCAACCAACAACGGCCCCATCGCAGACCGCTTGCAGCAGCGTCACCGCAGGCGGGGACCGGGCTTAGTTTTCAGAACACTCCGCAGACCAGTGTGGCGCCTTGTCCGCGGCTCCGAAGGAGCAGGACAAGGCGCCACACATGGTCGAGGACGTTCTGAAAACTAAGCCCGGCCCCGCCGGACAGGTCACACTACTCGCAGAGCAGCTTGGCAATCTGGACGGCGTTGGTTGCCGCGCCCTTACGGATTTGGTCGCCGCAGCACCAGAAGGTGATACCGCGCGCGGCCTCGGGGTTCGAGATGTCGCGGCGCACGCGACCGACCCAAATCAGGTCCTGGTCGGACGTATCCATCGGCATGGGGAAACGGTCGTGTGCATCCTCGGCAGCCATATCGTCAACCAGCTTGACGCCGGGAGCGGCAGCCAGCGCAGCACGAGCCTCCTCGACCGTAATATCGCGCTCAAACTCGAGCGTAATGCTCTCGGAGTGCGAACGCAGCACGGGCACGCGCACGCAGGTGCAGTTCACGCGCAACTCGGGCAGGTGCATGATCTTACGGCCCTCGTTCTGCAGCTTCATCTCCTCGGAGGTAAAGCCTTCCTCCTTGACGCCGCCGATCTGCGGAATCAGGTTGCTCGCCAGCTGGGCGGCAAACGCGCGCGGCTCGGGAATCTCCTCGCCGCGGCCCAGGGCGGCCAGCTGAGCCTCGAGCTCGGCCATACCGGGAGCGCCGGCACCCGAAGCCGCCTGATACGTCGAGACGATCATGCGCTTCACACCGGCGAGCTGATGCAGCGGCCACGTGGGAACCAGGCCGATGATGGTCGCGCAGTTGGGGTTGGCGATAAGGCCGTGATGCCACTTGATATCGTCGGCATTGATCTCGGGCACGACCAGCGGCACCTCGGGGTCCATGCGGAAGGCATGGCTGTTATCGACCACGACGGCACCGCGCTTGACGGCCTCGGGCAGCAGCTCCTTGGCGATGTCGTCGCCGGCGGCGCCAAGCACAATATCGCAGCCCTCAAAGGCCTCGGGGCAAGCCTCTTCGATCACGATCTGCTCGCCGCGGAACTCGACGGTTTTGCCCGCAGAGCGCGCACTTGCCAACAGCTTGAGCTTGCCGACCGGGAACTCCTGCTCGTTGAGGCACTCGAGCATCTGGGTGCCCACGGCTCCCGTCGCGCCCAAAATAGCAACCGTGTACTGTTTCATGCTTCCCCCTTTAAAGGTTTTGGCTTTTGCCCGCACGCCGAGCAGGCTGATTATTGTTGCCAGTGTATACAAGAACGGGGCGGACACGAAACCCGCCCCGTCGAAACGAAACCGAAACGAAACGCCCCGCCGTAGATTTTTGGCGCGTGCGCCAACAATCTACCGAGACAGTCGCTACTTGTGGAGTGCGGCCAGGGCGGGATCGACCGGCGCGGGAGCCTCCAGGTCGGAGACCTTCACAATACCGTTCTCGTCGGAGAAGGCACGGTAAATGGTCTGAATCGCCAGGTCGAAGTCCTTCTCCTCGACACCGATAATGATGTTGATCTCGTCGCAGCTCTGCGAAATCATGCGCACGCTCACGCCCGCCTGGCCAAGCATGCCAAACAGATGGCCCGAGATGCCGGCGCGACCGCGCAGGTTACGACCGACGGTCGCGATAAGTGCCAGACCCTCGACAACCTCGATCTCGAGCGGCTCGACCTCCTGCTGAATGTCGCCCACGAGCGAGTACAGCGAATCGTGAACGTCCTGCTCCTGCACCACGGCGCCAAAGCGGTCGACACCGGTGGGCATGTGCTCGACGGAAACGTCATAGCGCTCGAAGACCGAAAGCGCGCGGCGCATAAAGCCGACGCGGGGCTTGGTGCGGTCGCGGGCGACGTTAATGGCGACAAAACCGCGCTTGCCGGTCACGCCGGTAATGATGGGCTCTGCCTCACCCTCATCAGCCGTCTCGCTAATGATGGTGCCGGGGTCCTGCGGCGCATTGGTGTTCTTGATGACCAGCGGAATACCCGCCTCGCGCACGGGGAACACGGCCTCCTCGTGCAGGACGCTCGCGCCCATGTACGAAAGCTCTCGCAGCTCCTCGTAGGTAACGCGGGCGATGGGCTGAGCCTCGGGAACAATACGCGGATCGGCAGAATAGAAGCCCGAGACGTCGGTCCAGTTCTCGTACAGGTCAGCGCCCAGGCACTTGGCCAGGATTGAGCCCGAGATATCGCCGCCGCCACGATCGAGCAGCTTGATCTGGCCCTCACGCGTCGCGCCGTAGAAACCGGGCATAACAAAGCCGCCCTGCTGACCGTACTCCTGCACCAGCTCGGAGGTGCGATTCATGCTGAGCGTACCGTCGTGATGGAACGCCACAACCGTCGCGGCATCCAGGAACGGCAGGCCCAGGTACTCGGCCATCAGGCGAGCGGTGAAATACTCGCCGCGGCTCACGAGCTCCTCGGTGGAGTAGCCGCCCGAGCGGGCGCGCTCGGCAAAGGCCGCGAACTCCTCACGGATGGGATAGGTGAGCTCCAGCTCGTCAGCGATATCAAAATAGCGCTGGCCAATGTCCTCGAGCAGTTCCTCGCACGACACGTGATACTTAACGTGCGCGTTAACCAAGTAGAGCAGGTCGGTCACCTTGGTATCGCCCTTAAAGCGGCGACCGCAGGCAGAAACCACCACAAAACGGCGGGCAGGGTCGGCATCGACGATGGCCTTGATCTTCTTGAAGTGTTCGGCGTCGGCGACCGACGAGCCGCCAAACTTGGCAATCTTAATCATGGGCTGGAGGTTACCTTTCTAAAAAGCCTCTGCGAACCTATTTTGCACGCTCTGATACCATGGTTTCACCGATTGGGACCAAGGCATCCGAGGAGCAGTGTTATATGGGAACTTATCATAGTACACGAGGACGCACTTTATCGTGCTCAAGTAAGGTGGCAATCCGCACCGGCATCGCTCCCGACGGGGGTCTGTTTGTCTCGGACGAGCTCGGCACCCAGCAGGTCGATATCAGCTCGCTTGCAGATAAATCGTACTTTGAAATCGCTCAAGATGTGTTGGGAATGTTACTGAATGATTACACGGCCGAAGAAATTTCGGCGTGTGTCGACGAGGCATATCGCGGCACGTTCGCGAGTGAAGAGGTTACGCCGCTCGTCAAACTCGACGCTGCGCCGGGCGCTGACGCCCCTCAGACCTATGTGATGGAGCTCTTTGGCGGCCCCACGAGTGCCTTTAAGGACGTCGCCCTGCAGATGCTCCCCCGCTTGATGGCCCGCACTTCCGCCAAGGACGGCGACGCCGAGCGCATCATGATCGTCACCGCCACGTCGGGCGACACCGGCAAGGCCGCACTCGCTGGTTTTGCCGACGCTCCGGGCACGGGCATTACCGTCTTTTATCCCGAAGGCAAAGTCAGCCGCGTGCAGAATCTGCAGATGTCCACGCAGGAGGGCGACAACGTCGCCGTCTGCGGCATCCGCGGCAACTTTGACGATGCCCAGAGTGCCGTCAAGCGCATCTTTGCCGATAAGGAGCTTGCCGAGCGTCTTGAGGCCGCCGGCACGGTGCTTTCGAGTGCCAACTCCATCAACGTCGGCCGCCTGGTGCCACAGGTCGTCTACTACTTTGCCGCTTATGCGCAGCTGCTGCGCGCCGGCGCCATCGAGGCCGGCGACGCCGTGGAGTTCTGCGTACCGACCGGCAACTTTGGCGACATCCTGGCCGGCTACTATGCCAAGCGCATGGGCCTGCCCGTCGCCAAGCTCGTCGTGGCGAGCGACAAGAACAACGTACTTGTCGACTTCCTGACCACCGGCGTCTACGACCGCAACCGCCCGTTCTTCACGACCATCTCGCCGTCGATGGACATCCTTATTAGCTCCAACCTCGAGCGTATGCTCTACTTCCTGTCCGATGGCGACTGCGAACTCGTTGCCGGCCTTATGGAACAGCTGGCACAGACCGGTCGCTACGAGGTTCCCGCCGACCTGCTGGCAAAGATCCAGAGCGTCTTTGGCTGCGGTTGGGCCAGCGAGGACGAGGTCCGCGCTGCCATCAAGAGTTGCTGGGATGCGAACGGCTACGTGATCGACCCGCACACCGCCTGCGGCTATCACGTCTTCGAGCAGGTCGCTCCCGCCGAGGGCGCCAAGGCCCGCGTGCTGCTTTCGACCGCCAGCCCCTACAAGTTCCCGCGCGCCTGTTGCGACGCCCTGGGGCTCGACGTTCCCGAGGATGATTTTGAGGCCATGCGCGTGCTCGAGCAGGCCACCAACACGGTTGCCCCGACCCAGCTCGCCGAACTCGAATCCAAACCCGCCCGCTTCGAAGACGTCTGCGACGTCGATGAGATGGCAAGCTACGTCGAGTCCGCAGCAAAACGAATGAGCACCAACTAGATCCCTCATTAAGCGCCGGCGAAAGCCGGCGCACCTTCTTTCATCAGATAACCCCCGGGTTGATGACGAACGCGCACAGCGTGCCTGGCTGTTTAGTTCGTCGCGAGTTCCGCACGCAAAGGAAAGCACTTAATGTGCTTTCAGTCTTGCGCAGGACTGCCCGAGCAGCGAACTAAACAGCCAGGCACGCCAGGAGGACTCACATGATCAAGATCACCGTCCCAGCAACAAGCGCCAACTTGGGCATTGGCTACGATACCCTCGGCATGGCCGTCAGCCTCTACTCGCACTTTACCTTTGAGCGCGCCGACAAGCTCACCATCACGGGCTGCCCCGAAGAGTTCCAAAACGAGAATAACCTGGTCTATGTAAGCTTTGTCGATGCTCTGGCCGCCTGGGGCGAGCCGGCTTTTCCCGTTGCCATCGACATCCAGACCGACGTGCCCGTCGCCCGCGGCCTGGGCTCCAGCTCCACCTGCGTCGTCGCCGGCATTATGGCCGCCGCCGCACTGACAGGCCACACCGTCGACCGCGCCGAGCTGGTTCGCATCGCCACCGAGGTCGAGGGGCATCCCGATAACGTCGCCCCCGCTATCCTGGGCGGCGCCGTCTGCTCCTTTACGCCGACCGATTCGCTCCCCCAGTGCCTGCGCTACGAGGTGAGCGATCGCCTGCGTTTTATTACCGTGATTCCGCCCTACGAGGTACACACGAGCGAGGCGCGCAAGGTCGTGCCGCAGGAGATTCCGCTCTCCACTGCCGTATGGCAAATGGGCCGCATCGCCGGCATGACGCGCGGCCTGGAAACCGGCGACCTGGACCTGATTGCCGCCGCCAATGACGACCGCATTCAGGAGCCCTATCGTCGCCGCCTGATTCCCGACTACAACGCCGTGCGCGACACCTGCCTTAACGGCGGCGCTAAGACCATCTGGATTAGCGGCTCGGGCTCGACCCTCATGGCTGTGACCGACGACACCATCGTGGCAAAGTTCCTACAGGTCAAGCTGCGTGAACAGTTCCCCAAGTGTGACACGCATATTCTGACGTGCGACACCGAGGGCGCTCAAATCGAGTACCTGTAGCGCCCTGCCTCATTGCTCTCACCGGTCCCCTTGGGGCTTCCCCTGAAAACGTCCTCGATCATGAGTTGCCCCGTCGTGCGCTTCGCGCGACGGGGCAATTCGATCTGCGGATTGTTTTCAGGGGAAGCCCCAAGGGGACCTGCGCAGCCTCGACAGGATAATCGCATTCGCTGATTTAATCTTGTGCTCCAACGGAGCCACAGACGAGAGGCCTTCGCGCTGCGGAATAATTTTGAGGGGAACACCCCGACCATCCCTGCGTTTACCTTGCTGAGGATGTCTACAGGGACCCACGCTTTGAAGGGGCGCCGGGCAGATAGGGGCTTTTTAGGTTACATAATAAACTGTTTATCTATGCTACTATTTAACTAGGCATCGCAGTATGGAGGTGGTCAAAGTGTTACGCACACTCAAAGCTTCGTTTTTCCTCTCGATACTTTTGATATTACCGATATGTTTCTCGTTTAGCCCTTCGACTGCTTATGCTGCAGAAAGCGATGCTGTCGCAATTTCTGGCGCAACCCAAGATTTTGATTTAACGAAAGGTCCCGAGCAGTCTCATCAAATCAAGCTTAAGGATGGGACCGTTGCAGTAATAGGAATTAAAAAAACCAATGAACCCAGCCTGATATGGGACAGTTACTACAACAACGCATCTGGAACTTGGACTATCTATTACAACAGTCCTTTTATTTATCGCGAATTCAAGATCAAGATAGCGAACTCGCTCATTACCAGCGCTTGGGGACAAAACTATACGACTATCGGCTGTACGGTAACTAACGAGTCCTTTATATGGAACTCGAAACAGGCGACATATCGACTCAACTATGAATCGATGGGGATGACGTCCGGTATCGCCGTGTTGCAAGCGACCATGGAAGGCAGCACGCTCCACACCTATGCAAACTAGACTCACATCAATTGAGGAAGTTCAATGATCCCAATTCCTGCACGCTCAGACATTATGATCGCTCTCGTTTGGATTCTCGTCGGAGTGCTTATTTGGCGTATCTGCAAATGGGTTAAAAACAAGAAATAGTTGATAAAACGTATATGCCATTTATGCGATGCTTGGGGCCGTTAAATCGGCCCCTATTTCTATAGCTTTTCAAGCAGCAGTCACCCATTTGGAAGTCGCAATGCCATTCATACGATTTCGGCCCTTTAAGCCGCTATCTATTGGTAGGGACTCTTGCTGGTAAGGAGCGCTTACTAGATACAAACCTTGGCAATATATTGGTTTAGGCGGCGCTTGTTTTTTTGTATTCGAAGACTGGTTCTAGGAGGTCTTCGATGTTACAGAGGAGGGCTTTTGCTATAGCTCTTACGGTTGTTACCGAGGCTTCGTTGATGTTTCGTTGGCGCTGTTCGTACATTTGGATTGAGCGGAGCGATACGCCTGATTCGTATGCCAGGTCTTGTTGGGTTTTCTTAAGCTTCTTTCTTGCTAACGCAAGTTTTGTTTGCCTGGACGCTTTCTTCGCCATATCGCAGACGAGGCGAGCCACACGTTCCTCCGAGGCTTCGTGCCAGGGGTAGTACAGACTGCGTAGCACATCAAATGGAACGACATGCAGCAAATCTTCGAAAGACTCTCCTAGGCGCCACTGAAGGTATGCCAATATCCAGCCTGCCCAATATTCCGGTGTCTTTTCGAATCGGTAGGTTCGATTTGGCATCGGCCTTGATTGATAGCCCGACCTTTCGGCGATAAGCGCGAACAGCTCAACGCCCGATTTTCCCGACACTACCCATGCGTTGCCGCGTTCGAACTCGCGAGCTACGCCGCTCAGGCAAAAGAGTTCAGCAACTTCCGATCCTTCTGCTCCATAATCGTTAACGGCATAGTCAAAGCAGTCGCCGAGATTGTTCATTGCATCCTCGAGATAGTAGACGGGGTATGTTCTACTCGGCCCACAATCCGTTAACTCTTGGATCATTTAAATCAACCCTCCCTGCCATTAAATCCCTAATGTAGACACCCTCAGAGTCGAATCCATTCACAGTTTCCAAGTACTTGCGCCGCGCGTTCTGCTCTCGCTTAAAGCGCTTGGGATAATGCTCAGATCCCAACGCTTGCTTCCATTCGCAGAATCTGATTGCTGAGAACGCACGCTCACTCATAAGCGCATATTGAATGCCCAAATCCCCCAAAAACATAATGCGCTGCAATTGCCTGAGCGAAATCATGCCGTTGACAAACTGTCTTGCAAACGAGAAATAGGAATCGTCTGCACGATAGCCTCGAATAACGTCATAGGGAGAAATATCAATCAGGCAGTTATCCAGCAGATAACGAAGTCCTTCGCGCGCTAGCGGTGTCGAAACATTGAACTCCCTATTGTTAGCCAAAATCGCAAGCCAATTGAGGATTGAAAACTCCCCGGACTCCAAATCCAAGACCGCGAGACCATCAATATCGAGCTCATATCGATTCGCGATACCATCGGACTCGGTCCGACATGCCCACTCCATTGCCATTTCCTCATGTGGCGTGCAATAAAACCCACACCCATAGTCATTGAATTGTCTGCATTTATCCAACGACGGATGCTCGACAACAACCTCCGACCCGTGCCAAAGCTCCATATCGACCTCCAAACAAAAATATCACCCCAGTGATAGTGTAGCAATAACTATCACTGGGGTGATATAGATAGATGCAAACTATTGCCTGCCAAGAGCCCTTATTAGAGGCAAGCCTCGGCGATGCGGCGCTTGAGTTCGTCGATGCCGGTGCCGGTTTGGGAGCTTGTGATGATTACGTTCTCGGCCGGGACGTTGAGCTGCTTTTTGATGGCTGCTGCCTGGCGGGCCTGCTGGGTGCGGCTGAGTTTGTCTGCCTTGGTGAGGCAGACGATAAAGTTGAACTCGTTGCCCTGAAGGTAGTCGATCATGTCATGGTCGAGTTTGCTCGGGTCGTGACGAATATCCACCAGCGACACGACCAGGTTAAAGCTGCGCTCCGAGTCGAAGAAGTCGCCGATAAGTTCTGCCCAGCGGTCACGCTCGGCCTTGGAACGACGGGCGAAACCATAACCCGGCAGGTCGACGAAGTGCACGTCGTCAGCCTCAAAGAAGTTGATGTTGCTCGTCTTGCCCGGTGTGCTCGAGACCTTGACGAGGTTCTTGCGGCCAAAAAGCTTGTTCATGATCGACGACTTGCCCACGTTGGAGCGGCCGACGAAGCTCACCTCGGGGCAGGTGGACTCGGGAATCTGCGAAACCTTGCCATAGCTGGCAACGAACTTGGCAAGCTGGTAGTTAATGGAATCGGCCATGGACACTCCTTGGTCGTAGGTTCTTACAAAAGAGCGCGCTAATAGATAGCAGCGATACGGCGAACGATATCGAGCGTAATGCCACTCGCGGTGCGAGCATACTCGAACAGGTCGAACTCGCGGTCGCAAATCGCATCGTACGCCTCATCACAATTATCGCTGATAGCGCGCAACACCAGGCAATCGACACCATTTTTAGTTGCGACATGGGCAATCGCCGCGCCCTCCATGCCGACACAATCGGCGTGCGTCGCCTCGATAGCGTCGTTGCGCATGGCGGCGCCCGTCACAAAACGGTTGCCCGTGGCAATCGTGCCGACCAGGAACTGCTTTGCGCCCTCGTTCGAGGCGGCCGCATTTGTCGAAGCATCAACAAACCCATGCTCAGCAAGTACATCGGCAGCGATATCGACCAGCGCAGACGTCGAGCCAAACTCCTCGAGCCCCGGTGCAGACTCGGCGATAAGCGCGGTATCGGTATCCAGATAGCGCAGGCACTTGCCAATGACGATATCGTCAATATGGAGCTTGGGATTCAGGCCACCTGCGATACCCGAAAGCACAACTGCCTGTGGAGCATACTTGCTAATGAGGTGCTGCGTCGCAGCAGCGGCGTTCACCGTGCCCATGCCCGCCGTTGTGGCGACAAGCGTCAGGCCGTCGAGCTCACCGCTCACAACGGTCAAGCCTGCCTCCTGTGCCTCGCAAACGTCGCTCAGCTCTTCCTTAATCTGCATGATCTCTTTTTCGAGTGCACCGATAATCGCGATGGTAGCCATGCCATTCCCCAAACCTATACGAAATTCTCAACCACGCTATGGTACCAGCATTTTGTTTGACCTCGTCAAACGAACACGCTAGGCCAGCGCAGCTCGCGTATCAAACAGGGCCTTTGCAATCGCAGCCGTAACCTCGCTCGAGCGGTCGCTCCACGGCATCGATGTCATGATGCTCATGACATAGGTACGGCCATCGATGTCGATAAGGCCCGCATCGCATGTCGAATAGCAACCATCCTCGCTAATCCAGCCTGCCTTGTTGCGCACCAAGGCTTGGTCGTCCGCAATGCCGTCACGAATAAACGATCGGGCCGTGGAGGCCAGAAGGCCCGACAGCCATTGTGACGTCTCGGTATCATGGCTCAGATACTCGCTCATCTCGCACCACAACTTGGCCGAGGTGCGCGGGCAATAAGTGGGAAAATCACTCATCGGATCGAGTGCGGTATCGTAATCGATGCCAAGACCGACAATCCAATCCTCGTAACCGACACGGTCAAACGCCGCGCGTAACGCAATAAACGAATCGTTGTCCGAATTAACGACCGAGGCCTCGATCAGGTCGCGCACCGTCTGCCAGCCCATGTTGTAGCCGCCATAGGTGCCAAGGGAATCATCGAGTGAGACCTGGCCCGTCTCGACCAGAGATTCGCAGACGTAGAGCACATAGAGCGCCTTATAACTGCTCGCACCGTACACCTCGACATCGGCGTTATACGTCACGCCCTTGCCACTTGACAGGTCGTAGAACACCACGCCCACATCGCCCAATTCCTTGGCCTGGTCAAGGGCATCTTGGAGCGCGGCGAGGCTCTCATCCTCCAGGGCGGGGATCTGGTCATCAACCAGTGAGAAGGTCTGCACGGTATCGCCTGAGGGAATATCGTTAAAGTCCGCCTTCGAAAGCCTCGTCTTGAGGCTCGCTGTCGACAGGGTTTGACTTGCGGTGGCTTTAGATTCAGAGACCTTTTTGTTTTGCGTCTGCACCGTTGACGCATCTGAGTGTGCCATTCGCTCCGACGCGTAGGTTTTGGCGGTAATTCCGAGGATAATAACCGCCAACGTTAGCATCCCAATGGCAGCAATCTTCGTCACGCGGATGCGAGCGTCAGCGAGGCCACGCGAAGACGTGCCCTTCGTCTCATATCTGCTGCTATGCTGCGGCACATACTCGTCCCGCGATGCGTTATTTCGCACGTGGTCTCCTGGTTGCTACCGTTTTATATACGAGCAGCATAATACCGAGCAGGCATTTCTTTCCAAAGATATTCAGCGGCGTTTAAGGCGTCTTTAAAGAAACCACAAGCGTTTCTATGCAAATACACCGATTCTGTTGCGCATCTCCGCCCAAAACGCAGTTGCGGTGGAATAGTTCCTGTTTGGGCGGCATAAGCCAAAAAACAAGAACTATTCCACCGCAACTTGACGGGGCTCTTTGGCAATCAGCTTGGTGCCCAGGGGCACTCATTTAAGTCTGTCCCCAATGAGTGCCCTTGGGGAGCGAAAATGGCTCGCTAGCCGATAGCGTTTTTGAGTTCCGCGCGGCGCTTTTTCATACCGGCCATAACGGCATTGCGCAGCTCGGGCATGCGCGCGGTATCCATCTGAGGTACGCCCTCAAGCTTATAGGGAATGCCCAGTTGCTCGTACTTGACGACACCCATCGTGTGATACGGCAGCATTTCCAGGCCCACCACGTTGTGCCATGGAGCGATGAGGCGACCGAGGTTCTCGCACTCCTCCACCGTGTCGGTAATGCCCGGCACCACCACGTGGCGGATAACGACCTTAATCTTGCGACGCGCGAGCTCATCACCAAACGCCAGAATGCGTGCGGGATCGCAACCGGTCAGCTTTTTATGCTCGACGGGATCGGCGTGTTTAATGTCAAGCAGCACCATGTCGGTCTCGTTGAGTACGGCATCGAACTTCTCGGGATGCGCGGGATCGAACGCATAGCCGCAGCTATCCAAGCAGGTATGCACGCGACCATCGGGGTTATTGTGCATGGCGCGGAACAGGTCGGCTAAAAACGCGGGCTGCAGGAGCGGCTCGCCGCCGGATACCGTAATACCACCGCTGCGGTAAAACTCATGGTTGCTCTGGAACTCGTCCATCAGGTGCTCGACGGTCACCATGGTACCGCCGTTAACCGACCAGGTATCGGGGTTGTGGCAATACGCACAGCGCATGGGGCAGCCCTGAACAAACACCACAAAGCGGATGCCAGGTCCATCGACCGTTCCCATCGTCTCAATCGAATGTACGCGGCCCAGGGCAAACGCAGAGTCCTCGGGACGAGCGTCCACACCCTCGAGCGTCATCTCAGCCATTCCCGCTACCTTGCCTCTCATTGGGTTTAGCTACATAAATGCCAGAGCCATTCTAGCCCATATGTTTGCGTTTAAACGTCTCGGGCTAGAATGGCACGTTTTAATCTATCCCCCATTACCGTGACGGGAGCCCATGTCGAGATGTGAAGCCGAAGAATGCTCGCCTACAGCCTTTACGCCTTAAGCGTGAGCACCGCGCCAAAGGCGGTCGGGCCGCAATGGCTCGAGATGACACCGCCGACCTGAGTCCAGGTAACGTCTTTAAAGCCCAGGTCGTGCGCATAGACTTCCATGTCGTCGCGCAGCTCCTGGGAAAGGCCTACCGAATACGCCAGGCCAATGTGCGAGTAGTCAATCTCGCCCTTCGCAACCATGTGGTCAATAAAGGCGCGGGCGCACTTGAGCATAGAGCCGCGGAACTTCTTGGTCGCCACAAACTTACCGCCCGTTACTTCAATGCAGGGCTTAATCTTGAGCAGGTGGGCGCCAAGGAACGCGACGTTGGACAGACGACCGCCCGCCTTAAGAAAGGCCAGGTCGGTAGGAACAAAGCCCAGCAGCACGCGGTCCATGACGGAGTTCGTAAATGCAAAGATCTCGTCGACGGTGGCGTCGGGGTGAGCCTCGATGTATTTGGCGGTCTCGACGGCAACGAGCGACTGGCCCACCGAGACAAAACGCGTATCCATGGAGAATACGTAGTCGCGGCCCTTAGCCGCAATCTTGGAGGACTGATGCGAGCAAGTCGTGACTTCGGAGTACGCAAGATGCAGAATGGTCGCATCGGGCTGCTCGGCATGGATACGGTCATACACGTGAGCAAAATCCGCAGGCGCGCAGCCACTGGTCTTGGGCATTACGCCAAACTCGTTGCAGCGCGAGTAAATCTCGAGCGGATCGATCGAGCCGTCCTCGACGGTCTCGTCACCAATCGTGACATGCATGGGCACGCGCACGATGCCGTAGCGCTCGCAGAGCTCCGGCGTCACATCCGACCCAGACTCAACCACGATTACGTACTTGCCCATTATTATCACGACCCATCTCGACATTGGCTTTTCAATACATGGCACGCGCCGCCGCACTGTTGCACAACGGCGTCCAAGCGCCAAAGAGACGCCGCCCCTTGCGCACAACAAAGGACAGCGTCTCCCTGGAAAACTCCGTGCTAACCTGAGATTCTACACGGTTTATTACTAAGTGTTACTTACTCCGCAAACGGTCGCTATACGCGATAAACGGTAGTTGGCCGCGGCAACTGCGATTCATTTCGCCCAGCAAGTCCAATCGTGCCCCATGCACGGTTAATGCACGAGGCGGTAGAAATTCATCGATGCCGCACCCTCGGCATGCAACCCCATCGCCGAAACCGCCGGCGAATAGGTACGGCTCGTAAGTGCCGCCTCGCCGCCATTTGCAAAAATCTCGACAATCGTAGTGTCCGAAAGCACGCGCAGGTCGCGAAGCTCGCTGAGCTCGATCGACCTCTGGTCGCGCCCATAGCCTTCGTCACCCATGTCGAGGGTAAGCATCCCGCCTGCATAGCGCACAAAGACACCCTTGCGGATTTCGAGCTCGACCATCTTGGTGCCCTCACTGGAAACCACAAGATCAAACAGGCGGCCCGGCTCCTCAACGGTTTCACCGCCTGTCGCGCGAACGCAGTCGCCGCGCATCCTCTCAATCTCGTGCGCCGGCTGCTGGCAGAGCTTACCATCGCGCATGCTCAGCTCTCGCGGCACCGTCAACGCGCACTGCCACCCGCGCGCCACCGTCGGGTTTTCCGCCGTCGCATCGGGGCAACCCGACCATCCGATCATCAAACGCCGGCCTGCAGCATCCTCAAAGGACTGCGGAGCATAGAAATCAAAACCGGCATCGACCATCGGGGGCATGCCCTGCCCGACGATTTTAAAGCTCGGCGCCTCCCAATCGGCCTCGATGGGGAACCACACGCACTGATGCGGATTGCGGTAACGCCAACCATCGGCAGGCACACCCTGCGGACAGCAAACGAGAACAAGCTCACCATCGAGCTCAAACAGATCGGGGCACTCCCACATAAAGCCAAACTTCTCGCCCAGCTCAATACGCGTCGCATAGTTCCAGTCCTCTAGATCGCGCGAGGTATAGACAAGCACGCAGCCGCGGTCGTCTTTCGTACGAGCGCCCAGAACCATGTAGTAGATACCATCGTGCTCAAGGATCTTGGGGTCGCGCACGTGCGTACCGATATCGTCGGGGTAATCGACCGGTCCAACAGCTATGCGCTTCTCGCCCAATTCGTCGGGGTTCTCCGCAACCATATGAATCTGGTTTTGCTCACGACCCGTCAACACGTAGTCGTAATCATCGCGATCAAAATGCTTGACGTTGCCGGTATAGAAGTAGTGAATCTTGCCATCACGTACAAAGGCAGAACCAGAATACGCTCCGTTCGAATCCAAATCGGAATCGGGGAACAGCGCGGGGCCGTGATTCTCGTACGTCACAAAATCCTTTGTCGTCAGATGGTTCCAAAGCACTGGACCGCCATGCGCAGCATCGAACGGATCGTATTGGTGATAGATGTGATACGTATCACCAATCTGCACCAAACCGTTGGGGTCGTTGAGCCAGCCAAGCTCAGGCTCCACATGGAACAGGAGTCTATCGGGGTCGGACGCGATGCGAGCCGCCGTCTCATCCTGTCCGGCTCGCCACTGCTCATAGTCCGCGCGTGTCACCTTATTTTTTTGATTAAACATCGCCGTTGACTTTCTCGTCTATGGGGAAGGACGCTCGACTCACACGAGTCGAACGCCCTTCCTCAAATGGACTTGTCCTCAGATTACGCTGAACGGCTCAACTAGAAGCTGACATCGAAGCCAGCACCAGCGCCCTCTTCATCGGTGGTCGGCACGCCCTTTGCCTTGTTGTAGGCAAAGATCAAGACGATCGGCACGATAAAGGCGATGAGATTGCCAGCCACATACCACACGAGCGTCTCGGGCGTAACGATGAGCAGGCCAAGCACGCCGGTCAGACCCTGACCGATGGCGCGCACCTCAAAGAGCTTCACGAAGGCACCGCCGCAGCCTGCACCGATGCAAGCGCAGATGAACGGAATGATCGAGTAGCGCATGTTTGCAGCGAAGATAGCGGGCTCGGAGATTCCGACCAGCGTCGGGATAAAGGACGACATGCAGATGTTGCGCTCTTTGGAATGCTTCTTATGAATGAGGTACATGCCGATGGCGCCGCCGCCCTGGGCGATAATGGAAACCGACCAGATGGCCTGGATGTAGTTGAAGCCAGTCGTGGCGACGAGGTTTGCCTCGATACCCTGGATGAACTGATGCGTACCGGTAACGACAAGCGGCTGCAGGAACGCGGCGAAGACAAAGGCACCAAAGACGCCCATCCTGTTGTACAGGATATCGATTACGCCGCCGAGGACGTCACCGATCAGGTTGCCGAGCGGGCCGAACACGGTGAACAGGGCGACGTTAGCAAGAATCAGGGTAACGGTCGGGACAAAGACGAACGAAACGACCTCGGGGATGTACTTCTGGGCAATCTTCTCGACCTTGGCCATAAACCAGGCAGTCAGGATTGCAGGGAACACGCCGCCCTGGAAAGCAACCATGGGAATGGAGAGCGGACCGAAGTTCCAGTACTCAGCACCCGTCGGGTCCATAACGAACGTGTTACGGTTCATAAGGCTCGGGTGAACCATGACGATACCGACGAGGATGCCCAGGATCGGGTTACCGCCAAAACGCTTGACCGCGCTGTACATAACCAGGACAGGTAGGTAGTCGAAGGTGGTGGCGATAATGGCAAAGAAGCTTGCGAGGTTCTTGAGGAACTCGCTGTGATCGGCGAGGCTGCCCTCCATGCCAAAGAGGCCGTTGGCAACGATCAGCGACTTAAGGCCGATGATGATAGCAGCGCCGACGAAAGCGGGAATGATGGGGATAAAGATGTCCGAGAATACCTTGAGGACCGAGAAGAACTTGCCCTTCTTGTCCGCCTCAGCGCCCTTGACCTCGGAAGCACTGATCTCCTTAACGCCCGTCAGAGCCATAAACTCATCGTAAACCTTGTTGACGGTACCGGTACCGAAGATGATCATGAGCTGGCCGCTGTTGTACAGCACGCCCTTGACGCCATCGATGTTCTCGAGCTCGGCCTTGTTGTATTTGCTCGTATCCTTGAGCACCAGACGCAGACGGGTCACGCAATGCGTGGCGCCCTCGATGTTCTCCAGTCCGCCGACGTTGTCGACGACTTGCTGGGACACTGCCTTGTAGTCCATGTTCCTCTCCATTCCTTTTCTAAATCATAAAACGGTTCGTTGCCGCTACAGAGACGCGATCGTTGCGTTTGCGCACTTGAGCGCACCGTCGGTGACGGTAAGCGCCACACCCTGGCCCTGCTTGTTGCAGAAGCGAGCGTTGAGCGCAACATCATCGACAAAGATGGTCGCGATGTCGTCGTCGACGACCAGACGCACATGGTGAGTGCCCTCGCCCTTAAAGAACAACGGACGCTCGAGGCCCATGTTGTTGACCTGGAACCACGGGTACTGGGGAGCCGGCGTGAACTCGAGCTTGCCCTCGCGCAGGTTGGCGCGGAACTCATAGGCAAGACCGGTCTCGGCGTCCTCGGCGAACTTGACCGAGAAGCCGGCAGCGTTACCGCCGAACTCAATGTCGGCATCGAGCAAGTAGGTGGAGCCGGCATCCGCGGCGAGCACCTGCTCGACCTTGCCCGACTCGCAGGAGAGCTCAAAGGCCTCGACTGCCTTAGCCTCGCCAAAGGCGCCAAGCATGCTGTCAGGAAGCTTGGTGCCGAGCGTTCCGTCAACACGCTGAACGATCTCGAGAGGCATAAAGGTGCCACCCCACAGGTAAGAGCTGGGGTCACCGCCCTCGTCACGCGTAGGAACCCAACCAAAGAGAACGCGGCGCTCGCCGTCAAATGCGGTACGCGCGGCATAGTACGCGCGGCCATCGAAGGAATCGTCCGCAGGAGTGATCCAAGGACCGTTGATAGAGCGAGACATGCGGTAACGGGTCTTGTTGCCATCACTGTACTCGGAGAACACCAGATACCACCAGTCGCCCATCTTAAAGAGATCAGGCATCTCGAACATGGTGTACAGGCCCGGATTCCACCAGTCGCCCTGGAACTCCCAGGTATCCAGGTCCTTGGAGGTGAACTTGACCAGACGACCGGTCATCAGACGCTTGTCCTCGCCCACACGCGTGCCGAGGATGAGCATGTACTCTTCGTTCTCCTCATCCCAAAGCACAAAGGGATCGCGCCAGTTGCGGTCATCGTAACCCTCCTGGGGCGGAAGCAGCGTCTCGGCGATGTTCTTCTCCCACTTGACGGCGTCGTCACTCGTTGCGTGAAGAAGAACCTGCTTCATCAAGCGTGCCTTGACCTTATCGCGATTGCAACCAGTGTAGAGCGCATGGTACTTGTCGCCCACCTTAAACACCGTGCCGGCATAAACATACTGGTCGACTTCCTCGTCGCCGCCACGCTCAAGGCTCTCGCCAAAGTCTTTGTAATTGACGAAGTCCTTGGTTGTCGCGAGTGCCCAGCCAAACGGCTCTCCGAAAGGTCCGGGGTTTCGCGTGTCACGCTGATGATAGAGATAGAACGTGCCGTCCTCGCCGTACGGCATGATGTCGCCTACCCAAATTCCCTCAGGCTGGTAATACACCTTGTGCATCCGAGACTTCCTTTCTCACGAGATACTAACTCGGTACAACTGCAAGATATGTCAATCGTTTTCATATGTCAAACGTTTTCACACCAATACGTCTTTTCGCAGTTCCAGTCGTCGGCAAACGGTTGACATATGCCGGCGAACGGTCATCAGAGGTGTTTGAGGAATTCTTTTGGCACGGGATGAACTACGCGGTTTTGCCCTCAATGAGTTCAACGGGGAGCTTGATATTCGATTCGGGCTTTTCGCCGTTAATAAGAGCAATGATGGATTGCGCCGCGAGCTCTCCGATGCGATCGATATCTTGGCGAACGGTTGTTAAGTCAGGCATAAACGTCATAGTGCGGCGGGCACCATCCGCGCCCACGACCTTAATATCGCCCGGAGCGCTCAAGCCGCGCTGCTTCATCACGTTAAGACAGATAGCCGCCATCGTGTCGTCTCCCGCAAAGATGCCGTCAATATCGGGGTTCTCATCGAGGATCTTCGCAACGACCGCGCTCTTTTCGTCGTCGGGCTTAACGAACTCGACCTCACGGACAAGCGCGGGCAAACCGGCCTGCTCAACAACATCGAGGTAGGCATCGGTACGCTTATTGGCAGGCATGCGCATGCGGCTATTGCTGCGCAGGCACAGGATGCGCGAACACCCGTCATCGATCAGGCGACGCGTGGCAAGTTCGCCGATACTATAGCTGTCGCTCGCAATCTGAACAGAGGCCTCGCCAAGGTCGCAGTCGATACCAACCAGACTCAAACCCATCTCGGCATACACCTCGGCACCGATATTAAGCGAGTTGACAATGACGCCATCAACCATATTGCGCCGAAGCATATCGATATAAGAACGCTCAAGATCAGGTCGATTGGCGCTATTGCACAGCAACATCTTAAAACCGTTTTCGGCCAGGGTACGCTCAACGGCTTGGACCGCTTGGGCATGAAACGGGCTGCTGACATAGGGGACGATCATACCTATTAGATTCAGGCGACCGTTGAGCATGGCACGGGCGATATCGTTGGGCGTATAGTTGATGCGCTTCATCGCGGCATGGACCTTATCGCGGGTCTCTTGGCTAATATAGCCGCGATTATTAAGCACGCGAGATACCGTAGTGGGCGAAACCCCCGCCACCGCTGCAACTTCCTTGATACCAGGCTTAACCGCATCCTTAGAACGAGCACCCTCGCGAGCCATAGCACCCTACCCCATCAATATGTCATTCGTTTACATACGAACAAAGCATACCCCAACAAGAGCGGGAAGACGGTAACAGTACAAGTAAGTAAACGACTCATCCAAATAATTAGGAGAGTTCCGCCTAAAGGGTGACTCCAAAGGACCCCACATGGCCGGTTTTGGGTTATTTTCCAAAACATCCCGCAGGACGCAAAGGGCTCCGCCGCGCGAAGCGCGCAGCGGAGCCCTTTGCATGTCCGAGGACGTTTTGGAAAGTAACCCAAGACGGCCCGGCGATCCTGCGGGAGTTAAACCCCTTTAGAACTTGTTGTGGAAGGTACGCGCAATGACCTCGTCCTGCTGCTCCTTGGTGAGCGTGTGGAAGTTCACGGCATAGCCGGAAACGCGGATGGTCAGCTGCGGGTACTTCTCGGGGTGAGCCTGAGCGTCGAGCAGCGTCTCACGGTTGAAGACGTTGATGTTCAGGTGGTGGCCACCCTTCTCGGCGTAAGCGTCGAGCATGTGGACCAGGTTATCGGCCTGAGTCTCGGAAACTTCAGAAACCTTCATAATGTGTCTCCTTCGATTGATAGGCGCCGGCCGAAACCGGCGCGCTAATCAGTAATCATTATTGTTAGTATAGCACTAACAATAGTTACTCGCCCAGCTGATCAAGGTCGATATCGCCAAAGAACACCTGGTCCTCCTTGCCGAGCGCACTCGGGATGATGGAGAAGGTGTTGGAAATGCCGTCCTGAGCATCGCGGAACGGGAGCTTGGAAACCGAAGACAGCGAAGCGATGGCGCCGTGGCTATCGCGCTTGTGCATGGGGTTAGCACCCGGGGCGAACGGCTGGCCAGCCTTGCGGCCGTCGGGGGTGGAGCCGGTCTTCTTGCCGTACACGACGTTGGAAGTAATGGTCAGAACCGAGGTCGTGGGCACGGAGTTGCGGTAGGTGTCGTTCATGCGGATGTACTCCATGAACTGGTGCACAACGTCGTGAGCGATCTGGTCGACGCGGTCGTCGTCGTTACCGTACTTGGGGAACTCGCCCTCGGTCTCGAAGTCGACGATGATGCCGTTCTCATCACGGACAGGGTGGACCTTGGCGTACTTGATGGCGGACAGGGAGTCAGCCACGACGGAAAGGCCAGCGATGCCCGTAGCGAACCAGCGGTGCACGTGCTTGTCGTGCAGAGCCATCTGGATGCGCTCGTAGCAATACTTGTCGTGCATGTAGTGAATGATGTTCAGCGAGTTAACGTACACGCCAGCGAGCCACTTCATCATGTCGTTGTACTTGGCCACAACGTCGTCGTAATCGAGCGTATCGCCCTCGACGGCGCGATACTTGGGGCCGACCTGCTTCTTGGAGACCTCGTCGACGCCGCCGTTGAGTGCGTACAGCAGGCACTTGGCCAGGTTGGCACGGGCGCCGAAGAACTGCATCTCCTTGCCGATGCGCATGGAGGACACGCAGCAGGCAATACCGTAGTCGTCGCCATGATAGACGCGCATGAGGTCGTCGTTCTCGTACTGGATCGAGGAGCTGGCGACAGAAGTCTTGGCGCAGAACTTCTTGAAGTTCTCGGGCAGACGGGTCGACCACAGAACGGTCATGTTGGGCTCGGGGCTGGTGCCCATGTTCTCGAGCGTGTGCAGGTAGCGATAGCTCATCTTGGTAACGAGCGTACGGCCGTCGACACCCATGCCGCCGATGGACTCGGTGACCCACTGCGGGTCGCCGGTAAACAGGGCCTGGTACTCGGGGGTACGGGCAAACTTGACCATGCGGAGCTTCATGATGAAGTGATCCACGAACTCCTGGATCTGCTCCTCAGTGAAGGTACCGTTGGCAAGGTCGCGCTCAGCGTAGATGTCGATGAACGTGGAGGTACGGCCGATGGACATAGCGGCGCCGTTCTGCTCCTTGACGGCAGCGAGGTAGGCGAAGTACATCCACTGGATGGCCTCCTGCGTGTTGGTAGCAGGGTTGGAAATATCGAAACCATAGGTCTCGGCCATCATCTTGAGCTCGCCGAGGGCACGAATCTGCTCCTGCAGCTCCTCACGATCGCGGATGTTGTCGGCGGTCATGACCGTCGGGGTGGAAGCCTTCTGGGCCTCCTTGTCCTTGATCAGGTAGTCGACGCCGTACAGGGCAACACGACGGTAGTCGCCGATGATGCGGCCGCGGCCATAGCCATCGGGCAGACCGGTGATGATGTGAGCCGAGCGGCAAGCGCGCATCTCGGGGGTGTAGACATCGAAGACGCCAGCGTTGTGGGTCTTGCGCTCGAAGGTGTAGCGCTCGACAACGTTCTCATCGACCTTATAGCCGTGCTGGCTGGCAGCCTGGCAAGCGATGCGGATACCGCCGTTGACGTGCAGCGCGCGCTTGAGCGGCTTGTCGGTCTGGAGGCCGACGATGGTCTCCTTCTCGCGGTGGGCGTTATCGATGTAGCCAGCGGGGTGGCTCACGATACCCGTGACGGTCTTGGTGTCCATATCGAGGACACCGCCCTGCTCGCGCTCCTTAAGCAGCAGGTCGAGAACCTCGCCCCACAGCTCCTTGGTACGCTCAGTCGGGCCGGCGAGGAACGACTCGTCGCCCTCGTAAGGGGTGTAGTTCTTCTGGATGAAGTCTCGGACGTCAACCTCTCCCGTCCAGATGCCTTCCTTGAAGCCTTCCCATGCCTCCTGCATTGTGTAACCACGCTCCTAGTTACGTGTAATGCGGCGCTCTCTCACACCGCTGCTTATTGAATTCTTGAATGTTCGGCTTGCACTACCGGCTTCTTCCGTTCTTCACCACACGTTGGTGCAGAGAAAAACGTTTGTCCACCTTGGAACTACAACCCAAAAACCCAAGATTTCACCCGTTTGAGAAGGATAACATAGCGACCCTCTCCATCTGGGCTGTTATATGTTTCTTTTTTTATATCATAAGGGCGTTTTTTACAAACCCGCAGGAAATGCGAGCGCGAACAACTACCGTTCACCGATTTGTATGTTATTTTTCCTTGCCTTTGTACGACGTTCGCTCTAGCTGTTATGCCAGCTTTAGCAGGGTAAAGTGCCTCTGAGTAGGCTTTGGGACATGCCTTACGATCTACCCCTTACTTTGCTGATACCGACGGTGTACGGAGGTCGCCTAAAGGTTGTTTTCTAGGCATGACCCAAAATCTACCGTATAGGGTGCGCGTGCAAGGGTATCATCTTTCACCGAAAATAGTTTCTAGTGTTAGGGGTTTTCGGTGGAAGATACCGATTTCCATGAGCTTGGACGTCAGCTCCTTACTGAGTTTGGCGGCATTCACCAGCGCGTTTCGCGCTTTGTGGACAAAGTTCTCAGCGGCGAGATGGCCGTCATGCGCGCCCTCATGCTCGCTGGCGGTTCGCTCACGCCGAGCGAACTCGCTGATCGTGCCTGGGTCTCGAGCGCCCGCATCGCCAATATCTTGCGCGCCCTCGAGGCCAAGGGTTGGATTGAGCGCGAGCATTCAAAGACCGACCGTCGTCGCGTACACGTCATAGTGACCGACAAGGGATTCCAGGATCTCGAAATCAAACGCCGGGAATTCGAGGAGCGCACCGCGGCTTTCCTCGAGCAGCTCGGCGAAACAGATACCCAAGAGATGGTGCGCCTTCTAAGACGTGCCAACGAAATTATCGACCGCAATCAAGAAAGGAGAGATGCCGAGTGAGGATTCTCAAGCTCTTTAAAAAACATATCCTGGCACTGTTCGCAGCTATCGTACTTATCGTAATCAGCTGCAACGCCGATCTGGCGCTGCCTACCTATATGAGCGACATCGTCGACGTGGGCGTGCAGCAAGGCGGCATTGCCTCGCCCGTGCCCGACACCATTCGCGCCGAATCGCTCGACGACCTCGAACTCTTTATGCGCGCCAAGGACGCCAAAGCTGTGGAGGCCGTGTTTGGCAAGGCAGACAAGAACGGCATTCGAACGTACAAGGGCACCGAGGAAGAGCGTGCCGACGGCAGCAAGATTGCCGACATTATGAGCCTGCCTGAGACCGTCGTGCTCGCCTTCAACCAGGGCATCGACGCCGACTCCATGGGCGACATGACCGGCACGTCCAGCGAGAAAGACAGCGACGCCGCTCAGGCCATGCCCACGCCCGAGCAAATGGCGGCGATGACGCCCGAGCAGCTCGCCGAGATGCAGCAGAAGGCCGCAGCGGCGCAGAATATGCAAAAGCAGATTGATGCCGACGGCGGTAAGATCACCATGAAGGGTCTGCGTCTAGGCGTTGAAGGCGGCCTAATCGACCAGGGCAAGCTCGTCGAGGGCGCCAACGATATGGCGGACAAAATGGGCTCCATGTCGGGCTCCATCGTGACCCAACGCGCCGTGAGCTATGTGCAGGACGAGTACAAGGCACAGGGCATCGACCCCGCCGACGTGCAGAACGCCTACCTGGGCCGCATGGCGACCACGATGTTTGGTCTGTGCCTGATCTCGCTCGTCGCCACCATCCTGACCGGTGCCGTGGCCTCGCGCACCGCCTGCTCCATCGCCCGCGACCTGCGCCGCGAGACCTTCAACAAGGTTATGCACTTCTCGCCGGCCGAGGTGGGCAAGTTTAGCCAGGCCTCGCTCATCACCCGCTGCACCAACGACATTCAGCAGATCCAGATGGCCGCAACCCTGTTTATCCGCATGTGTCTGATGGCCCCCGTCATGGGCATCGTCGCCGTCATGCGCGTCCTGGCCAACCATACCGGCCTAGAGTGGACCATCGCCGTGGCCATCATCGCGGTCTCGGCCGTCGTCGGCGTGCTCATGGGCCTCACCATGCCCAAGTTCAAGAAGATGCAGAGCTTCGTGGACCGCGTGAACCTTACCGCCCGCGAGCTACTCGACGGCCTTATGCCCATCCGCTCGTTCAACCGCGAGGAGCATGAGCTCGAGCGTTTTGACAAGGCGTCGCTCGACCTGATGACCACGCAGCTCTACACCAACCGCGCCATGAGCTTTATGATGCCGCTCATGATGCTCGTCATGAACTGCATCACCGTGCTTATCGTCTGGTTTGGCGCGCAGGGCGTGTCCGACGGCGTGATGCAGGTCGGCAACATGATGGCGTTTATCTCCTACACCATGCAGATCGTTATGGCGTTTATGATCCTCACCATGGTTTCGGTCATCCTGCCCCGTGCCGAGGTCGCGGCCGAGCGCGTGGAAGAGGTCATCACCTGCCCCACCAGCATCAACGACCCCGCCTCGCCCAAACTGCCTGCCGCCAGCGCGCCGCGCGGTGAGCTCACTTTCCGCGACGTAAGCTTCCAGTATCCCGATGCCCGCGCCGACGTCATCAGCGGCGTGAACTTCACCACGCATGCCGGTCAGATGCTCGGCATCATTGGCTCCACGGGCTCGGGCAAGTCCACGCTCGTGCAGCTGATTCCGCGCCTGTACGACGTCAC